>CAZUYC010000111.1:0-29232 GCA_964624475.1 uncultured Spirochaetales bacterium | reverse complement strand
CGATCCACGCGGCGTCCTCGGGCGGCGGCGCGCCGCCGAGGACGATCATCTCCGCGCGGGCGCGCACGCCCCGGAGCGCTTCGAGCGCGGCGCGGACAGGGTCGGCCAGCGCCTCCCCGGGTGCGACGTAGGAGAGGCTTCGCTCGCGCGGTCGGCGCCCGACCTCCGCGAGCGCGAAGCGCACGAGCTGCTCGGCCGTCTCGGCGCGCGCGCTCGCGCCCTCGCGCAAGAGCGTACGCAGGGCGTCCGCTAGCGAGAGCCGATCGAGACCGAGCGAGGCCACGATGCTCCGGCGGCCGGCCTCGAGCCGGGCCTCGAGACAGCGCTCGAGGGCCTCGAGCTGCGTGCCGTCGCCGGGGTAGCTGGCGGAGGCGATGCGCACGTTCAGGCGGGGGCCCGCACTTCGCTCGCCTTCGGCTCGCTGCGCGGCCGCTCCGCGGCCTTGCTGGTGGCGGCGGCGATCCTCGCGGCGGGCGCGCTGCGCTGGCGGCTGCTCGACCTGCCGCTCGAGCGCGACGAGGGGGACTACGCGTACGTCGCGCAGCTCCTGCTCGCCGGGGTTCCGCTCTACGCCGAGGCCTACGAGATGCGCATGCCGGGGATCTTCCTCGCCTACGCCTCCTTCCTGGCCGCGTTCGGCGAGAGCGCCGCCGCGATCCGGATCGGGCTCGCGATCACGAACGCGGCGAGCGCGGCCCTCCTCTACCGGCTCGGTCGCCGCCTCGCCGACGAAGCGACCGGCGCGAGCGCCGCCGTCGTCTTCGCGGCGCTCTGCCTCGCATCGGGCATGCTCGGCCTCGTCGCGAACACCGAGCACTTCGCGATCCTGCCGGCGATCGCGGGGTTCCTGGTGCTCGCCCGCCCGCCGCGCCTGCGTCGCGCCGCCTGGGGCGGCCTCCTGCTCGGCCTGGCCTTCCTGGTGAAGCAGACGGCGGCACCGCTCGTGGCGTGCGGCGTCGCATTCGCCTGGCTCGCGGCGCGCCGGGCCGGCGCCCCTGCCGCGCGCGCGGCATGCGCGTGTGCGGCCGCGGCCTGCATCCCGACCCTCGCCGCGGGCCTCGCGCTGTGGCAAGCGGGAAGCTTCGCCAGCTTCTGGTTCTGGACGGTCGTCTACCCGCTCGCCTACGCCACGGCGCCCCCGCCCGCCGTCCTGTGGGCGACCCTCGGCGAGGAGCTCCCGCGCGCGCTTCGCGGCGCGGCACCCGTCTGGGCCCTCGCCGCGCTGGGCGCAGCCGCCGGGCTCCGCTCGCCGCGCCTGCGGCCCGCTGCGGGATTCGGTCTGCTCTGGCTCGCGTCCGCCGCGGCCGCCGTGGCCGCCGGGCTCCGCTTCCGGCCGCAGCACTTCCTGCTCCTGCTTCCCCCCGGCGCGCTGCTCGCGGGCCTCGCGGCGAGCGCGCTGGCCGAGCCTTTCCGCGCGGCGGGCGCGCGCTGCGCTGCGCGGATCGCGCTCGTCGCGCTCGTGGTGACGGCCGCGCTCTGGGGCGACCGCGAGCTCTTGCTGCGCATGGATGCGCGCGCGGCGAGCCGCGCGCTCCACGGCGCGAACCCCTTTTCCGAGGCGGAGGAGATCGCCCGTTGGATTCGAGAGCACAGCGCGCCCGCGGATCGCATCGCGGTGCTCGGCTCGGAGCCGCAGATCTACTTCTACGCCGGCCGGCGGGCCGCCACCCCCTACATCCTCAGCTACGAGCTGGTCCAGGCCCATCCCTGGGCGGCGAGCATGCAGCAGGAGATGATCGCGGACCTCGAGGCCGCGCCGCCGCGCTACGTGGTCTTCGTGAACATGGGGATCTCGTGGCGGCCCGCACCCGGCGTCGAGAACCGGCTGCTCGACTGGTACCGCGAGCGCGTGGCGCGCGGCTGGGTCCAGGTCGGACAGATCAACCTCCACGGCGCGGAGCGGACCGAGTTCTTCTGGGGCGAGGCGGCACGCGCGGCGCCGCGAGCGCCGCGGGCCTGGATCGCAGTGTGGGAGAACCCTACGAGTCCGAGGCCGACTCCGCCGCCGGGTGCTCCCGCTTCCAGGCCTCGAGCCGCCGGTCGAGCTCCGCGAGCTGCGCGGCGTCGAGCTGGCCGCGCGCGCCCGCGTACATGAGGCGTGCCGCGCGGCTCCCCCGGTCGACGGCGAGCCCGATCCAGAACGCGGCCTGCGCCGGATCGGGCGGGACCCCGTAGCCCTCGCGATAGGCGACCCCGAGCTCGAGCTGCGCCCTCGGATGGTCGTTCTCGGCCGCCTTGCGCAGCCAGGCGAGTTGCTCCCCGGGATCCCGCGCCACACCGTGTCCGCGCCGATAGGCGAGAGCGACCTGGAGCTCGCCGCGCGCGTTGCCCTGAGCGGCGGCCCGCGAGAACCAGGTGAAGGCCTGCTCGAGGTCCCGCTCGACGCCGAGGCCCTGCTGGTAGCAGATGCCGAGCTGTACCTCGGCATCGGCGTAGCCGCGGAGCGCCGCCTTGCGCAGCCAGGTCATCGCCTCCGCGGGGTCCTTGCGCCCGCCCTTGCCGGTCAGGTGGGACATCCCGACCTCGTACTGCACCTTCGGATCGTCGAGATCGAGGAGGCCGCCGTCGGCTCCGCCCGCCGACGCCGGTGCGATCGCGATCCCGAGGCACCCGAGCGCCAGCAGGAGCTCCCGCATGCCACCTCGCTCTTCGAAGGCTCGTCCAAGGAGTATCAGCGCGGCGCGCAGGCCGCCACGCGAAGGGGCTCCTAACGCGGCGTGCCGCCGCGGGCCAGGCAGTCGGATGCGTAAGTGAAGGTCAGGCCGTCCTCGAGATCGCAGGTCACGATCTCGTCCTGTGGATCGCGCTCGGCCTGGGAGGACTCGCGGCGATCCTGGAGGTACTGCTGCACCCTCGCCAGCAGACCCGGCCCTTCGTCCTCGTCGGGAGCCGCTGGCTCCGCGGTCGCGGCGGGGCGCGGGTTGCGCCCGGAGTGCTTCTTCATCAGCTCGCGCCCCTGGTCGATCTCGTCGAACACGAAGCACCCCGTGCAGAGCCCGAGGGCGACCGAGAGGACGGCAACCGCGCGGCGCGCCATGCGGGGCGCATCGGTCGGACGCGGCCTTGGGCTGAGTGCCCCCGGTCCCCCGCGGCCGGCAGGAGCCGCTACTCGTCCTCGTGCTGGAAGCCCGGAATCAGCTTGTAGCGGGGCACGGGGCTCACCACCGGAAACTCCGGCAGCGGCGCGAAGCCGAGGTCGACGGCCGCGGAGAAGGCCCGGTAGAGCATCAGCAGGCACCCGCTCGCGAAGCCGAGCGGTCGGCGCAGGTATCCCGCCTTGGCGAACGCCTGCGGAGGCCCGACCGTCGCCATCACCGGGTCCGCGGGCGCGGTCACGAGACCGTTGATCCCGGTGAGCACGCGCGTCCGCACCGATTCGGCGTACGCGGCGAGGTAGCCCGGCTCCTCGTCCTCCTCCGCCTCCGGCTCCGCCGCCTCCTCCTCCTCGGCGGCCGTCTCGCCGCCGCCGGACCCCGCGGCGTCCGCCTCGCCCTCGCCTTCTCCGGCGTCCGCCCCGCTCGAGATCGGCCACAGGAGCGCCGCCCCGAGGGCGAGTGCGATGGCAAAGCGTCGCATGGAACTCTCCTTTCCTTCGGGCTCCGAGGGGCCCCATCCTACACCGCACCGGCCGCGCCCGGGCGCCCTTCCCCGGGGGCCGCCGCGTCCCGGACGGCACGTGGGCTACCATGGCGCCATGCTACGCCTCTCGATCGACTACGAGTGCGCGGCGCCCATCTGGTGGGAGAAGGGCGGCCGCGAGCTCTGGGAGTCGATCGCCGAGGCCTTCGACGGCAGCTCCATCGTGCTCGAGGACAGCCTGGCCGAATCCTGGCTCGTGCAGGCCCGCGCCATCCCGGGCTGGGACGCGGGCTTGGACTACGCCCCGCATCCCATCGCTCTCTCGCCCGTCGCCGACGACGACCCGTTCTTTTGACGGGCCTTCGAGCTGGATGATCGTGCTCGTCTCCGCTCGGCTTCGCCTCGCTGCGCGCGCCTGCGGCGCTTGCTCGGCCTCGCTCCCGGCCGCCATCCGTCCGCGCCGTCGCTCGCGAGAGCAGGCCGCGGAGGACGTCGTCGGCGAAGAGCGCCCACAGCGCGAAGGGGAAGGCGTCTGCGAAGATCGCCGCGGGCAGGACGGTCGAGAAGGAGTCCGGGGTCGGGCGATGGCGGGTGTGCGAGAGCCACTCCACCGCCACGAGGCCCACGTGGCAGGCGAAGATCAGCGGCACGCCGAGCAGGATGCCGCCGAGGCGCCGCCGCCATTCGAGCCCCGGGGTCCCCAGCATCAGCACCAGGAACGGCACGTAGCTCACGAAGCGCCGGCGCGCGGGGCTGTCGGGAACGTTGGGCACGTCGAGCGCCGCGAGCAGCGGCTGCGCGGCCTGCGCGAAGAAGGCCTCGTAGGCGGTCTGGCCGAAGGCGAGCCACAGCCCGGTGAGGGCCGCGGAGAGCAGGGCGAGCTCAGCGAGGAGCCGGACGGGCTTGCGGCTCATGGCGCACCACCTTGAAGATCCAGAGCAGCCACACCGAGGTGATCATCAGGATCAGCGTGGCCTGCCAGAAGTAGAGGTGCATGAACTCGAAGACCTCGGGCCAGGAGCGCCCGACCGCGAGCAGCACGAGGATCCGCGCGACGTTGAAGAGGTAGAGCAGCGGCACGCCGAGCGCGACCCCGATCGCCTTCTTCGCGAGGCTGGTCGGGAACGCGAGGACCGCCGCCACGAAGATGATCGCCTCGAAGATCCCCGTGCACTCCTCGATGATGCGCACCCCGAAGTCGCCGAGCCGGACGAGGTTGCCCTCGAGCGAGGACTCGGCTCCCAGCGCGCGCAGCACGAGGTACTGGACGCCGGCCGTCGCGGCGTTGAGCGCCTCGATGGCGAAGAACCAGCGGCGGGTGGCGATCGGATAGAGCGCCGCCAGGCCCGCGAGGAGCAGCGCGAAGCGCGCGACGAAGGCGTAGGCCGGGTTGGAGACGGCGCGACGGAAGCCACCGGGCATCGCGAACCAGGCCAGTATACTGGCGCCGCGTGCACGGGAGCCAACGCAGCCTCCTCGGCCTCGCGCTCGTGCTCGGCGCCTCGGCGCTCGCGTATCGCGGCGTGCTCGGCCTCGAGCTCCTCGGCTGGGACAGCTATCCCACGATCGCGGCGAGCCGCATCCGCAGCCCCGGAGATCTCGCGGGCACCTTCCGCGAGGAGCTGATGGACGGCCGCTATCCCGGCGGCCGCTTCTACCGCCCGCTCACGAACCTCTCCTTCGCGCTCGACCACGCGCTCTGGGGCCTCGAGCCCTTCGGCTACCAGCTCACGAACCTGCTCGTGCTGGCCGCCGGCATCGTCGCCGTCTTCGCCCTCGCCGTGCGCCTGCTCGGCGCCGGGGCGGGCGCGTGGATCGCGAGCGCGGCCTTCGCCCTGCACCCGCTCCAGCTCGAGTGGCTCCCGGCCGCCGCACGCCGCGCGGAGATGCTCGCGACGCTCTTCACGCTGGCGTCGCTGCTCGCCTGCCTCGGGGGGCCGGCGCGCCGCAGGAGCGCGGTCTGGACCGCCCTGTGCGTGGTGCTGGCGACCGCCTCGAAGGAGATCGGCGCGGTGGCGCTGCCGCTCGTGGCGGGAGCGGCGTGGATCCTGCCCGAGCGCGCGTCGCGGCGCGAACGCGCCGCCGCGGCGCTGCGTGCCGCGGCTCTTCCGGCCGCGGGCATGGCGATGCTCCTCGCGGCGCGCGTCGCGGCGCTCGGCGGGCTCGGCGGGCACCCGGAGTCCGCGCTCGCCGCCGGCGTGCTGCGGGGGCTCCTCCAGCTGCCCGACTATGCGCGGTCGCTGCTCCTGCCGCAGCCCCTCTTCGGCTCGCCCCCGCTCGACCTCGCCGCCGGCCTCGCGCTCGCCGTGGGTGCGGCCGCGGGCCTCGCGCTGGCGACGCGCTCCGGCGCCGCGCGGGCGGACGCCGCCCCGCCGCGCCGCGTGCTCGCCCTGGTCGGGCTCTGGCTCGCGCTGCTCCTCGCGCTCTCCGGCGTCTCGGGCGTGCGCGCGGCCTGGTACGCCGCGCCCTTCCTGCCGCCGTATGCGCTCGGCCTCGGGTTGCTGGCGAGCGGCGCGCTCGCGGCCGCGCGCGCGCGCCGCCGCCTCGCCGCGCTCGTCCCGGGCGTCGTGGCCGCCCTTCTGCTCGGGACGCACCTGCGCTACTCGGCCCTCGGCCACGACTACCCCGAGTGGCGGACCGCGAGCGCGCAGGCCCGCGACTTCCTCGCGCGCCTGCGCGACGCCGTGGCGGCGGCGCCCCCGGGCACGACGATCGCCGTGCCCGGCCTCCCGCTCGGCGAAGCGAAGCCGATCGGGGAGGTCGGGATCCGGAGCGCCCTCGGCATGAGCGACTACAGCGTGCAGGCCTGGGCCGAGCTCGCCCTGCCGGCGCATCCCGTGCGCGTCGTGATCGCCGCGCAGCCGCGGCCCACGCCGCCGACGCCGGGGGTCGTGACCGTGGACGCCGTTCCGCTGCCCGGCCCGCTCTTCCCGGGCGAGGGAGAGCCGTGAGGCGCTTCGCCGCGCCGGGGCTCCTCCTCGCGGCGAGCCTGCTCGTCCACTGGCCGCCGCCGGACGCGGGCCTCGCCCAGGACGACGTCGACTTCGTGTCCGCGAACGCGAGCCTGCGCTCGCCCGGCGCGGCGGCTCGGGCGCTGCTGGCCCCCTTCCCCCCCGATCAGCCCGAGCGCGCGCTCTACCGGCCGGCGACGCACCTCTCCTACGCGATCGACCACGCCCTCTTCGGCGACCACCCGCGCGCCTATCACGCGACCAACACCGTGCTCTACGCCGCGATCGTCCTGCTCGTGCGCCGCCTCGCTCTCGCCTATCGGATGTCCGCCGGGGCCGCGCTCGCGACCGCGCTGCTCTTCGCCGTGCACCCGGTGCACTGCGAGGCCGTGGATGCCGTCGCGGGGCGGAGCGAGCTCCTCTCGCTCCTCTTTTCGCTCGTCGCGCTGCTCCTCTTCTCGCGGGCGCTCCGCTCGCCGGCCGGCGGGCGCGGGGCGCTCTTCGCCTCGGCCGGCGCCCAGGCCCTCGCCACCCTCGCCAAGGAATCGGCGGCCGTCCTCCCGGGCATTCTTGCCGTGCAGCGCGCGGCCTTCGCGGACCCACCGCGTCCCGGCGGCGCGCGCGCGTGGCTGCGGGGCTTCGGCGTACTCGCGCCCTCGCTCGGCGTGCTCGCCGCCACGCTGGCACTGCGCACGGCCGTGCTCGGCGCCTTCCTACCGCGCGACGCGCCGCTCGCGGGGAGCGATCTCGAGACGCGTCTTTCCACCATGGGCGCGATCTTCCTGGTCTACCTGCGCTTGCTCGTCTTCCCCGACCGGCTCCAGGTCGACTTCTACTACCAGGCGCTGGTGGGGATCGTGCGCCGGCCGACGCTCGGCTCGCTGCTCGGCTGGGCGCTCGTGCTCGGCCTCGCCGCACTCGCGCTGCGCACGGCCGTCCTCCAGCTCCGGCCGCGCGCGGTCGCGGAGCCCGCGGAGGTGCGCGCGCGGCGGGGGGCGACGCTCTGCGCCTTCGCGATCTTCTTCGGCTTCCTGCTCCCGGTGTCCCACGTGGTCGACGTGGGCGTGCTCGCCGCCGAGCGCCTGCTCTTCGCGCCGTCTCTCGGCTTCGTCCTGCTGGCCGTGCTGGCGGGAGAGCGCGCCCTGGCCCGCATCCGCGCGCCCGAGCTGCGCCGCGCGCTCGCGATCGGCGCGGTCGCGGTGCTCGCGCTCGCGGGGATGGCGCGCAGCGCGCTGCGCGCCGCGGAGTGGCGCGACCCGGCCCGCCTCTGGCTCTCGGCGGAGCGCGTGCTCCCGTCCGACGCGCGCGTGCCGTCGAACCTCGCCACCGTCTACCTCGAGCGCGGCGACCTCGCGGCCGCCGAGGCCGCGCTCTCCCGCGCCCTCGCGCTCGAGCCCGATGCCGCCTTTGTGCGCGGCAACCTCGGCCTGCTGCGCATCGCGCAGGGCCACCTCGACGAGGCCGAGGCGATCTTCGAAAGGCTCGCCGCCGCGGAGCCCCGCGACCGCGTCGCCTGGGCGAGCCTCGGCCGGATCGAGGCGCTGCGCGGCCGGCCCGAGCCTGCCCGGCGCCACTTCGAGCGCGCGCTCGCGATCGACCCGAACTTCGAGCCCGCCCACGCCGCGCTGCGCGAGCTCTCCGCGCCGCCGGCCGCCGAGCCTTCTCCGGGCGCCGCGGACCCTCGGGGCTAGCGTGCCGGTGAGGCCCGGGGGAGTGGCGGGATCTCACTCCCTGGCCCGCCCGGCGCGGACTCGCGATCGAAGTAGCCGAGCGCTTCCAGCTGTGTGCGCTCCTCGTCCGAGAGCTCGGCCGGGCCGCCGCGGCGGTAGCGCGCGGCGTCGGCCGCGGCGCGCGCGAGCTCGCCCCGGAGCTCGCGCGCGAGCTCGGCTGCGCGCTCGGGCTCGCGCGCCGCGAGGTCGTCGCGCTCCGCGGGGTCGCGCGAGACGCGGTAGAGCTCCCGCTGCGGCTCCGCCGCGCCTGGAGCCGCCCGCTCGACGAGCTTGAGCTCGCCGCGTCGGAGCGCGCGCCAGGGCGAGCTCTGCGCCGAGATGCTGCCATCGGCCCCGGCGTAGTAGCGCGAGGTGTCGAGCTCGTAGAGCACGGCGCGCTCGGGATCGGGGTCCGGCGCGCGCAGCGAGCGGCCGTGGACGGGGAAGGTGACCGCGGCGCCCGCGGCCTCGAGGACGGTCGGGAGCACGTCGACCTGGCTCGCGAGGCGCGCGTCGCGCCGCCCCTCGCGCTGCCCCGGGTACTTGACGAGGAGCGGCACGCGCACCGTCTCGGCGTAGAGGTTGTTCTTGTGACCCTTCTCGCCGTGGTCGAAGAACTCCTCGCCGTGGTCCGCGGTCACGATCACGAGCGCGCCGTCCCAGAGGCCGCGCTCGCGCAGCAGGGCGAAGAGCGCGCCCAGGTGCTCGTCGGTCCAGCGGATCTCCCCGTCGTACTGCGCGCGCAGCCAGGCCAGCCGGCCCGCGTCCATGCCCGCGTGGATCGCGGCGTTGGTGTCGAGGGCTCGCGCGTCGAAGCGCTCGGCAGCGGAGGGGACGAAGGCGGCGTCCCAGGGGGGCGGCGGGAGGTAGTCGAAATGCGAGTCCCAGAAGTACGCGAAGAGGAAGAGCGGACGCTCCGGGTCGCGCTCCGCGTCGAGGATGCGCCGCAGCCCGTCGAGCAGGGCGGGGTTCGTCACGTCGTCGTGCGCGAGGCGGTTCGCGATCGAGGCGGAGGAGTCGTCGTAGATCTCGAAGCCCTGGCCGAGGTTGTGCGTGCGGCGCAGGTACGGCCCGCTCACCACCGCCGCCGTCTGCCAGCCCCGGGCGGCGAGCGTCTCGGCGAGCGTCGGGTAGGAGTCGTCGAGGCGGTCGAGGGGGCCGGTCGTCTGGTGGCCCGAGGGGTAGAGCCCGGTAAAGAGGCTCGCGTGCGCCGCGAGGGTCCAGCTGGTGACGGCGTGGGCGTCCTCGTAGACGGTCGCCTCGGCCGCGAAGGCATCGAGATTCGGCGTCGTCGCGACCTCGGGCCGGCCGCTACTCGCCCCGCCGTACGCGCCGACGCGGTCGGTCCGCAGCGACTCCAGGGTGACCAGGACGACGTCGGGCCCGCGCGGCCCGGGCGCCGTCGGCGTGCAGCCTTCCGCCGCGGCGAGCAGGCAGAGCGCCGCGCCCCGGGCGGCGCGGCTACGGCGCAGCGGCGACCCCCGGGCCCTTCGCGTGCTCCGCACGCCAGCGCTCCGCGCGCTCGGCGGCCGTGCTGCGCTGCGCGGCGTCGAGCTTCGGGTCGAGCACCGCCAGGATCTTCTGCGCCTCGTCGTTCCCCGAGCTGCGGCTCAGATCGAGCCACATCCAGGCCTCGATGGGATCGGGGGCGACTCCCTCGCCGAGGAGATAGGCGATGCCGAGCTTGCCCTGCGCGAGCGCGTGGCCCTGCTCCGCCGCCTTGCGGAACCACTCGACGCCGAGCGCCGCGTCCTTCTCGACGCCGTCCCCGTGGAAGTACATCGTGCCGAGGTTGTGCTGCGCCGCGGGCCGGCCCTGCTCCGCCGCGAGGCGGTACCAGCGCAGCGCCTCCGCCAGATCCTTGGGAACACCCTCGCCCGTCGTGTGGAGCACCGCGAGGCGCTGCTGGGACTCCGCGAGCCCCTGCTCGGCGGCCTTGCGGTACCAGGCGGCGGCCTGCGCGGGGTCTTTCGCGACGCCGCGCCCCTCGCGATACCCTTCGGCGAGGTAGTGCTGCGCTCCCGCGTGACCGCGCTCGGCGGCGCGCCGGAAGAGCTCGGCGGCGCGCGCGGCGTCGAGCGGATAGCCGTCTCCCTTCGCGTAGCTGTAGCCCTGGTAGAGCTCCGCGTCGGCATGCCCCTGCTCGACGGCCCGCTCGAGCCAGCGGTTACTCGCCGTCACGTCGCGCGCGACGCCCTCCCCCGTGCGGTAGGCGCGCGCGAGCTGGGTCTGGGCCACGGGGTCGCCCCGATCGGCGGAATCCACGAGCGCTGCGAGTCGCTGCTCGGGGCTCATCGTCGCGAGCTCCGCAGTCCGCTGCAGCGACGCGAGCAGCGCCTGTGCGTCTGGAAGATCCGCGGCCGCGGCCCGCCGGATCCAGCGCAGGCCCTCGGCGGGATCCGGCGGCACGCCGCGGCCCGCGAGCGTGGCCTGACCGAGCTGGAGCTGCCCGTCGGGGTTCCCGAGCTCGGCCGCGCGCAAGTACCATTCGGCCGCCTTCGCCTCGTCGCGCTCGACGCCGAGCCCCTGCGCGTAGCGCGACCCCACCACGACCTGCGCCATCGAGTTGCCCCGGCGGGCCGCGCGCTGGTACCAGCGGAAGGCCTCGGCCTCGTCGCGCTCGACCCCGTTGCCCGTGCCGTAGCGGTGGGCCAGCTGGAGCTGCGAGGCGATGCCGCCGAGGTGCGCCTTCACGCGCATGCGGTCGAGCTCGCTGCAGGCGAGCGCGAACGGGAGCGCTGCGAGCAGCGCAGCGGGACCCACACGAAACGGACGACGCCGGAGCACCTGATCTCCTTCCGTGCGAGAAAGTATCAGGCTACTCCCGAGCCGGCTCCTGGTAGCCGAGCGCGCGCAGGCGCGCGCGCTCCTCGGCCGAGAGCGCCTGGGGCGTCTCGTCGGGGGGTGTCACCAGCGCCTGCCGCACGGAGGCGAGCCGCTCGCGCAGGGAGCCCAAGAGCTCCGGGGACGCGGCGGCGAGATCGTGGTCCTCCCGGCCGAGCCGGTAGAGCTCCGCCCGCTCGCCGCCAGGATCCTCCGAGAGCACGAGCTTGTGGCCCGCGTCGACCAGCGCGAAGCGGCGCGCCCCGGAGCCGAGCAGCGTGGCGAGGTACGGCCGGCTCGCCGCGCGCCCGGCGCCGGGAGCGAACAGGTCCCGCCCCGCGGCGCCTGCGGGCCGGCTCCCCTCGAGCAGCTGCAGCAGGGTGGGCCGCAGATCGACGAGGGTCGCGACGTCGCTGCGGCGCGCGGGCGCGCGCCCCGGCACGCGCAGCAGCAGCGGGACGCGCACCTGCTCGTCGGTCAGGTGCTCGCCGTGCGCGAACCACACGTCGCGCTCGCCGAGCGATTCGCCGTGGTCCGCCGCGAAGACCACCACCGCGCTCGCCTCGAGCCCGCGCTCCCGCACTCCGGCGAGCAGGCGCCCGATTTCCTGGTCGACGTACTCGACCTCGCCCCGATAGCCGGCGCGGTAGAAGGCCACGTCGCGGCGGCCGCCCAGGTATTGATAGGCCGGGATCGCCCCGATCCCCGCGTGGTCCGCCGCCACCGGCAACCGCCGCGCGGCGTCGGCGGCCTGGCTGGCCCGCGGGAGCTGCCGCTCGCGGCGTCCGGGCGGCGGGTCGTAGGGACCGTGCGGGTCCTGATAGTGCACCCAGACGAAGCAGCGCCCTCCCGCGCAGGCGTCGAGCAGGTCGAGCGCGACGTCCGTCGCGTCGCGCGCGCTCCGCTCGGGCCAGCGCCGCACGGCCTCCCGCTGCGGCAGCGCGTCGTCGTAGCGGTCGAAGCCCCGCGCGAGCCCCGAGCCCTTGCGCAGGACGAAGTTGCTGACGACCGCGGCCGTGCGCCAGCCGCGTTCGCGCAGGTCGGTCGCGAGGGTCGGCTCGCCCGCGGGCAGGGCCGATTCGTTGCTGCGGATGCCGAGCTCCTCGGGGAGGCGCCCGGTGAGAAGCGACGCGATCGAGGGAACCGTCAGCGGCGCGGCGGCGTAGGCCGCCTCGAAGACGAGGCTCTCGTCCGCGAGCGCGTCGAGGTGCGGCGTCAGGCGGAGCTCGCTCCCATAGGCGCCGAGGTGGTCTGCGCGCAGCGTGTCGACGGTGACGAGCAGGAGCACGCGGGGCGGCGGGAGCCGCTCGCAGGCGACGGTCGCGAGGGCCACGGCCAGGAAGGTGCACGGCGCGCGCACGCGCGGGAACGTAGCCGCGATCCGACCCGCAGCGGCAGGCAATGCAGCCGGCGCCGCGATCGACTACGGTGCCCCGATGGCGCGTCGCCAGGAGCAGGAGCCGGCCCGCAGCGAGGTCGCCGAGGTGGCGCCCGGCGTGCTCCGCATGGAGCTCCCGATCTCGCTCCCGGGCCTCGGGCACGTGAACTGCTACGCGCTGCTCGACCGTCGCGGGGCGGCGGTGGTCGACCCGGGACTCCCGGGGCCGACGAGCTGGCGCGCCATCCAGGATCGCCTGCGCCGGGCCGGCCTCTCGACCCGACACGTGCACAGCGTGATCGTCACCCACTCGCACCCGGACCACTTTGGCGGCGCGGGCCGCTTCGCCAAGGAGTCGGGCGCCGTGGTGATCGCGCACCGGGCCTTCTCCTTCGGGCCGCCCGTCCCCGCGCCCGAGGTGTCCGTCGACGACCTCGCCGCCGACGCCGAAGCCGACCGCGAGCGCGAGTCCGCCGAGCCGAGCCCCGCTCCGCGAGTCGTCGATGGGCGCACGCCCTGGGGCGGCGAGCGCCCCCGGCCGCCGCTGCGGACGCGGCTCAAGTGGATGCTGATGCGCCGGCTCGGCGCGGCGATCGTGCCGACGATCACGCACCCCGTGGAGCACGGCGACGTCCTCGAGCTCGCCGGGCGCGAGTGGTTCGTCGTGCACACGCCGGGCCACACTGCCGACCACTTCTGCCTCCACGATCCGGAGAGCGGAGTCATGCTCTCCGGCGACCACGTGCTGCCCTCGATCACGCCCCACATCTCCGGGATCACGAGCTCCGTGGATCCGCTCAGCACCTTCTTCTACTCGCTCGATCGCG
This sequence comes from uncultured Spirochaetales bacterium, assembly GCA_964624475.1. Taxonomy (GTDB): domain Bacteria; phylum Myxococcota_A; class UBA9160; order UBA9160; family SMWR01; genus CAZUYC01. The sequence goes on along the minus strand of CAZUYC010000111.1, from coordinate 15,965 downwards.
TCGCCGAGATCGCGGGGATCCGCCACGTGCTGCCCGCCCACGGCCACCCCTTCGAGGACCTGCGCAAGCGCAGCGAGGCGATCAAGCGCCACCACCACGAGCGGCTCGAACGCCTGCGGGCGATCGGCCACGAGCTCGGGCCCGCGACCGTGCGCGCCTTCTCGGAGCGTCTCTTCGCGCCGCGCAACTGGGGCGCCATGGCCGAGAGCGAGACCTACGCCCACCTGGAGCACCTGCGCGTCGCCCATCGCGCCGAGCGTCGCGTCGACCGGGACGGCACCTACGTCTACGCGCTCGACTAGCGCGAGCGCTCCTAGCGCGGGAGGATCGGCGACGGCTCGCCCACCGCGCTGACCCAGAGCTGGTGCACGGCGCGGGTCGCGCCCACGTGCAGCAGGCGGCGCGACCGGGGCGCATCCGGATACCACTCCGCACCGACCTCGACCATCACGACGTAGTCGAACTCGAGCCCCTTCGCCTGCTCGATCTCGGTGACCTCGACGCCGGGGGCGAAGGTGAACTCCTGGTCGGCGACGCGCCGCAGGCGCGGGAGCTCGCTCGCGACGAGCCCCGCGTGGTAGAGCTCCGAGACGGCGGCCTCGGGGGTGAGGACCGCGACGGAAGCCATCGGCTCCTCGCGCGCGAGGCGGTGAAGCGCCTCCGCGAGGAAGGCGACCGCGGCCCCCCGCTCTGCGAAGTGGAAGATCTCGACGGGCGGCCCGGAGCGCGTGGCGACCGCGGCGGCCTCTTCCTGGCGCAGTCCCCCGAGCAGGCGGAGCGCGAAGTCCATCACCTCCCGGGTGCAGCGGTGGCTCACGCGCAGCGTGTCGACGGCGGCGCCGGGCACGCCGAGGCCCGCGAGCAGATCGCTCCACGAGCCGAAGCCCCCCGACTCGGCCACGAGCTGCTGCGCGTCGCCGGCCAGCGTGAGCGAGCGCCGCTCGTCGAGGCTCTCGAGCAGGATCCGGACCTCGAGCGGCGCGAACTCCTGCACCTCGTCCACGGCCACGTGGCGGTACGCGAGCGCGCGGCCGCCGCTGCCGCGCAGCGGACCGACCCGGAGCTGCCAGGCGCGCAGGAGCAGGGCATCGTCCTCCGGGTCGAGGGCGGCCGGCGCCTCCGCATCGCCCGCGAGCCACGCGAAGAGCTCCTCGTTGCGCCGCAGGCCCCACTCGGCGCAGGCCTCGAGCTCGCGCGCGCCGAAGGCGCCCGGCGCCGAGCGCGCGCACGCCTCGGCGAGCAGGCGCCCCTGCGAGAGCACGCTCGCCCAGTCGTCGAGCGCCTGCTCGCCGCTGGCCGGACCGGGGACGCGCTTCACCTGCGCCTCGAGCGCCGCGCCGGCGAGCGCGTGGAGCTTCACGCGCCGCACCACCGCGGGTGTGTCGATGCGCCCCTGCTGCGGGAGCTTCGGGTAGTGGCGATGGCGCTGCTCGCGGGCCCATTCCTCGAAGGTCCGGATCGCCACCCGCCGGACGCCGAGCGCCGGGAGCACGTGCTCCACGTAGCGGCGCAGTGCCGGCGAGAAGACCAGGAAGAGCGTGCGCGGCGAGTCCAGCTCGGGATCGTCGTAGGCGAGATAGGCGATGCGGTGCAGCGCCACCGTGGTCTTGCCCGAGCCGGCGGCTCCGCGGATCACGAGGAAGCCCGGACGCGCGCTCGTGATCAGCCCGAATTGCGCGGGGTCGATGAGCGCGGTGATCTCGGGCAGGCGCTTGTCGGCCCGGGGCGGGTCTCCCGGGGCGGCGCCGAGCCGGCGCGCGGCCCCCGCGCCGAGCGCGTGCGCCCGCAGCGCCGCTCCCTCGCCGCCCGCGAGGCGGCCCGCGCGCGGCTCCGCGCGCCGCCACTCGCCGTCCGCCGCGGGCGACGGCGTGAAGACGCCCTCCGGCGCCTCGACGCGCTCGAGCGCCGCATCGCGGATCACGACGCTGCGGCGCGCCAGCACGCGGCCCGCGTGCACGCTCCCCGCGAAGCGCTCCTCGTACTCGTCGCCCTGCTCGTAGCGGTAGTAGATCCGCGAGACCGGCGCGTTGCGCCAGTCGACGATGCGCACGCCCTGCTCGACGCAGGTGGCCCGACCCAGGCAGAGGTCGCGCGGGCCGTCCTCCTCGAGCAGTCGGAGGTGGGCGAAGTAGGGCGAGCGCGGATCGACGCGCGGCGCCGCCTGCGACACGCGCAGCTGGCGGAGCAGCGAGGCGTGCCGGTGCCATTGCTCGCGCAGCGCGAGCGCGTCCTTGCCGTCGGGGCGCGCGACGAGCTGCTCGCGCAGGCCCCGGAGCTCCTGCACGAGCGGCGCCTCGGCGGGCGAGCCGGGATCGCGGCGCCGGGCGAGGATCTCGCAGACGCGCGCCAGGAGCTCGAGCTCCTCCTCGACGATCCTGTGGGTCACCGCCCGCCTCGTTCGCGCCCGACCCGGACCCGTGCGCGACGGCGGACGCGAACGCGGGAGCTTACCGACCGGGGAAGGGCCCGACCAGGCGCGGGAGCTCGCGCGCGAGCAGCGCCGCGTCGGCCCGCTCGACGCGCAGGTCCGGGCGCAGCGCCAGATAGACGCTGTCGGCTCGCACGGAGTTGCGCTCGGGGCGGCGCGAGAGGTCGTGGAAGCGCAGCACGCGGCCGGTGCCGGGATCGACGGCGTTCAGCACCCCGCCGCCATGCGCGAGCGAGCGCAGGCGCTCCGCCCGGTCGGCCCCGGCGAGTCCGGGCGCCCCAAAGAGCAGGACGAGCTGCGCCGTGTCGGAGACCTCCGGGCGCAGGGACTCGATCCCCTCGACGAGGCGGCGCGGATGCGCGCCCTCGGGAGCCAGTCCCCGCTCCACGAGCGCCCACCAGGGCACGGCCGCGACGAGGAGCGCCGCGAGCGCCGCGTCGAACGCGCCGAGCCGCCGCGCGGGGAGCGAACGACGAGCGGCCTCGAGCAGCGCGCCGAAGGCGAGGCAGAGCGGCGCCTCGAGGTTCATCGCCCAGCGCGCCTGGGCGAACGGGAGCAGCGCGAACGGCAGCAGCACGACGGCGGCCCACCCGAGGCAGGCGCCTCCCACGCGCGCGAGCCATGCGAAGGCGCCGGCCGCGCGGGCGCGCCCCGCCGCCAGCGCGGCGAGGGCGAGAACCGCGACGGCGGCGAATCCGATGGACCCCCGGGCGCCCCCGAAGACGCCGAGCACGAGCTCCACGGCATTGCCGGCGGCGTGCGCGCCGATCGAGGGCGAGTAGAGCGCCGAGGTCTGCGCCGGGGCGAGGAGCCCGAAGCGGAAGCCGAGGTAGGCGGCGGTCAGGATCGCCTGCGGCACGAGCGCTCGCGCGATCCGCGCGGGCGGGCTCGCTAGCACCCTCCCCCCGCCCGCCGCGAGCGCGGCGAGGCCGAGGATGGCGGGCACCGCGACGGCGATCTCGTTGCACAGGAGCGCGGCGAGGAGCGCTGCGCACGACGCGAGCTGGCTCGCGGCCCCGCCGCCCGCGAGCCGGGCGAGGAAGCGCTCCGCCGCGAGCAGCGAGAACGCGATCGCGCCTACGTAGTGGAACACGGATCCCCAGTAGATCTCGAGCAGCGACGGGGGGCGCGTCACGGCGAGGGCCGCGGTCGCCAGCGCCACCGCCGCGCCCATGCCGAAGCGGCGCGCCAGGCGGAAAACGAGCCCGCCCGTGGCGAAGTGCAGCGCGAGCGAGGCGGCGAAGTAGCCGAAGGCATCGAGCCCGAAGAGGCGGAAGCCCACCCAGAAGAAGGTCTCCATCGCGAGCGGGCGGTAGAAGGGCCAGAAGCGCTCGCCGAGCGGGAGGTAGGCAGCCTTCCAGCTAAAGAGCTCCGGAAGCTGCACGAAGGCGAGGAAGGCGAAATCGTCGCGCGTGAACCACTCGTGCGAAGCGACCCAGAGCGAGAGCGCGATCGCTCCGGACACCGACGCGACCGCCGCGGCGACGAGCGTCGGGGCCGGCCCGCGCGCGTCGCTCAGGGCCACGGATCGGTCCACAGCACGGCCTCGCTCCCCTGCGCCGCGTTGCTGCGCCCCACGGCGACGGAACCATCGGCCGAGACGCCGAAGGCCTCGCTCGAGAACCCGCCCCCGGGCAGGTCGGCGAGGCCCACGAGCGAGCCGTTCCGCCACGCGAAGGCCTCGAAGCCCGCCTCGGACCAGCCCTGGCCCACCACGAGGAGCCCGTCCGCCGAGACGCCCGCGGCGAGCCCGTTCGCGCCGCCTCCGGGCAGATCGCCGAGGCTCGTGATCGCGCCCCGCTCCCAGCGGAAGGCCTCGAAGCCTCGCGCCGAGTGGCTCTGCCCCACGACGACGGATCCGTCGGCGGAGACCGCGAAGGCCTTGCTCCAGAACTCGCCCCCCGGCAGATCGCCGAGCCCGACCATCACGCCCTTCTCCCAGCGGAAGGCCTCGGGGCCGGCCGCGCGGAGTCCGAAGCCAACGACGACCTCGCCGTCGGCCGAGACGGCGTACGCGGCGCTCGCGTGCTCCCCGCCCGGCAGATCGCCGAGCCCGAGCATCACGCCGCGCTCGAAGCGGAAGGCCTCGGGCCCGCGCGCCGCCTCGCCGCGCCCCACCACGACCGACCCGTCGGCCGAGACGCCGTAGGCGGCGCTGCGGAAGGCGCCGCCGGGGAGGTCGCCGAGGCCCGAGATCCGACCCTGCTGCCAGCGGCAGGCCTCGGGCCCCTCGCGCGACTCGCTCATCCCGACGATCGCCGAGCCGTCGGCGGAGGCGGCCGAGGCCTCGCTGTAGAAGGCGCCGCCCGGCAGATCGCCGAGCCCCTCGATCTCGCCGCCCTGCCAGCGGAACGCCTCGAAGCCGGCGGCGGATTCGCTCCGCCCCACCGCCACGCGTCCGTCGCCGGAGACGCCGAAGGCCTCGCTCGCGCGAGCGCCGCCGGGGAGATCGCCGAGCGCGACGATCCGCGGCGCGCTGCGTTCCCCCGCGAGCGCAGTCGCCGCGAGCAGCGCCGCGGCGCGCAGCCACGCGCCCATCCGCCTGGTCTCTCCTGTCTCCCGGTGCGGTGCGGGGAGGACCGCCCCATTATACGCGACATGCTCGGCGCCTCTCGCAGCGCGCGCGGGCGGGTCTGCGGCTGCGAGCCGAAGGCGGGCCGTCAGACGTGGAGCGGGCGGCCGAAGGCCGCGAGGACCGCCTCGTGCATCGACTCCGAGAGGGTCGGATGCGGGAAGATCGCCTGCAGCAGCTCGGCCTCGGTGCTCTCGAGCGCGCGCGCCACGGCGAAGCCGTGGATCAGCTCGGTCACTTCCGGACCGAAGAGGTGCGCGCCGAGGAGCTCGCCCGTGCGCGCGTCGAAGATCGTCTTCACGAATCCCTCGGTCTCTCCGGCAGCGACGGCCTTGCCGTTGGCGACGAACGGGAAGCGCCCCACGCGCAGCTCGTGACCGCGCAGGGTGGCCTGCTCCTCGCTGAGCCCGACGCTCGCCACCTGCGGGCGGGAGTAGGTACACGCCGGGATCCGCGTCGCATCGAGCGGATGGACGCCCTCGACCCCGGCGATGCGCTCCACGCACACGACCCCTTCGTGGCTCGCCTTGTGGGCGAGCCAGGGGGGCCCGACGAGGTCGCCGATCGCGTAGAGCCCGGGCTCCCCGGTCGCGAGCCAGGGGTCGACGACCAGGTGGCCCTTCTCGACGCGCGCGGCGGTCGTCTCGAGGCCGATCTCCTCGACGTTGCCCGTGATGCCGATGGCGAGCACCGCGCGATCGAAGTCCCGCTCGACGGCCTTGCCCCCGCCGAGATCGAGCTCGGCGATCACGCGGTCGCCGTCGCGGCGCAGGGCGCGGACGCTCGCCTCGGTGTGGATCTCGATCCCGCGCCGCTCGAAGGCCCGGCGCGCCGCGGCCGACACCTCGGCGTCCTCGGCGGGGAGGATCCTCGGCAGGATCTCCACCACCGCGACCTCGGCGCCCATGTCGCGGTAGAAGCTCGCGAACTCGATCCCGATCGCGCCCGAGCCCACCACCAGGAGCCGCCCGGGAATCGCCTCGGGGATCATCGCCTCCTTGTAGGTCCAGACGACCTGCCCGTCGGGCTCGAGGCCGGGGAGCGTGCGCGCGCGTGCGCCGGTCGCGAGGATCACGTGCGGAGCCTGCAGCGTTTCCTGCGCGCCCTCGCGCGTCACCTCGACGCGGCCTCGGCCGGCGAGGCGGCCGTGGCCCGCGACCACCGTCACCGCGTGCTTGCGCAGGAGCTGCTTCACGCCGCCCGCGAGGCGCCGCGCCACCGCGCGCGAGCGCGCGACGACCTTCTTCGCGTCGAAGCCGACGTCGCGCGCGGAGAGGCCGAAGGCGTCGAGGTGGTGCAGGAGGTGGTGGATCTCGGCCGTGCGCAGCAGCGCCTTGGTCGGGATGCAGCCCCAGTTGAGGCAGATCCCGCCGAGGTGCTCGCGCTCCACCACGGCGACCCGTAGGCCGAGCTGCGCGGCGCGGATGGCCGCCACGTAGCCGCCCGGCCCCGCGCCGACGACGACGAGATCGAAGGGCGACTCCCCCATGGCGGGATCGTATCGCAGCGGCGCGGGTCATCGGGCCTGCGGATCGTCCGACGCCGGCGCCGCGGTGCCGAGGCAGAGCGGCGGCCCCACCACCCGGGCCCCCGCGCGCACCTCCGACTCCCGGACGACGAGCTCCGCCCGCTCGCCTTCGCACTCGAGCCTCCAGGCCGGGTCGGTGCGCACGGACGGGGGAGCGTCGCGGCTCGCGTAGGGCACGCGCAGCCGGTAGCGGCCCGCGGCGTCGGCCCGCGCATGCGTGCGGTGCACGAGCTCGCGCCTGCGATTGGTGCGCAGCCCCAGCGAGGCCTCGACCCGCGCCCCGGGCCGCGCGCGCCCCTCGACCCGTGCGCCCGCGACGTGCTCGAAGAGCTTGTAGAAGGGCGGCGCGTCGGGCGCCGCGGCGAGCCTCTGCGCCGACTCGTACACGAGCCGGTGGCGCTCGAGGGCCGGGAGCGGAGGCAGGCCTGGCCAGAGCTCGGAGCGCGAGCGCTCACCGCCATCGAAGTAGTAGAGCGAGGCGAACATCGACCGCTCGCCGGGCTCGGGCGCGAGGAAGGGGGGCTCGCGCTGGGCGATCACGTAGCGCACGCGCAGCTCGTCGAGGATCCGCGAGGCGGCGGGCTCCTCGCTCGCGTAGTAGCGCCGCGCCTGCTCGAAGCCGCGCTCGCCCACGTCGTCCCCGAAGTTGTCGACGACCGTGGGCCGGCGCGCGACGTACTGGAGGATGTGCCCGAGCTCCCAGGGCGCGAGGATCCCGTAGCCCGGCTCGCGCGCCGGATCGAGCCAGCCCGCGGTGGGGGGCGTGCGGCGGCGCATCCAGATCGCCATCTCGAGCATCGCGCGCCTGCGCACGAGGCTCGGCGCCACGTGGAGCGGGCCCCGGGCCGGGTCGTCGAAGAGCGCCGCGACGTGGAGCCGGTAGCTCTCGGCCACCGGCGCGAGGCAGGCCAGGAGCGCCGCGGCGAGGGCGGCGCGGGCGACGCGCCGGAGCGCCGGGCGGCGGCCGAACGCGGCGGCGAGACGCGCGTCGGCGGCGCGCGCCGAGAAGGCGAAGAGCAGCGCGAACGGGACCGAGAGGGCGTTGAAGAAGCGCCGCTGCAGCAGCGTCGCGCCGAGGAGCGCGGCGGAAAAGCCGAGCCAGAGGAGCAGCGGGGCGCGCACGGGACGCCGCCACGCCCACGCCACCGCCGCGATCCACGCGACGGGCGAGGCGAACACGAACCACGAGAGCCGTGCGGCGGCGACCGCGGCTCCCCGGCCGCCCGCGCCGGCGAGCAGCGGCTGCGACTCTGCGACCTGTGCCTGGAAGCTCTCGCGGCGCGTGAGCCAGCGGACGGCGTCCTCCAGGCCGCGGGCGAGCTCCGGCAGGAGCGGCGCCGCGAGCGCGAGCAGGGCCAGGCCGATGCAGGCGACGCGCGCCGCCGGGCTTGCGGCCAGCGCCGGCCGCCGGCGCCAGAGCGCCGCGCAGGCGACCCCGACGCACGCCAGGGCGGCGAAGGCGAAGGGCTGGAAGCGCGAGAGCACGAGCGGGCTCCACGGCCCGAAGCGCGACGGCTCCGCCGCGGCGGCGAAGGGGGCCACCGCCGCGAGCGCCACCGCCTGCGCGCCGGCGAAGGCGCGCGCGAAGGCGACCGCTCGCGGGGCCCCGGCGCGCGTCGCGAGCGCCGCGAGCAGCCCGCCCTCCACGATCGCCACGTAGAGCAGGCTCCCGGGCCAGACGAGGAGCGAGAGCGCGAGCGCGAGCCCGAGACCGAGCGCGGGCCGCAGCAGGCTCTCCGCCCGCGCCTCGCGGTCGAGCAGGCCCATCGCGGCGGCGAGGAGCAGGGTCGCGCAGAGCGCCTCGGCGGCGTGGTGGTCGACGAAGCCGAGCTGCGAGTACCAGAAGTGGGCCGAGAGCACGGCGAGCAGCGCGGCGGCGAGCAGCGCCGTGGCCGCGTCGAAGTGGCGGCGCGCGAGCGAGTGGAGCGCCACGACCGTGGCGCCGCCCAGCAGCGGCGGCACGAAGACCGCGACGCGCTCGACGCTCTCGAAGCGCCCGGGCTCGGCGAAGGGGAGCGCTATCAGCGCGACCAGCCAGTCGAAGACCGGCGTCCAGATCGCGCGGCCGCCTTCCGGGAAGTTCAGGTAGCGATCGAAGCCGAGCGCCGCCGGGAAGTGCACCACCGACCAGACGATCCGGCGCAGGTGGTAGTAGGAGTCGTGATCGAAGAGGAAGATCGCATCGCCGACGAACACGGTCCGCCACGGGAGCGCGCGGATCGCGACCGCGGCCGCGAAGAGCGCCGCCGGCGCGAGCCAGCGTGCGGCCCGCCCCCGGGCGCCGGTGCCTCGCTCGACCATGGCCGCCGCGGACGGTAGCGGCTCTGCGCCGCCCCCACTCCGCAGATCGCTCTTCGCGCTATGCTGCGCGGTCGCGTGGAGTCGGGAGTGCGGCTCGCCGAAGGACCTCTGGCCGAGGGCCTCCAGCTCTTCGCGCTCTGCGGCCTCGCGTTCGCGTCCCCGCTGCTCGAGCTGCTGGCGCGGAACCCCGGTTTCCTCGTCGCTCACGGCCTCGTCGGCGCGTCGCTCGCGGCGGCGATCGGGGGGCTCCTCGCGCTGCCGCCGCTCGCGGCCTGGCTCGCCTTGCGCGGGGCCGCCCTCGTGGCACCCCGCGCCGCCGGGTGGATGCGCGCCGGGCTCGCCGGAGCGTTCGGCGGAGCCTTCGCGTTGCCGGTCCTGCGCGCGCTCCCGGGCCTCGGCTCCGCGGCGCCGCTCGCCGCCGCGGCGGGACTGGCGGTCGCGCTGGCATGGGTTTTTGCTCGCCGCCGCGGCGTGCGCGTCTTCACGGCGCTGCTCGCGCCGCTCCCGCTCCTGCCGCTCGCCCCCTGGCTGCGCGATCCGCGCGTCGCCAGGCTCCTCGCTCCGCCGCCCGCGCCGGCGATCTCGGCCGCAGCCGCCGCAAGCCTCCCCCCGATCGTGATGGTGGTCTTCGACGAGCTCCCGACCACGTCGCTCCTCGACGCCGACGGGCGCATCGACCCCGAGCGCTACCCGGCGTTTGCCGACCTCGCGCGCCACGCCACCTGGTTCCCGCGCGCGGCGAGCGTCGGCGCCTCGACGCTCGAGGCCGTGCCGGCGATCCTGACCGGCCGCCATCCGGATCCCGCGCTCCTCGCCACCTGGGCGGACCAGCCGGAGAACCTCTTCGCGCTCCTCGGCGGCGCCTATGCGCTGCACGTCCAGGAGCCGCAGACGCTGCTCTACGGCGGCGCCCGCGCGGCCGGCGGGCGGACGCGCGCCGGCGGCGTGGCGGCGGATCTCGGCGTCCTCTGGCTGCACGCGCTGCTGCCGTCCGGGCTCGCGGAGCGCCTCCCGGACGTGGAGCACGCCTGGGGCGACTTCGCGTGGCCGGACGCGGAGCATCTCGAGGAGCTCGCGGACGGCAGCCGACGCGGGCGCTCCAACCAGTTCGCGGAGTTCACGTCGGCCATCGAGCCCTGCCCGCGGCCCTGCCTCCACTTCCTCCACTCGCTCCTGCCCCACGTGCCCTGGCTCCACACCGCGAGCGGGCGCAAGTACCAGCCGAACGCGATCCCCGGCCTGCGGCGCGAGTTCTGGGGGCCCGAGCCGTGGTGGGTGGTCGAGGCCTACCAGCGCCACCTGCTCCAGGTCGCCTACGCCGACCGCCTGCTCGGGAGGCTCCTCGCGCGCGTGCGCCGGGCGGGTCTCTTCGAGCGCGCCCTGATCGTCGTGACCGCGGACCACGGCGCCTCCTTCTGGCCCGCCGAGTCGCGCCGCGACCCGGACGTGGCGGCACATCCCGAGGACGTCCTGCGCGTGCCGCTGCTGCTCAAGCGCCCCCACCAGGCCTCCGGGGCCGTGGACCCGCGGCCCGTCGAGAGCGTCGACCTCCTCCCGACCCTCGCCGGGGTGCTCGGGATCGCGGTTCCCTGGAGCGTGGACGGCTGCTCGGCCTTCGATCCGGGCTGCCCCGAGCGCCGCGAGCAGTCGATCGTGGACAACGGCGGCCACCGCTTCGCCTTCCCCGTCGAGTCGCTCGATCGCCGCGAGAGCCTCGACCGCAAGCTCGCGCTCTTCGGCACGCGCCCCGGCGAGGCGGGGCTCTATCGGGTGGGGCCGTACCTTCGCCTCGTCGGGCGGCCGGTCGGCGAGCTCGTGCGGGGTCCGGACGCCGAGCTGCGCATCGAGATCGATGCCGAGGGTCTGCGCGCCGCGCAAGCACACCCCGATGCGTGGGCCGCCAGCCGCATCGTCGGGAGCTTCGTCGCGCCAGCGGGCCTCGCGGCGCGGCCCTACGTCGCGATCGCAACCGGGGGGATCGTCCGCGCCGTCGTCCCGGCGCTGCCGGGGAGGGACGGCGCGCTCGTCTTCGCGGCCCAGATCCCCGAGGACGCCTTCGACGGCGACCTCGCTCGGCTCGGCCTCTTCCTCGTCGGCGGCGCGGCCGGGGCGCCGGCGCTGCGCGCCGCCGCGGTGGCTCCCGGGCGGGTCCGGCTCGGCGGGGTCGGCGCGGACTTCGAGCCGCCCCCTCGCGGCGCCGTGCGATGAGCGCCGCGCAGCGCATGGATCGTCGCGACCTGGCGGTCGTTGGCGCGCTGACCGCGCTCTCGAGCGTGCTCCTGCTCGCGAACCTCGGCAATCAGTACCTGTGGCAGGACGAGGCGCAGACGGCGCTGCTCGCGCGAACGATCCTCGAGCACGGGGTCCCGCTCGGCACCGACGGCACCAACCACTTCTCGCAGGAGCTCGGCGCCGAGTACGGCCCGGACGGCGTCTGGCGCTGGCACACCTGGCTCTCGTTCTACGCGGTCGCCGCGTCCTTCGCGATCTTCGGCCAGACGACCTTCGCGGCGCGGCTGCCCTTCGCCCTGGCCGGCGTCGGCTGCGTGGTGCTGACCTTCGCGCTCGCGCGCGAGCTCTGGCGCGATCGCGTGGCGGCCGCCGCGGCGGGAGGACTGCTCGCCCTCTCCGTCCCCTTCCTGATCCTGGCGCGCCAGTGCCGCTGGTACAGCCTCGCCGCGCTCCTCGCCCTGGCCGGACTCCTCGCCTACGCGCGGCTCGGCCGCGGTCGGCGCCGGCCCGCCTGGGGACTGCTCGCGGCGGCCGTCCTCCTCTTCCACACGCACTACCTCTACTGCGCGGTGTTGCTCGGGGCCTGCTGCCTGCACGCGCTGTGGTTCGCGCGCGAACGGCTCCTGCCCACGCTCGCCGCCGCCGCGGCGGCCGCCGCGCTCTCGGCGCCCTGGCTGGTCTGGCTCTCGGGGGTGAAGCTCGGACCCGGCTACGTGGCGCGGCTCCAGAGCGCGAGCGACTCGCTCTTCTACCTGCGCAGCTTCGCCGAGACCCTCGTCGCCGTCTTCCTCGCCCACGGGCTCTGGCTGCTCGCGGCGCCGCTCCTCGCGCTGCGGCGCGCGCGGCGCGGCGAGCCCGCGATCCCGCAGGGGGCCTGGAGCGGGCTCGCGCTCGTCGCGCTCCACACCGGCCTCGGGGTCGCGCTCCTCGCGCTGCTGAGCCCCGGCACCTACGCGCGCTACCTGACGCCGCTCGTGCCGCCGCTCTTCGCCGTGGTCGGGCTCCTCGTGGGCAGCCTCGCGCGCGCCTGGCCGGCCCTCGGGGTCGCCGCCGCCGCGGCCTGGGTGGTGAGCGGCCCGCTCGAAGACTTCGTGTACGAGATCACCCACGACTACGACGGCCCGGTCGAGGGCATCGTCGGCTTCCTGCGCGCGCATGCGCGCCCCTGGCATACGGTGGCGATCGTCTACGAGGACCTTCCGATCAAGTTCTACACCGGCCTGCGGGTCGTCGGCGGGCTCACCGGCGAGAACCTCGAGGCGGCGCGCGGGGCCGACTGGATCCTGCTGCGGCGCCACAACCTGGCGCCCGTCTCGCGCACCCTGCGGGAGACGCTGCGCCGCTTCATCGCGGAGGGCGACTACCGGCGTTACGTGATCGACTACCCGGACACGGCCTTCGAGAACCGCGAGGACCCGCGCCAGCACCGCTTCCGCACCACCGTGGGGGCCCCGCGCGTCGAGATCTGGGGACGGCGGCGGTGAGCGGGGACGCGGGCGGGGCGCCCCGCTCCCTCGGGCTCGCCGTCGCGGCCTGCGTCGTGGCCGGGACGATCGTGCGGGCGATCCCGTGCTGGAGCGATTTCTGGCTCGACGAGATCTGGACCTGGGCCGACGCGCAGCGGCTCCGCTCGGCGTTCGGCGTCTTCACCGCGATCCACCACTCGAACAACCACCACCTGAACACGCTGCTCTTCTACTGGCTCGGCGACCAGCGCGAGTGGGCGATCTATCGCCTGCCGTCGCTCCTCGCCGGCTCGGCGAGCATCGTGCTGGCCGCCGCGCTGGCCGGCCGCCGCGGGAGCCTCGAGGCGCTGCTCGCGGCGGCGCTCTCCGCCGCGAGCTTCCCGCTGGTCCACTATGCGTCGGAGGCGCGCGGCTACGCGCTCGCCGTGTTCTTCGCGCTCGTAGCGCTCCTGGCGCTGCGGCGCTTCCTCGAGCGCGGGGGCGCGGCGTGGGCCGCCCTCTTCGCCGCCGCGACCTGCCTCGGCATCCTCTCGCAGCTCGTCTTCCTCTTCTTCTGGGCCGGCGCGCTCGCGCTGACGGCGCTGCGGCTGGCGCGGCGCCCCGGCCCGCGCGCGGCCCGGCTCGCCGATGCCCTGCGCCTGCACGCCGCCCCCGCGCTCGCCCTCCTGCTCCTCTACCTCGTGGACCTGCGCCATCTACGGGTCGGCGGCGGCCCGCCCGTCGTGGCGAACGAGATCGTGGCGCGCAGCGTCGGCTTCTCGCTCGGGCTCCCGGTCGAACCGTCGCTCGCGCCCGCCTACGCGGCCCTGGCGCTCGGGCTGCTGGCGCTCGGGCTCTTCCGGCTCGCCCGCGAGCGCGACGATCTCTGGATCCTCTTCCTCGTGGTCATCGCGCTCGCGCCCGCAACGGTCTTCGCGGTGATGCGCCCCGGCGTGATCGCGCTCCGCTACTTCCTGATCGGGATCGCGCTCTTCCTGATCCTGCTCGCCCGGCTCCTCGCCGGCGCGCTGCGCGCCGGCGGCGCCCGGCGCGCCGCCGCGCTCGCCGGCCTCGCGGTCTTCTTCGCCGGAAACGGCGTGCACACCGCGCGCTTTCTCGAGCTCGGCCGCGGCGGCTTCCAGGCGGCGCTGCGCACCATGGCGGAGCAGAGCGCCGGACCGACGATCGTCGTCGGCAGCGACCAGGACTTCCGCAACGGGATCGTGCTGCGCTTCTACGCGCGCCTGCTCCCGCCCGGAAGGACCCTCGACTACCGCGAGCGCGGCCGCTGGCCCGAGGCAGGCCCGGAGTGGATCGTCGTCCACCGGCGCGCGCGCCCGCCGCGACCCCTGGCCGAGATCTCCTTCCCGGCGGCCGGCAGCTACCGCCTCGCCGCGGAGTTCGATCATGCCGCGATCTCGGGCTTCTACTGGGGCCTCTATCGCCGGGTGTCGCGAGCCGGGCCTACGCGCCCCGGCGCCTGAGGATCACGAGGCCGAAGCCCTCGCCGCCGAAGGGCTCGGGCCCGATCCGCGCCACGCGCTCGTAGGCGGCGTCGATCCACTCGCGTAGGCGTTTTCCGTTGCGCGGGTCCTGGCCGAAGGGCCCGACGCCGAACTCGCGGCCGTCGCGGTGCGCCAGCACGACGAAGTCGGGCGGATCGGAGCGGAGGTCCGCGAGCATCGCCCCCTCGCCGAAGGCCGCGATCTCGGTCGGCAAGAAAAGGCTGAAGCGGCTAGGATTGCTTCGCCGTAGCCAGTAGTTGAGACCCACTCCCTCGGGTAGGACCAGAAGCGTGGCGCCGGCCGGGAGCAGGCGCTCGAGGCGCTCGAGGGCGGCGGCGATCCGCGTCCCGCGCGGCGCCTCGGCGAGGACGCGGTCGGCGCCCCGTCCCACCGGGACCTGCTTGCGCGCGTAGCGCGCCGCCGATTGCCCGAGGAGCAGCGCGACGAAGACCGCGACGGCGGCCGCCCCGAGCGCGCGAGCCACCGACCCGCGTCCTGCCGGAAGGAGCCGCGGGACTCCGTCCACGAGCCCGGCCACGAGCAGCAGTGCCGCCGGCATGGCGAGCGCGAATCCGTAGTGACCGACGCGCGCGTGGAGGGCGATCTTTGCGAGCAGCCCCAGCGAGAGCATTGCGAAGAGCGCCAGCGGCGCGAGGCGCGCGAGCTCGGCGCGCTCGCCCCGGCGGCGCCAACAGGCGGCGACGAGGACGGCCGTGCCGATCGCGCTCGTGAGCGGAAGCGCGCGCGCGAGCTCGTCCCACGCGATCCGATTCCGAGCCGCGAGCAGGCTCGTGAAGACCGCGACGGCCGCGGCGGAGGCCACGAGCGCGCGGCGGCGCAGCGGGAGCGCGCGGTCGACGAGCAGGCAGGCCGCCGCGTAGGCCGCGAGCGCGCCGAGCCCTGCGAGCGCCCGGGCGGCGTTGCGCCACGGCGCGTCGAGCCCCGCGCGCCCGAGGTAGAACGGATCGGCGAGGATCCCACCGAGGTAGCTCCAGTTTCCGAGCACGCCGTCGAGCGCGAGGCGCTGCGCCATCCGGGTCGCGAGGGCGACGAACGCGACGGCCACCGGGAGGAGCGCGCCGAGGGCGAGCAGCGCCGCGGCGCGCCCGGCGCGAGGCTGCGCAGCGGCGGCCTCGAGCGCGAGGCCCAGGGCCGCCGCCAGGGCGGCGGGCACGAAGAGCTCCGCCTTGGTCAGGAAGACGAGGCCGAGGCACGCCCCCGCGACGCCCCACCACGCCGCGCTCCGGCGCGCGATCGCCGCGCCCGCCGCGAGCGCGAGCGCCATCCCGAGGGCGACGCCGTGGGTCTGGGTGTGCTGGTAGGGGGCGACCCAGTTGTAGTTGCCGACGGCGAGGGTGTGGGCGAAGCCGAAGGCCGCGAGCAGCACGAGCCCGCAGGCGAAGGCAACGAGGCGCCCGCACGCGGGTGCGAAGATGCGCCAGGCGAGCGCGCAGGTGCCCGCCAGGATCGCGAGGTTGCAGACGACCAGCGTGCGCACCGAGGCGCCGAAGAGCAGGAAGGCGGCCGCGTTCCAGTAGGGCGAGAGCGGCCCGTTGCGGTGGGCGAGGTCGCGATAGAGGACCTCGCCGCTCGCGAGCCGCCACGCCAGGTAGAGCTCGTTGCCGAAGTCGATCTGGACGTCGGACCAGCGATCCCAGCTCCACGCGGCGAGCGCCGCGAACGCGGCGGAGAGCGCGAGCGGCCCCAGCCAGCGTGCGAGCGACGCCGCGCGCGGGCGGTCCGCCGACCGCGCCGACCCGGTCCTGCGCGCGCGGCCTTCTCCGTGCATCTCGGCTCCGGTATCATATCGGGTTTCGAGGACTCGATGATCGCGTACATCGACCCCGGCGCCGGGAGCTTCGTGCTGCAGGCGATCGTCGCGGCGGCGGCGGGCGCGGCGCTCGCGATCAAGATCTGGTGGAAGAAGATCCGCGCCGCGCTGGGGCTGCGCGGG
>CAZUYC010000110.1:0-23518 GCA_964624475.1 uncultured Spirochaetales bacterium | reverse complement strand
TGCGGGAAAACCGCACGTCCGGTTTGACGAGCGGGACGTGGAAACGGAGCACGGCATGGTGAGTGAGGCACCGGCAACCGAAAGGGTCGGCAACGGATGGACCATGCCTACGTCACCGCGCCACGTCTCGACTCTACCTCGCCTGGGCCGAGCTCCACAGGAGCTCCGGCCCGCTGCGCGGAGGCCGACTCTCCAGTCGGCCTCCTAGTCCCGCCGCCTCCGCTCGCGTACGATTCCCCCATGAACGGCATCCACGACATGGGGGGGATGCACGGCTTCGGCCGCGTCGAGGTGGAGCGCGACGAGCCGGTCTTCCACGAGCGCTGGGAGGCGCGCGTCTTCGGGATGTCGGCGCTGGCCTCGCGGCGGCTCGGCGGGAACATCGACGCGCGGCGGCACGGGCTCGAGCGGCTCGACCCGGTGACCTACCTCGCGAACGGCTACTACGGGCGCTGGCTCGCGCGCCTCGAGCGCGACCTGCTCGGGCGCGGCGTGCTGCGCGCCGGGGAGCTCGAGGCACGAATCGCGGGAGGCACCGAGCCGGCCGCGCCGCTTCCAGTGCTGCCGGCCCGGGGCCCCGCCGCTCCGCATCCCTTCCTGCGCGAGCCGGGGCGCGCGCCCGCCTTCCGGGCCGGCGACCGGGTGCGCACGCGCAACCACCAGCCCGCCGGGCACACGCGGCTTCCGGCCTATGCGCGCGCGCGGCGCGGCCTGGTGGAGCGCGTCTACCCGGCCTGCGTCTTCCCCGACGCGAACGCGCACGGGAAGGGGGAGGATCCGCAGCCCGTCTACGCGGTGCGCTTCGCGGGGCGCGAGCTCTTCGGCGAGGGCGCCGAGCCCGGGACCTGCGTGCACGTCGACCTCTTCGAGAGCTACCTCGAGCCGGATCCGGGCGTATGAGCGGGCGCAGCTCCGATGCCGAGGGCCGGGCCGACCTCGCGCTGCGCGTCGAGGCGCTGGAGCGGCTCCTCCACGAGAAGGGCTTCCTCGAGCCCGCGCAGGTGGACGCGATCGTGCGGCACTTCGAAGAGGAGGTCGGGCCCTTGAACGGCGCCCAGGTGGTGGCCCGCGCGTGGGTGGACGCCGGCTACAAGCGGCGCCTGCTCGCCGACGGCACCGCCGCGATCGCCGAGCTCGGCTTCGGCGGGCCGCAGGGCGAGTACATGGTGGTGGTCGAGAACACGCCGCGCGTGCACAACGTGGTCGTGTGTACACTCTGCTCCTGCTATCCGTGGCCGGTCCTCGGCCTCCCGCCGGCCTGGTACAAGTCTCCCGCCTACCGCTCGCGCGTCGTGCGGGAGCCGCGCGCCGTGCTGCGCGAGCTCGGCCTGGACCTCCCGCCCGAGGTCGAGATCCGCGTCTGGGACTCGAGCTCCGAGGTCCGCTACCTCGTGCTCCCCGAGCGGCCCGCGGGCAGCGCGCAGCTCCCCGAGGTCGAGCTGCGCGCGCTGATCACGCGCGACGCGATGATCGGCGTGGCGACGGCGCGCGCGCCGGAAGAGCCGCGCGGTGGCTGAGCCCGCGCTCGATCTCGCGGGGCCGGCCGCCCCGCCGCGGCGCAACGGCGAGCTCGTCTTCGAGGCGCCCTGGGAGGGCCGCCTCTTCGGCCTGACCCTGGCCCTGCGCGAAGCCGGTCTCTTCGAGTGGGAGGAGTTCCGCCGGCTCCTGATCGAGGAGATCGCCGCCTTCGAGCAGGCGGGCTCCGCCCCCGGGACGTGGAGCTACTACGCGCGCTGGGAGGTGGCCTTCGAACGCCTGCTCGCCGCCAAGGGGATCTGCGCGCCCGCCGAGCTCGAGGAGCGTACCCGTGCGCTCGCCGCGCGTCCGCCCGGCCACGATCACGGGCACGCGCACGACCACGAGCACTGAGGATCCGATCCGCAGCCTACGCAGCGGGTCGCAGCTCGAGGCGACGCGGTCCGCGCACGAGGAAGGAGTCCACCCCCTCGCGCGGGCCCTGCCGCTCGAGGCGCGCCAGCTCGGGCACCAGCGCCTCGAGCGCGACGCGCGCCTCGAGGCGCGCGAGCGACGCGCCCAGGCAGAAGTGCTTGCCGAAGCCGAAGCCCACGTGGCCCTGCGTCTCGCGCCGGACCTCGAAGCGGTCGGGGTCGGCGAATTGGCGCTCGTCCCGGTTCGCCGAGCCGAGCAGCGGTACGACGTACGCGCCCTTCGGAATCGCCACGCCGCCGAGCTCCACGTCCCGCGTGGCGTTGCGGAAGAGCATCTGGATGGGCGGGTCGTAGCGCAGGGTCTCCTCGATCGCAGCGGGCACGAGCGAGGGATCGGCCGCCACGCGCGCCAGCTCGCCCGGGTGGTCGAGCAGCGCCGTCACGGCGTTTCCGATCAGGTTCGTCGTGGTCTCGTTCCCGGCGACGAGCAGCAGCATCACGAACTGGATCACCTCGCGGATGCTGAGGGCGGTCTCGCCCGCCTGCTCGGCCACGATCGCGCTCACGAGGTCGTCGGCCGGCCGGCGCTTGCGCTCCTCCGCGACGCCGCGCAGGTAGCTGAGGAGCTCGATGATCGTGTCCGCGATGGGCGGGGCGAAGCGATCGCCGTCGCGCCCGGGCCCGGTCGCCATGTGGATGATGGTGTCGGACCAGCGCTTGAAATCGCTGCGGCGCGCCGGCTCGACGCCCAGCATCTCCGCGATGATCGAGACCGGGAGCGGGATCGCGAGGTCCTCGACCAGGTCGAAGGGCGCCCCCGAGTGGAGCTTCGCGATCGCGTCGGCCACGAGCTCTCTCGCGCGCGCCTCCCAGCCGGCGATGCGGCGCGGCGTGAAGCCGCGGTTCACGATGTTGCGCAGGGTCGCGTGCCGCTCGCCGTCCTCGGCGATCAGGTTGCGGGCCGTGGTGAACTCGAGCGGGTTGAGCCGGGTGCGCCAGACGAAGCGGACGAGGAAGCGCAGCATCGGCCACGAGAGCGGCGGCCGCCCCTCCTGACCCTGGTTCATGAGGAAGGTGAACATCGCGCGCGACGAGAAGAGTTCCGGGCTGCGGAGCACGAACATCACGTCCTCGTAGCGCGAGACGCAGAAGGCCCGGGTCGTGGGCGCCCAGTACACGGGTGCCGAGTCTCGCAGCGCCCGGTAGTGCGGGTAGGGGTCGTCGCGCCACTCGGGCCGGCACGGATCGTAGTCGACATCCATGGCACTCTCCGAGGCGCGCGTCGCGGAGCCTAGCGGACGCGGCTCGGGAGCGCGCGACCCGGGTCGTTCGCGCCGCGATCGGGCCCGGGCGGGACCCCTTGGCGTTTCGGTGCCGCTAGGCGAGAATCGCCTTCACCTGACACCCCGTCAGATCCGCCGGGGGATGCGACATGGTGGCGCACGATCTCGCTCCGGCCCTCGCGGCGCGCCCGCCCGCGCCCGCCATCGATCCGGTCACGGTCGAGGTGATCCGCGGCGCGATGGAGACGGTGGCCTACGAGATGGCCACCCACGTCTCGCTCACCGCGACGACGCCGATCCTGAACCAGTCGAACGAGCGCAACGCGACGATCCTCGACGGGCGCGGGCGCCTCGCCGCGCTCTCGGTCGGGATCCCGCAGTTCATGCTCTCCTCGACCCTCCCGGTGCGCTTCGCCCTCGACTTCTTCCGCGACGAGGGGATGCACGAGGGCGACGTCTTCGTGGCCAACGACCCCTACCACGGCGGCGGCCACCTGCCGGACTACAACGTCTTCGCCCCGATCCTCGTGGACGGCGAGGTCGCGCTCATCGCCTCGATCCAGTGCCACCACGCCGACACGGGGGGTGGCGTGCCGGGCGGCTACAACGCCGAGGCGCTCGACATCTGGGCCGAGGGCGTGCGCTTCCCGGCGATCAAGGTCTACGACCGCGGCCGCGAGCGGCGCGACGTCGTCTACATGATGGCGGTGAACAACCGCACGCCGACCTTCCTCGGCGACATCCGCGCGCAGATCGGCGCCGCGCAGCTCGGCGCGCGCCGCTTGCGCGAGATCGTCGCGCGCTGGGGCGTCCCGACCGTGCGCGCGGCCGTCGACCACTCGATCGCCTACGCGGCGCGACGCTTCCGCGAGGAGGTCTCGGCCTGGCCCGACGGCGTCTACGAAGCCGACTGCTACGTCGACCACGACCCGGTCGGGAACCCGGACATCCACGTGCACGTGAAGATCACCGTCGACGCCGATCGCCTCGCGGTCGACTTCACGGGCTCCGACACCCGGGAGGGCCTCAAGGCCTACTCGACCTTCGGCAACACGCGCGGCTACGTGGTGGCGCAGCTCGCGAGCATGATGGACCCGGCGATCCCGAAGAACGAGGGCTTCTTCGACTCGATCGAGCTCGTCGTGCCCGAGGGTTGCGTGCTGAACCCCCGGCCCGGCTGGACCGTCGCCGCCGGGACGCACCACCCGGGCGTCGAGGTCGGCGAGGCGATCGCCAAGGCGATGGCCCGCGTGCTCCCCGAGCGCGCCTGCCCGCAGATCTACAAGCTCGGCGGGCCGAACGTGCTGGTCGGGCAGCACCCCGAGAGCGGACGGCTCTTCATCGACCACGGCGTGGACGTGCTCGCCGCCTACTGCAACGCGGTCCGGGGCTGCGACGGCTGGGGCTCGATGCCCGCCTCGTTCGGCAACCTGATCCGCGCCACGGCCGAGGTGAACGAGTCGATCTTCCCGGTGCGCCACGAGGCCTGCGACTACGCCACGGACAGCGGCGGCGCCGGGCAGTGGCGCGGCTGCCCCGGCTCGCGCCTCGTGAAGCGCACACTCGTGCCGGCGACGCTCTCGACCTGGATGGTCGGCATGAAGTACCCGATGGCCGGGATGGGAGGCGCCCGGGACGGCGCGCCGAACCGGCTCACGGTGCGCTTCGACACCGATCCCGCCCGGGTCGCGAACGTCGCCAACGCCGTGCCGCACGCCGCCGGCGAGGCCTTCGAGTACCTCTACGGCGGCGGCGGCGGCTGGGGCGATCCCCTGGAGCGCGACCCGCACTGCGTGCAGGGCGACGTGCTCGACGAGTACGTCTCGTTGGCCTCGGCCGAGCGCGACTACGGCGTCGTCTTCCGCGGCCGACTCGACGACTACTCGCTCGCCGTCGACCTCGAAGCGACCCGGCGCCTGCGCGAGAGCCGGAGGCGCTAGTGTCCCGTTCCAGAAACTCGCCGTGCACCGAGGGCGCGGATTCGGGCCGCTGGCAAGGCGCGCGACTGAGGCATAGCAGAGCAATGGCGCAGGGAGCGCAACGCAGCCAGCGGCCCGAAGCCGCGGCCGAATGCCGGCGAATTTCTGGAACGGGACACTAGATGGGCTACCGCATCGGGATCGATGTCGGCGGCACCTTCACGGACTTCCTCCTCGACCGGCCGGCCGGCGGGACCGTGCTCGCGAAGGAGCCGACCACGCTCCCCGACCAGTCCGAGGGCGTGATGCGCGGGCTCGCGCGTCTGGCCGAGGCCGAGGGGCTCGAGCTGCGCGCCTTCCTCGGCCGCACGGACATCGTGGTCCACGGCACCACCACCGCGGACAACACCCTGATCGAGATGAACGGTGCGCTAACGGGCCTCGTCACGACCGAGGGCCACCGCGACGAGATCGAGATCCGGCGCGGCTACAAGGAGAGCATCTGGGACCCGGCCTTCCCGCCGCCGATCCCGATCGCGCCGCGCCGCCGGCGCTTCGGCGTCCCCGAGCGGCTCGACTTCCGCGGCCAGGTGGTCCGGCCGCTCGACGAGGAGGCGGTGCGGCAGGCCGTGCGCCGCCTCCGGCTCCAGGGCACCGAGTCGATCGCCGTGTGCCTGCTCTTCTCGTTCGTGAACCCCGCCCACGAGAAGCGCGTGCGCGAGATCATCCGCGAGGAGCACCCGGACGCGCGCGTCTCGCTCTCGCACGAGGTGATGCCGACCGCTCCCGAGTTCGAGCGCACGAGCACGACGCTCGTCGACGCCTACGTCGGCCCCCGCGTCGAGAACTACCTGCGCCGCCTCGAGACGGCGCTGCGCGAGGGCGGCTACGGCCACGAGCTCCTGGTGATGCAGTCGAACGGCGGCATCATGACCGCCGGGTTCATGGCCCGGAAGGCGGTGGCCGCCCTCGGCTCGGGCCCGACCGGCGGGGTGATGGGGGCCTGCGCGGTGGCGAAGCGCGCCGGGGTCTCCGACTTCATCGCGATCGACATGGGCGGCACCTCCTACGAGGCCTGCCTGGTGCGCGGCGGCAAGCCCTCGATCCGGAGCTTCTGGAACTGGCAGCAGCGCTACCTGGTCGGGCTGCCGATGGTCGAGATGCACTCGATCGGGGCGGGCGGCGGCTCGATCGCGCGCGTCGAGGCCGGGGCGCTGCGCGTCGGGCCCGAGAGCGCGCAGGCCGATCCGGGCCCGATCTGCTACGGCCGCGGCGGGACCCGGCCCACCGTGACCGACGCGAACCTCGTGCTCGGTTACCTGAACCCCGAGGCGCTCTGCGGCGGCGAGTTCAAGCTCCAGGCGGCCGGCGTGCGCGAGGCGCTGCGCCGCGAGATCGGCGCGCCGCTCGGCCTCGACGAGGTGGAGGCCGCCCACGGGATCTTCCGCATCGTGAACGCCAACATGGCCAACGCGATCCGGCGCGTCTCCTCCGAGGCGGGCTTCGACCCGCGCGAGCTCTGCATGGTGGTCTACGGCGGGAACGGCCCCGTCCACGCCGCGAAGCAGGCGGAGGAGCTCGGCATCCGCAGGCTGCTGGTGCCGAAGACCTCGCCGGCCTTCTCGGCGCTCGGCCTGCTCCTCGCGGACTGGGTCGTCGACACCCAGCGTTCCTACATCTCGCCGGCCGGGCGCGCCGACCCGGAGCGGATCAACGCGCTCTTTGCCGAGATCGAGGCGCAGGCCGCCGCCGAGCTCGCCGCGGCGGGGCTCGGGCCCGACGACCTCGAACGCACCCGCATGCTCGCGATCTGCTACCCGGGCCAGACCTTCGACATGCCGGTCCCGGCGGCGACCCAGGGCGGCCGCATGAGCGACGCGGACCTGCGCGCCACCGTCGAGCGCTTCCACGACCTGCACGAGGAGCTGCACGCCTACGCGGTGCGCGACGAGGAGCCCGTGATCCGGGCCGTGCGCGTCCAGACCCTCGGGCGCACGACCAAGCCGGAGCTGCGCGAGTACGAGCGCGTGCGCACGCCGGTGGCGTCGGCGCTGCGCTCGCGGCGGCCGGCCTTCTTCGAGGGGCGCTTCGTCGACACGCCCATCTACGACGGCGAGCGCGTCGGGCATGGCCACCGGATCGAAGGCCCGGCGATCGTGGAGGAGCGCTTCACCACGATGGTCGTGTACCCGGGCTGGACGGCGGAGCTCGACCGCCACGGCAACTACGCGGTGACCCAGGAGTGAGTCGTGCGAAGGAGAGGGAGGAGCGATGAGCGGACCCAGGATGCGCGACGACGGGATGAGCCTGCTCGACACCATGGACGTCGACCGCTGGATCGGCAAGCCCCTCGGCGGCGGGATGCTCAAGGACCCGATCGCGCCCAACGACGTCCGCCGCTGGGCGCAGGGGATGCAGAACCCGAACCCGCTGCATTTCGACGAGGAGTACGCCGCGGCGAGCCGCCACGGGCGCCTCGTCGCCCCGCAGTCCTTCGCCGTCTGCAGCGACACGAGCCACGGCGCCGGGCCGGCGATCCAGGGCGTGATCCCCGGCCAGCACATGATCTTCGGCGGCGACGAGTGGTGGTGCTTCGGGCCGACGATCGAGCCGGGCGACCGGATCACGCACGAGCGCATGCTCTTCGACTACAAGGTGGCCGAGACGAAGTTCGCGGGGCCGACCATGTTCTCGCGCGGCGACACCACCTACATCAGGCAGACCGGCGAGGTCGTCTGCAAGCAGCGTTCCACCTCGGTGCGCTACCTGGCCGAGAACGCGCGCAAGAAGGGCTTCTTCCAGGGCCGCCAGCGCAAGCAGTGGACCGAGCAGGAGCTCGAGGACCTCGAGAAGCAGAAGATGGACTACGCCCAGAGCTTCCTCGACCTCGGGCACGAGAAGCGCCTCTTCGTGCGCGTCGGCGAGAAGCTCCCGACGCGGCCGATCGGGCCGCACACGATCGCGAGCTTCACCACCGAGTGGCGCAGCTACCTGATGACCGTCTGGGGCGCGACCCGCGAAGTGCCCGCGCTCGAGAGCTCGACCCTCGAAGCCGGCTGGCTCCCGGAGATGTCCCGCGACCGCGAGTCCGCGAAGATCGACCCGAGCTTTGCTGACGGGCTCTACAAGGGCCCGTCGCGCGGGCACGTGCAGGAGCAGTACGCGCAGCTGATCGGCATGCCGCGCGAATACGGCTACGGAGCCTCGATGGGCGCCTGGATCCTCGACTACCTGGCGAACTGGGCCGGCGAGTGGGGCTTCGTCCGCCACAGCCACTTCCAGTACCGCAGCCCCGCGCTCACGAACGACGCCACCTTCCTGAACGGCGAGGTCACGAGCCTCGTCGAGGACCGCCACAGCGGCCGCCCGCTCGCCGTCGTGCGGGCCGTGATGACGAACCAGGACGGCGAGGTCATGGCGACCGGCCAGGCGGAGATCCTGCTCCCCGCGCCCTGACGCGGCCAGCAGGGAGCCCGCTTGGACACGCGCGATCCGCGGCTCACGCTCGGGCGCTTCCTCGCGGACGTGGCGGGGCGGCACGCCGACCGGCGCGCGCTGCACTTCGAGGGACGCGACCTCCGCTACCGCGAGCTCCTGCGCGAGGCGCGAGCGCTGGCGCGAGGGCTCGTCGGCGCCGGGGTCGTGAAGGGCGCGCGGGTCGCCGTCCTCCTGGCGAACCGGCCCGAGTGGATCGTCGCCGCCTACGCGGTCGGGACGATCGGCGGCGTCGTCGTCCCGGTGAATACCTTCGCGAGCCGGGACGAGCTCGCCTACATCCTTCGCCACGGCGACGCGTCGGTGCTGCTGATGCAGCCCTCGCTACTGCGCCACGCCTTCCTGGACGACCTGCTCGCGGACCACCCGGAGATCGCGCGGGGGAGCCCCGGGGCGCTGCGCGTGCGCGCGCTCCCGCAGCTGCGCGCCGTCTTCTGCCTCGGGATCGACGGGCGGCGCGGCGGCGTGGCGCCCTGGTCGGAGCTCCTCGCGCGAGGCGCCGGCGTCGGCGACGATCTCGTCGACGCGCTCTGCGCGCAGGTGGAGCCGTCCGACGACGCGCTCGTCATCTACACCTCGGGGACGACCGCGCATCCCAAGGGCGTGCTCCACGCCCACCGCGCGGCGGTCCTGCAGGGCTGGCGCTTCGCCGAGCTGCTGCGCTTCGGCCCGCAGGAGCGCGTCGTCACCACCTATCCCTTCTTCTGGACCGCCGGGATCGCGATGTCGATCGGCGCGACCCTGGCTGCGGGCGGCTGCCTGCTGCTCCAGGAGACCTTCGAGCCGGGCGCCGCGCTCGAGCTGATCGAGCGCGAGCGCGCGACGGCCATCCACGCCTGGCCGCACCAGGGCAAGGCCATGGGGGAGCACCCGGATGCCTCGCGCCGCGACCTCTCGAGCGTGCGCAAGGTCGACTTCGCGTCGCCGATAGCACGGCTCGCGGGGATCGAGAAGGACGAGTACGGGACCGGCGCGGGCTACGGCCTCTCCGAGACCTTCACGATCGCGAGCATGCTGCCCACCGACACGCCGCCCGAGATCCGCAGGGCGACGCACGGCCGCGCGCTCCCGGGGATGGAGATCCGCATCGTCGACCCCGAGACGGGCGCGCCCGTGCCGACCGGGAAGCCCGGAGAAATCGCGGTCCGGGGCGCGACCCTGATGCGCGGCTACCACAAGGTGCTCCCCGAGCTCGTCTTGGACGCCGACGGCTGGTTCCGCACGCAGGACGGGGGCTCGCTCGACGCCGAGGGCTTCCTGCACTGGACGGGGCGCCTCTCGAACCTGATCAAGACCGGCGGCGCCAACGTCTCGCCCGTCGAGATCGAGTCGGCGCTGGCGAACCACCCCGACGTCCGGGTCGCGGTCGCCGTCGGCGTCGACCACCCGACGCTCGGCGAGGCGATCGTGCTCTGCGCCGTTCCTGCCGAGGGCCGGAGCCTCGACGAGGCGGCGATCCGCGGGTTCCTGCGCGAGCGCCTCGCGGCCTACAAGGTGCCGAAGCGCGTGCTCGCCTTCCGCGCCGACGAGCTCGCCTACACGGGCAACCAGAAGGTGCAGGTCGAGCCCCTGCGCAAGCTCGCCGTGGAGCGGCTCGCCGCCGAGGGCGCCGAGATCGACGGCTATCGGTTCCAATGACTCCGCTCGCCGGCCCGACCGGCTCCGCTCGCCTGCGGCTCGCTGCGCGCTTCGCTTGCCGCTCGCTGCGCGCTTCGCTTGCGGTCCGATGACTCCGCTCGCCTTCGGCTCGCTGCGCGCTCCGCTTGCGGTCCGGTGAGCTTCACTCGCCCGGTCGGCTACCCTGCCGGTCGGGTGAGGAGGAGGATCGCGCATGGAGAAGATCCGCTTCGACGACGTGGAGGCGCTGCGCAAGAAGATCTCGTCCGAGTTCGGGCCCTTTGGCGACGACCTCGAGGTCACGCAGCGGATGATCGACGAGTTCGCGGAGCTCACGGGCGACCGCCAGTGGATCCACGTCGACGTGGAGCGCGCGAAGCGGGAGAGCCCGTGGAAGGGCCCGGTCGCGCACGGCTTCCTGACGCTCTCGCTGCTGCCCCGGATCGGCGGCTCCGCGCGCGAGCGGGCCGAGTACGAGATCGTCGACCACGGGAGCGTGGTCAACTACGGCTCCGACAAGCTGCGCTTCTTGAGCCCCGTCCCCGCCGGCGCGAAGGTCCGCGCGCGCTCGCGCCTGGCCGAGGTCCAGGCCACGCCGAAGGGGACGCGGGCGGTGCGCGAGATCGCCGTCCACGTCGCCGGCAGCGAGCGCCCCGCGCTCCTCTACCAGATGATCATCCTCTACCAGCCGAAGCTCGGCTGAGTCGGAGCTCCGTCCCGAGCGAGGCCGATCGAGAGCAGGTGGCGGCTCATCGCACGGCGTCGGTTCTCAGCGACGGCGGGCGGCGAGGATGGCGGCGACGAGCTCTTCCGGAACGTCGTCCGGGATGCCGGCGTCCGCCTCGAAGGCCCGCCGCTCGAGGCGCAGCGTCTCGCGATAGTTCGCCAGGTAGTCGACGCACGCCGGACACAGGCTGAGATGGAGCTCGAAGGCGTCGCGCACCTCGGGCGCGAGCTCGCCGTCGAGATAGTCGGCGAGGAACGCGATCAGCTCGCGGCAGTCGAGGATTCGATTCGCCATCGCCGATTCGATGCCGGCCGCCGGCCCCGGGTTACCCGACCGCGCCCCCGGGCCTCTCGGTCAGGGCCCTCGAGGGAGGACCGCCTCCGGGAGGACGAAGCGCAGGCCGCGTGAGCCCCGCTGGCTAGGTGCGGTTGCGCGAGGCGAGGATCGCGTCGACGAGCTGCTCGGGCACGTTCTCGAGGGCTTCGGCTTCCGCCGCGAGCGCGCGCTTCCCGAGGTGGATCGTCTCGCGGTAGCTCGCGACGTAGTCCACGCAGTAGGGGCACACGGCGAGATGCGCCTCGAAGGCGGCGCGCTCCTCGGGCGCGAGCTCGTCCTCGAGGTAGGCGATCAGGAACTCGATCAGCTCGCGGCAGCTGAGCTTGCGCGCGCTCACGCCGCCTCTCCCGTGAAGTGGGGTTCCAGCAGCGCGCGCAGCGCCTGCCGCGCGCGGTGCAGGCGCACCTTCACCGTATCGGCCTTCACGTCGAGCAGCTGCGCCGTCTCCTCCGTGCTCAGCTCCTCGATGTCGCGCAGCAGGAGGACGCTGCGATAGATCTCGGGAAGCCGGTCGATGCTCGCGCGCACGAGCGCGCGGACCTCGCGGCTCTCGAGCGGGTCCGGTCCCTCGCTGCGCCAGGGCGGGCCGGGATCGATCCGGTGGCCGTCCGCGTAGAAGCGCGGCAGCAGCTGCTCGATCGACTGCTCGGGCTTGCGGGCGCGCGTGCGCAGCTTCATCAGGCAGGCGTTGATCGCGATCCGGTGCAGCCAGGTCGAGAGCCTTGCGCCCGCCTCGAAGCGGTCGATGCCCCGGAACGCCTGGAGGAACGCCTCCTGGAGGGCGTCGCGCGCGTCCTCCTCGGAGCGCAGCATCCGCCGCGCCACCGCCAGCATGCGCGCCGAGTTCCGGCGCACCAGCTCGGCGAAGGCCGCGTCCTCCCCGGCCCGCAGCCGCCGCAGCAGCGAGTGCTCGTCCTGCGCATCCGGCTCGGCTCGGCGATCCGCGCGCGACATTCGGGCGACAGGATATCAGGGCGCGTCCGGTCGAGGGACTCCGCCGGGCGGGGGCGGTCCCACGCAGATCGGCGACGACCTGTGCGCGCGCTCGAACGCTACGCGCCGGCGAGGCCGTAGATCCGCATCGCGTTGCCGGCCAGGATCTGGTGGCGCTCGGCCTGGGGGACGCCGACCAGCATCTCGCCCACGACCTTGCGGCTGTAGGGCCAGTCGCAGCCGTGGTGCGGGAAGTCGGTGGACCAGGCCATGTTGTCGACGCCCACGTCGTGCCGGAGCGCGATCCCGATCGCGTCCTTGATGAAGGTGCAGACGAAGTTCGCGTGGAAGTACTCGCTCGGCAGGTGCCGGAGTGCCAGGCCCGTGCGGGTGCGGTTTCGCCAGTAGAAGTTGTCGAGCTGCTCGAGCGCCTCCGGGATCCAGCCGACCTCCGTCTCGACGCCTACGATGGTGAGGCGGGGATGTCGGTCGAAGAGCCCGGACATGATGAGCTCGCTCAGGATCGGCGGGAAGTTCAGCATGCCCGCGAGCGCCATCGCCGCGATCGAGGCCACGCCCTCGAGCGTGGGCCTCGGGTTGCGCCGGCGCTGGATCGAGATGTGGATGCTGACCGGCATGCCGAGGTCCTGCGCCGCGGCGAAGAAGCGGTCGTCGTCGCTCGAGAGGTCGTCCTGGCCGCTCGGCCAGGTGGTGATCACCACGCCGCGGTAGCCCTGCTCCCGGCAGCGCGTCATCTCCTCGATGGCCGCCTCGACGCCGAGGTTCGGCATCTGCGCGAGGCCGAAGAGGCGCGCGGGGTCGACGGCGCAGAACTCCTGCGCCAGCCAGTCGTTGTAGGCGCGCACGCCCGCGAGGTGGAACTCGCGGTCCGGGTTGCCCATGAAGGTGTGCATGGTGCGCTGCGAGGGGTAGAGGAACGCGGCGTCGACGCCGTCGAAGTCCATGTCCTCGAGGCGCGCCTTCGGCTCGAAGCACGACCTGCGGATCGTCTCGTAGGTGTAGCCGGTCCACTTGATGTCCTCGTAGCGGCGGCCGGGGGTCGTGACGAGCCCGATCTCCATCGGCTTCGTGCCCGGCGCGAAGAGCCAGGCGTCGCCTCCCTCGGCGTCCTTCACGAGCTTCGGCGCGCGGTCGTGGAAGCGCTTCGCGAGCCAGGTGGTCCAGAGGTGAGGGGGCTCGAGCGTGTGGGAGTCGGCGTCGATCAGGCGGTATTCGCGCACGGGCGCCTCCTGGGCGGATCCGGCCGCGTGCGGGCGGATCCGACGGATCTGACGATGCGTCAGATTCGAGCGTACCGCCCGGCCCCGGCGCGGGCAAGCTCGCGGCGCGCCGGGATCCGGGCCCGGCGCTGGCGGCGCCGCCGCCCTCGCTTGACAGTGCGAGCGGCGGCGGGGGATGCTCCGCGCGTGGCGCTTCCCGCAACGATGCGCGCCGCGGTCTATCGCGGCCGGAGCCGCGTGGAGATCGAGGAGCGCCCGCTCCCGGAGCTCGGTCCGCGCGACGTGCTCCTGCGCGTGAGCCACTGCGGCGTCTGCGGGACCGATCTGCACCTCGTCGTCGATGGCTGGGGCCGCCCCGGCGCGATCGCGGGCCACGAGTACGCGGGGTGGGTCGCGGCGGTCGGAGCGGAGGTGGTGGGCTGGGCGCAGGGAGAGCCCGCCGTGGGCGGCCCCGAGCCGGGCTGCGGCGTCTGCGAGTACTGCCGAGCGGGCCGGCCGGCGCTCTGCACGCGGGGCTCGGCCCTGGGGGCGCTCGAGCAGCAGGGAGCCTTCGCCGAGTACGTCCGCGTCGGCGACGCGCAGCTGCTGCGCCCGCCCGGGTCGCTTCCGCTGCGCGTCGCGGCGCTGGCCGAGCCGCTCGCCGTGGCGCTGCACGGGATCACGCTCGCGGGCGTGCGCGCCGGCGAGCGAGCGCTCGTCACGGGCGCCGGCCCGATCGGGATGCTCGTGCTCGCGGCGCTGCGCGCGCGCGGCGTCGACGACGTGAGCGTGAGCGAGCCCTCGGCGCTCCGCCGCGAGCTCGCCCTGCGCG
Organism: uncultured Spirochaetales bacterium; assembly: GCA_964624475.1. Classification (GTDB taxonomy): domain Bacteria; phylum Myxococcota_A; class UBA9160; order UBA9160; family SMWR01; genus CAZUYC01. Next base: position 9,267 of record CAZUYC010000110.1, on the reverse strand, counting down.
TCGGGGCGCGGCGCGCGCTCGAGCCGGAGGCGCTCCCGGTCCCGGGCCTCCCCTTCGAGGTGCCGGAGGACGCCTGCGACGTCGCCTTCGAGTGCTCGGGGAAGCCCGCGGCCTTCGAGGCGGCGCTGGGGCGGCTGCGCAAGGCCGGGCGCCTCGTGATCCTCGGCACCGGCATGGAGCGCCCCCGCCTCGACGCGAACCGCGTGCTCCTGAACGAGCTCGTCGTGACCGGCGGCTACACCTACGACGCGACCGGCCTCGCCGACGCGCTCGCGCTCCTCGCCTCGGGGGCGCTTCCGACCGACCTCCTGATCGAGCCGGACGACGTGCCGCTCGAGGGGATGCTCGCCGCCATGCACGAGCTCGCCGCGGGCCGGATCGGCGGGAAGGTGATGGTGGCGCCGGGCGCGCGGGCGGCGCGATGAGCGAGCCGGGCAGCGCGCGCGCGCCGCACTTCAACCACGTCGCGATGAGCGTCCCGGCGGCGCTGATCGATGCATCCGGGTCCGCCAGCCTCCTCGCCTTCTACGGCGAGGTCTTCGGCTGGACCGAGATGCCGACGCTCTGCGAAGCCGGCAAGCGCTTCGTCCTGCGCGCCTGGGACAACGAGAGCTTCGTCTTCCTCGAGGCGGACGCGGAGCCCATGCGCTGCCCCGCGATGGACCACCGATGAGCTTCGCTCGCCTTCGGCGCTTGCGCGATGAGCTCCGCTCGCCTGCGGCTCGCTGCGCGGAGGCCGACTCGAGAGTCGGCCTCCTAGCGCACTCCGGGTGCGCTGGGCGCCTCGGGCGGCTTCGCCTGCACCGCCGACCTCTCCTCCGCGAGCGTGTTGCGGCGCGTCGCGACGTAGTCACCACGTCGCAGCACGCCCTTCGGTCCGGTCTCCCCCGGGACCTTCCGGTGGTGGGTTGCGCCGGGCCCGGGCGCGGGGGATGCTGCCCGCGTGGGGCGATTCCCCTGGCGCGACCGGGTCGTCGTGTTGACCGGGGCTTCCTCCGGGATCGGCCGCGTCACGGCGCGCGCCTTCGCTGAGCGCGGCAGCCGGGTCGTCGCCGTCGCGCGGCGCGAGGCGCTCCTCGCGAGCCTCGTCGAGGAGTGCCGCAAGAGCTCGCCGGATTCCTGCTACCTCGCCGGCGACCTCGGGCAGCGCGGCTTCGCCGAGTACGCGATCGACGAGACCGTGCGACGCTTCGGCCGGATCGACGTCCTCGTGAACAACGCGGCCATGACCAAGCACAAGCAGATCTACCACCTCGCGGCCGAGGAGGTGGAGCGCGTGATGGCGGTGAACTTCCTCGCGTGCGTCTTCTCGACGCTCGCCGCGATCCCGTACATGCTGAAGCAGGGCGAGGGCTGGATCGTGAACGTCTCCTCCTTCGCCGGACGCGTGGTGCCGCCGCGCGAGAGCGTCTACGCGGCATCGAAGGCGGCGATGAACGCGTTCACGGAGGGGCTCTGGAACGACCTCGACGGCTCCAACGTCTTCGCGTCGCTCGTGGTCCCCGGGGCCATCGACACCGAGATCTGGGGGAAGCAGGAGGAGCCCGCCGCCTACCGGAGCGCGAGGGCGCCCAGCCGGGTCGTGACCGACGCGATCTTCGAGGCGATCGAGAAGCGGCGTTTCGAGGTGCAGGTACCGAAGCGGCGCATCGACCTGTGGGCGGCGCGCTGGCTCCGCTCCTCGGCGCCGGCGCTGCTGCGGATGGGGATGCGGCGCATGGATCCGGTGCCGCCCGAGGTGATCGAGCGCGCGCGCGAGCGCGCGCGCCGGGGCAAGCGGCTCGGCGATCTCTCCGAAGGCTAGGGCGTGCCCTCGCGCCCGGTCGTCGCGCTGTGCCTCGCGGCGCTCTGCTTCGCGCTCTACGCCCCCGTCCGCCGGCACGCCTTCGTCGACTACGACGACGACCGCTACGTGCTCGAGAACCCGAACCTGCGCCTCCCGCTCGACGCGGCGGCGCTCCGGCGCGCCTTCGAGCCGTACGAGACGAACTGGATCCCGCTCACCTGGCTCTCGCTGCACCTCGACTGGCGCCTCCACGGCCCCCGGCCCGCGGGCTATCTGCTCGAGAACGCGGCGCTGCACGCGGCCTCGGCCGCGCTGCTCTTCCTGGCGCTCTCGAGCCTCTCGGGCGCCGTGGGGCGGAGCGCCTTCGTGGCGGCGGTCTTCGCCGCGCACCCGCTGCACGTGGAGTCGGTGGCGTGGGCGTCGGAGCGCAAGGACGCCCTCTCGGGTCTCTTCTGGATGCTGGGGCTGCTCGCCTACGCGCGCCATGCGGCGCGGCCCGGGCTCGCCCGCTACTCGCTGGTGCTGGCCTCGCTCGCGCTCGGGCTCCTCGCGAAGCCGAGCCTGGTGACCTTCCCCTTCGTGCTCTGGCTCCTCGACGCCTGGCCGCTCGGGCGCCTTCGCCTGCGCCCGGGCGCCGACCTGCGGGCCCGGGCCGAGACGCGCCGCGCGCTGGTGGAGAAGCTCCCGATGCTGCTCCTCGTCGTCGCCGCCGCCGTCGCGACCTTCGTCGTGCAGCGCTCGCGCGGCGCGATGACGGAGCTGCACGAGTATCCGCTCGCCTACCGGCTCATGAACGCCGCCGAGTCCGCGCTGGCCTACGTCGCCGATGCCTTCTGGCCGAGCGGGCTCGCCGTCTTCTATCCGCATCCGGGGCTCGCCATCTCGCCGTGGCGCGCCGGAGCCTGCGCGCTCGCGCTCGCCGCCGCCACCTTCGCGGCGCTCCGCGCGCGCCGCACCCGCCCGTACCTCGCGGTCGGCTGGCTCTGGTACCTCGGCACGCTCGTCCCGGTGATCGGGATCGTGCAGGTGGGGCTCCAGGCGCGCGCCGACCGCTACACCTACGTCCCGCTCGTCGGGCTCGCGATCGCGCTCGCCTGGGGAGCCGTCGATCTCGCGCGCGCCCTGCGCATCTCCCGGCGCGCCGTGGCCGCGTCGGCCGTCCTCTCGGTCGCGGCGCTTGGCGTCTCGACGCGCCTCCAGCTCCGCCACTGGCGCGACACGGTCGCGCTCTTCGAGCGCGCGGTCGCCGTGTCCCCCGACGGCGCGCTTCCCCGGCACCACCTCGGCCTCGCGCTGGTGAACGCGGGGCGGGCGCTCGAGGCGCGCCCGCACCTCGAGAGCGCGCTCGCGCTCGGCGCCGACTCGGCCGAGGCGCGCGCCGGCCTCGCGCTGGCCTACGAGCAGCTCGGGCACTACCCCGAGTCGATCGAGCACGCTCGCGCCGCGCTCCGCATCGCCCCCGGGCACCCCTACGCCACGCGGGAGCTGGTGCGGATCCTCGCGACCTGCCCGGACCCGGAGCTTCGCGATCCGGCCGAGGCGGTGCGCCTCGCCGAGGCCGCCCGCGACCGCGCCGACGCGCCCGACGCCGATCTGCTCGAAACGCTCGCCGTCGCCTATGCGGCGGCCGGGCGGAGCGCCGAGGCGCTGCGCGCGCTCGAGGCCGCGCTGCTGCGCGCCGAGATGGCGAGCGACCGCGAGCGGGCGCGCGCGCTCCGCGATCGGCTCGTCGCCTTGCGCGCGCAGCGCGCCGGAGCGTTGCGAGAGCAGCGCCCTGCGGAGCCCCGCGGGCCTGCCGGATGACGCGGCTCGTCGTCCTCGGGCTCACGGTGCTGACCGGAGTGAGCGGCCTCGTCTACGAGGTCGCCTTCGAGAAGTACCTGGCGATCCTGCTCGGCTCGCACAGCGAGGCCACGGCGGCGGTGCTCGGCCTCTTCCTCGGCGGGCTCGCCGGGGGCTACGCGCTGCTCGGGCGCGCGACGCGCGCGATCCTCGCGCGCGCGACGGCGACGGGGCGGCCGGCGCGCCTGCTCGTCGCCTACGGCGGCGTCGAGGCGGCGATCGGCGTCTTCGCGCTCGCCTTTCCCGCGCTCTTCCGCGCGGCCCAGGCGGCTTCGCTGCGCGTGCCGAGCGGCGCGGCGGCGGGCTTCGCCTTCGACGTCGGGCTCTCGGCCTGCCTCGTCGTGCCGCCGGCCGTCCTGATGGGCGGCACCATCCCGATGCTGACCCAGGCGCTCTCGCGCGGGCTCGCCGACGCGACGCGCCTGCACGCGCTCGTCTACGCGTCGAACACGCTCGGCGCCTTCGCGGGGGCGCTCGCGGCGGGCTACTGGCTGCTGCCGACCCTCGGCCTCGTCGGCGCGCTGCGCGCGATGGCGCTCGTGAACCTCGGGGCAGGGGTCGCGTTCGCCGCGATCGGCTGGCGTGGGACGCCCGCGCAAGCAGAGCCACAACCACCGGCGGCACCGGTCGCGGGGCTAGCGGTCTTCGCCGTGGTCGCGCTCCTCTCGGGCTTCGCGATGATGTCGCTCCAGGCCGTCCTGATCCGGCTCGGCGGCCTCGCCTTCGGCGCCTCCCAGTTCACCTTCGCGCTGGTGGTGGCGGTCTTCGTGCTCTGCATCGCGCTCGGGAGCTTCGCGGTCTCGGCGCTGCCGCGAATTCCCGACTGGCTGCTCGTCGCGGACCTCTGGGCGCTCGTCCTGCTCCTGGCCGTGCTCTACGCCGGGCTCGAGAACGCGACCTACTGGGCGCATCGCCTGCGAACCTCCTTCGCGCCGCACGACGCGGCGGGCTTCGCCCCCTACCAGCTCGCGACCTTCGCGTCGGTGCTGGCGGCGATCGGGCTTCCAGTCGCCGTCTCGGGCGCGACGCTGCCGCTGATCTTCCACCACCTCCGCCGCGAAGCGGGCGACCTCGGCCGCCTGGCGGGGCGTCTCTACGGCTGGAACACGCTGGGCTCCCTCGCGGGCGCCCTGCTCGGCGGCTATCTGCTGCTCTTCTGGCTCGACCTGCACGGCGTCTACCGGGTCGCGCTCGCGGCGCTCGCCCTGGCGGCGGCGCTGGCGACGCCGCGCATTCTCGGCCCGGGCGCGCGCGCCGTCGCCGCCGTCGCGCTCGCGCTCGCGCTCGCCGGCCTGGCGCTCCTGCCCCCGTGGTCGGGGGAACGGCTCGCGGCGGGCCTCTTCCGGGAGCGCAGCGCCACGGCCGCTACGAAGCTCCGGCCCGACGCGTTCTTCGCGGCGCGGCGCGGGGTCTCGCTCGTCTTCTACGACGACGACCCCTCGGCCTCGATCGCCGCGAAGGAGTGGCCGCTCCCGGGCGGAGGGATCGAGCGCAGCATCGTGACCAACGGCAAGCCCGACGCGGCCGTGGTGCAGGATGCGCCGACGATGGCGCTCGCGGGGCTCCTGCCGGCTCTCCTCGTGCCCGAGCCGCGCCGGGCCTTCGTCGTGGGCTTCGGCAGCGGCGTCACCGCGGGCGCGCTCGGCGCGCTCGATGCGATCGAGTCGGTCGAGGTGGCCGAGATCTCCCCCGCCGTGGTGCGCGCCGCGCCGCTCTTCGACTTCGCGAACGGGGGCGCGTCGCGCAATCCGAAGCTCCGCATCGTGCGCGGGGATGCCTACCGCACGCTGCTGCGCAGCCGCGGCCGCTTCGACGCGATCGTCTCGGTCCCGAGCAATCCCTGGGTGAACGGCATCGAGATGCTCTACAGCGTGGAGTTCCTGCGCGCCGCGCGCGACCACCTCTCCCCGGCCGGCGTCCACGCCCAGTGGTTCCACGTCTACGAGACCAACGGCGAGACGATCGCCGCGGTGCTGCGCAACTACGCTGCCGTCTTCGAGCACGTGGCGGTCTGGTACGGGAAGGGGGCGGACCTGATCCTGCTCGGCCTGCGCGACCCGCAGGCCGCCTTCGACCTGCGCCGGATCGAGGCGCGCATGGCGGAGCCCGACTTCGCGCGGGGTCTCGCGCGCGTCGGCATCCGCTCGCTCCCGGCCCTGCTCGCCCACGAGCTCCTGCCGCTCGGCGTCGTGCACGCGACTCCGCTCCCGGGCGAGCTCCACACCCTCCTGCACCCTCATCTCGGCTACTCCGCCGCGCGCGGCTTCTTCGCGGGCCGGCAGGGCCGGATGCCGGTGACGGCGGGCCAGGGCGCGGCCGCGGCCGGGCGGCGCGCCTCGCTCGTCGCACGACTCGCGGGGCTTCGCGGCGGCGCCCTGCCGGACGCGGAGCGCGAGGCCCTCGTCACCGAGACGTGTCGCTGGCGGCCCGTCGAGTGTGCGACGCTGCTCGCCGCGTGGGTGCACGACGCCCCCGCGGCGCCGGCGCTCGCGCGCCTGCTGCGCGGCATCGCGAGCCTCCCCGAGGAGGGCTCGCCGCCGGATGCGTCGCTCGTCGCGCCGCTCGCGCGCCTCTTCGGCGAGGACGGCGGCGAGCCGCCGAGCCCGCGGGAGGCGCTCGAGGCCGCGGAGCGCTTCAGGGCCTACTACCACCACGCGGCGCCCTTCTCGCGCGCGGCGCTCGCGTCGCTCTTCGCGCGCTGCGCGGGAGACCCGGGCCGCAGCGCGGCCTGCCGGCGCGGGCTCGCACGCGCCGAGGAGCTGCTCGGCCCGCTGCGCGAAGGATGAGTGGGGACGGTGTTCAGATCTTTCGGATATTCAGATTCTCGCTCACCGCGAGGTCTGCTGAGCCCCCCCGGAGAATCTGAATATCCGAAAGATCTGAACACCGTCCCCGCCAGAAGCTAGAATCGCCGGATGAGCGACGGCGGGCCCTGGATGCTCGACGGGATCCGTGTGCTCGAGCTCGCGGAGGAGGCGGGATCGCTCGCCGGGAAGATCCTGGCCGAGCTCGGCGCCGACGTCGTCAAGATCGAGCCGCCGGGCGGCGACCTCGCGGCGCGCCGCGGCCCCTACCTCCACGAGATCCCGGACCCGGAGCGGAGCCTCCCCTGGCTCGCGCAGAACACGAGCAAGCGCGGGATCACGCTCGCGCTGCGCTCCGAGCGCGGCCGCGAGCTCTTCCGCGAGCTCGTGGTGCGCGCGGACATCGTGCTCGAGACCGAGGCGCCGGGGGCGCTGGAGGCGCTCGGCATCGGCTGGGACGACCTGCGCCCGGCCCAGCCGCGCCTCGTCTGGTGCTCGCTCACGCCCTTCGGCCGCACGGGGCCTCGGGCGGCCTGGCGCGCGCACGACCTCGTGATCGTCGCCCTCGGCGGCAACGCGCGCGCGACCGGCGACCCGGACCGGCCGCCCGTGCGCTGCACGCTCCCGACCGCCTACCTGCACGGCAGCGCCGAGGCGGCGGCGGGGATCGCGATGGCGCTCTTCGCGCGGGAGCGCAGCGGGCGCGGCCAGCTCGTCGACGTCTCGCTCCACGAGGCGCAGCTCTCGACCCTCGTCACGGGCGCTGGCCAGTGGTCGATCTCGCAGCGGGCCCCCGCGCGCAGCGGCCCGCGATTGGGCCGGACGCGCGAGATCTGGCGCGCGCGCGACGGCGACGTCTCCTTCGGCCTGCGCGGCGGCCCCGCGCGCATCCCGAATCTGGTCGCGACCGTCGAGTACATGGCCGAGTCGGGGATGGCCCCGCAGTGGCTGCTCGAGTACGACTGGTCGACCTACAACCACAACGAGCTCGCCGAGGGGGAGATCGCGCGCCTCGAGGCGGCCTTCGGCGCGTTCTTCGCCGGCAAGACGCGGCGCGAGCTCTACGAAGAGGCGCTGCGGCGCCGCATCATGCTCGCGCCCTGCAACGACGCGCGCGAGATCCTGGAGCAGCCGCAGCTGCGCTCCCGCGGCCTCTTCACGACGATCGAGTACCCCGAGCTCGGCGCGGCGCTGGAGCACCCGGCCTTCTTCGCGAAGTCGAGCGTCTGCCGGATTGGCGTCCGCGGCCGCGCGCCGCGGCTGGGCGAGCACAACGCGGCGGTCTACGGCGAGCTCGGCCTGCGCCCCGCCGAGCTCGAAACGCTCGCCCGGGACGGGGCGATCTAGTGCCGGGCGTCTTCGCGGGGATCCGGGTGCTCGAGCTCGGCGCGGGAGCGGCCGGGCCCGTCGCGACGCGCTACTTCGCGGACCACGGCGCCACGGTCGTGAAGGTCGAGTCCGCGACGCGCCCCGACTTCATGCGCCTCGTCCAGTACCGGAAGGACGACCCGCACGGGCTCGACGCGCAGCCGCTCTACGTGCTCATGAACCCGAACAAGCGCAACGTCTCGATCAACCTCTCCCGGCCCGAGGGCGTCGATCTGGTGCGCCGCCTCGTCGACTGGGCGGACGTTGTCGCGGAGAACTTCTCGCCGCGCGCGATGGCGAAGTGGGGGCTCGACTGGGAGAGCCTGCGCCGCCGCAAGCCGGACCTGATCATGGTGTCGAGCTGCCTCTTCGGGCAGACCGGCCCGCAGCGCGACTACCCGGGCTTCGGGGGCCAGGGCTCGGCGCTCGCCGGCTTCAACCACCTGACCGGCTGGCCCGACCGCGCGGGCGTCGGGCCCCACGGCACGATCACGGACTCGCTCTCGCCGCGCTACGTGGCCTGCCTGCTCTCGGCGGCGCTGCTCCACCGCGAGCGTACCGGCCTGGGCCAGTACCTCGATGTCGCGCAGATCGAGACCGGCGTCTACAGCCTCTCGGAGATGGTCGTGCGCTACAGCGCCCGCGGCGAGGTGATGACGCGCCGGGGAAACCGCGGCGAGCACGCCGCCCCGCACGGCATCTACCCGTGCCGCGGCGAGGACGCCTGGATCGCGATCGCGGTCTTCTCGGACGTCGAGTGGAGGCTGCTGCGCCGCCTGATGGGGAACCCGCCCTTCGGGCAGGATCCGCGCTTCGCGACCGGCGCGGGACGCCTCGAGCACGCGGACGAGCTCGACGGCCAGCTGGCCGGCTGGACGCGCGCTCACGACGCGCACGAGCTGATGGAGCGGCTCCAGCGCGGCGGCATCGAGGCGGGTGTGGTGCAGGACGTCGAGGAGCTGAACCGCGACCCCCAGCTCGCGCACCGCGGCCACTTCCGCGAGCTCCACCACGAGCACCTCGGCCGCGTGCGCTTCGAGAACTACGCGATCCGGCTCTCCGAGAGCCCGCCGGAGATCCGCACGCCGGGCCCGAACCTGGGCGAGCACACCCGCGAGGTGCTCGGCGGCACCCTCGGCCTCTCCGACGCCGAGATCGATCGCCTCGCCGCCGCGGGCGTGCTGACCTGAACCCTTCGCTCGGCTCCGCCTCGCTGCGCGGCTCCTTGGACGAGATGACGACCTGGGGGGTGGCAGCGATCTCCGCTCGCCTGCGGCTCGCTGCGCGCTTCGCTTGCCGGTTGCCCGATGCGAACTCGCGACTAGTCTAGGCCGAAGTTCCTCGGCGCGCCCGCGCCAAGCCGTTGATTTTGCGTGCTTTCGCAGAGAATCGGCGGTTTGATTCTGGCTACACGCGCCCGGTGATGCCCAGACGTTCGAGCGCCTCGCGCTGAAGCGGCGTGGGGGT
>CAZUYC010000109.1:0-13928 GCA_964624475.1 uncultured Spirochaetales bacterium | reverse complement strand
CGAGAGCGGCAACATCCTGATCGCGATCCGCGCGAACGGGGAGATCTGGATGGACCGCCGCCCGGTCGACCTGCGCGAGGTGCGCCCGATCGTCGAGCGCCTGCACGTCGAGCGGCCCGACGACAGCGTGGTCGTGATCGGAGACAAGCAGGCGCCGGCCGGGATCCTGGCCCAGGTGATGGACGAGGTGAAGCAGGGAGGGGTCGAGGAAGTGACCGTCGGAGCGGCCAACGCCGCGGGCAAGTAGAAGTTCGCGCACACCCTCTCCGGCGTGATCGCCGACGAGCGGCGCCACGTGGAGTCTCGGTGCCGCGCGTCCGGCCCGGCGAACCTGGACGCGCGGGTCGTCTACTAGGGCGAGCGCAGGCTCCGGATCTGCACCACCAGCGCGGCGACGACCTCGGGCTTGCCCGCGAGGTCCGGGTTCGGGGGCATGAGCGGGCTCCTCCCGACGGCGGGGCCGCCCCCGACGATGATCTGCCGGAGGTGCGCGTCCGAGACCGAGGCCTGCCAGGCGGAATCGCGGAAGTCCCGCGGCCTCGGCTCGAGCCCCGCCGAGCCCGGGCCGTCGCCGGCGCCGAGCGGGCCGTGGCAGGTCGCGCAGCGCGTGGCGAAGACGAGCCCGGCCTCGCGCTCTGCCGCGGGCGCGTCGGACGCCGGCGGGGACGCGGCCGGCGCGGGCGGAGCCGGGGCCGCGCGGGCCGCCGGCGGGGGGGCGGGCGGCGACGAATCCCCGGCCGGGCCGCACGAGATCGCGAGCGCCGCGAGCAGCGGGGCTCCGAATCTTCGGGGCGCCGAGGGCCACGATCCCCTTCCGCCCGCTCTCCTGCGTGCGCTCGATCCTCTGCTCATCGTCCCCCCTCCGCGCCTGAGATACCACACCCCCGGGATTGGATCGCCACCCCCGGCCGGGACCTTCCCCGGCGTGCGGCGGGAATCCCCGCTCTGCCGGCGCGGGCGGGGCGCCTTACCCCAACCGGCGTGCTGCCGCGCATCTCCGCGCGGCGCCAGCGCGGAACGCGCGTTGCACGGGACGGCGGCGGGAGGAATCCGATGCCGTCCAGGCCTCGCCGCGTGCACACCCTGGGACTCGTCGCTGCCGCGCTGGCCGCCGCCTCGTCCGCGCAGGCGCTGCCGCCGGAGTGCCCGACCTTCTTCCCGGACTTCCGCTGCGAGCGGCAGGGCCGCTACGAGGGCTTCATCGCGCCGATCTCCGCGCCGTACCTCTTCGAGGAGCCGTTCGTCACGACGGGCCTCTCCGCGTGGTACGTGCACCAAGGCTATCCCGGGGGCTCGATCTTCGACGGCGGTCACCTGAACGCCGTGGCGCTCCAGGCGCGGGTGGCGATCACCGACCGCCTCGCCTTCATCGCGACCAAGGACGGCTTCGTGTGGAGCGATCCCGGCCTCGACCTGATCGACGACGGCCAGGCCTTCGTCAACATCGCGGCCGGCTTCAAGTATGCGCTCGTCGACATGCGCGAGGAGAACTTCATCGTGACCCCCGCGCTGCGCATCGAGGCGCCCATCGGCGGCCGCGAGGTCTACTCCGGCCACGGCGACGGGGTCTTCATCCCGTCGATCTCGAGCGCCTGGGGCATCGGCGACTTGCATGCGATCGCGTCGATCGGGGGGCAGGTCCCCTTCGACATGGGCGACCAGAGCTCGCAGCTCTTCTACAACCTGCACCTCGACTACGCCCTCTTCGCGCACTTCGTCCCGCTGGTCGAGCTGAACGGCTATCACTGGACCGGCTCGGGTCACGGCAACCTGCCGGTCGAGACGGCAGTCGGCACGCTGCGCCTGAGCGCCGGGCAGGACGCGCTCGGGAGCGGAGGCTTCGAGGGGCTCGACCTGCTCAACCTGGGGTCGCCGGGTGTCGCCGGGCGCAACGTCGTCACCTTCGCGGCAGGCGCGCGCATCCCGATCACGAAGGAGCTGAGCATCGGCGCGGTCTACGAGTTCCCGATCACCGATCGCGAGTACATCCTGGACGAACGGGTGACGGCGAACCTGATGGTCGAGTTCTGAAGCGATGGCCTGCGTCGAGCTACCCTGACGCGGCACGTCGCAGCCCCATGCGGGGCGAGGAGGACGCGATGTCCCCGCCGTCGCCCGGCCGTCCGACCGTCGAGCGCCGACTGCTCTGGTTCCTCGCGGGGATCGCCGCCGTGGCCGTGCTCGGCGTCCTCGCGATCGTCCCCTATCGGCTCTACGAGCGCGACGTCCGGCTCGCCGAGGTGCACGCCCATCGGATCGCGAGCCTGCTCCACGTGGCCCTCGCACACGACCTCCAGCACGGGGGCGACCGCGAGGACGTCGCCGACCTCGTGAACCGCTTCCAGAGCATCGCCGACCTCGAGATCAGCCTCCGCCAGCTCGAATCGACCGAGCTTGCGCCCGTCGGCGCGAGCGGGCGCGGCTCGAGCGAGCGCCACGGCACGGACCTCACCTACACGGCGCCTGCGATCCTCGACGGCAACGGCCAGAGCTGGCTCGCTGCCATGCACTTCGACCTCTCTCCGATGCGGCGGGAATCGATCCGACTGATCCTCGACCTGGTCCTCGCGGTGCTGGTGGGCTCGGCGGCCTTCTCGCTGGCGGTCTTCCTGCTGATCCGCCGCACGCTGATCCAGCCGCTCCACGAGGTCACCCACCGCGTCGAGGCCTTCGCGGCCGGCCGCGATCTCGGCCCGCAGCCCGAGTTCGAGACCCGCGAGATGGCCTCGCTCATGGACGCCCTCGACCGGGCGCGGCGCGTGAAGGTCGGGGGCTAGCGCGAGGCTCGCGGCTCAGGGGAGGTCGCTGCGGCGGAAGCGCCACCAGCCGGCCGAAGCGCAGAGGATCCCGATCGCCGTCGGGTAGGCGAGCGACCAGGCGAGGTACCCCTGGCGCCCGAAGACGTCGAAGATCACGAACGCGGCCGGGCCGAGCAGCACCAGCTCCGGGTCGAAGAGCATGAGCGCCGCGGTGCGGAAGACCTGCAGCGGGTTCGCGAGCGCGAGCGCGACCACCGTCTCGGCGGGCACGTGCTCCTGGATCAGGACGCCGAGCAGGACCAGGTCGAGGAACAGGACCAGCAGCAGCCAGAGCAGGAAGGCCGCTCCCTGCGCGACGTCCACGCTGCGAGCCACGGCGGAGATGCCCATCGCGATGCCGAGGAAGCACGCGCAGAGCGCGCCGAGCATCGCCCCGTAGAGCGCGAGCAGGTCCCAGGGCACCTCGATCTGCTGCCAGCGCGCCCAGCCGGCCGCTGCCAGCATCGCGGCCAGCCCCGGCAGGTACACGACCAGCAGGCGCCCGAGCGTGCGCCCCCAGAACCAGGCTCCGAGCCCGACGGGGAGCGAGAGCAGGTACTCGAACACGCCCGCCTCGCGATCGCCCGCTACGGAGCGCACCGTCGTCACCAGCACGAAGACGGGCACGATCGCCATGCAGAGCTGGATGTAGGTGACGAGGAGCCGCGAGAGGCCCAGGAAGCCGAGGATGCGCGACTCGGTGAGCCCGAAGACGAAGAGCAGCGCGAGCACGCCGCCGAAGAGCGCGGCGTACACCGTGAACCAGCGCGCCCGGAGCGACTCGCCCACGTCGAGGCGCGCCACGAGCCAGAGCTGGCGCAGCGCGCCGCTGCGGCGCGCTGCGGCGGACCGCGCGGCGGCCGGGGCGCGAGCGGCGCAGAGGGCCGGTCGCACGACGTCAGGACCGGCGCCGGGAAGCTCGCTCACGTTCGTGCTCCAGCAGGGACCGCCGCGCCGCCTCGAAGGCGAGGGCGCCGGGCTCCGCGGCGCCCAGGGCCCCGAGGCCGTAGGCCATCGGCGTGCGCTGGCCCGGACGGTAGAACGCCCGGCGCGCGTCCAGCCACTCGCGGCGCTCCTCGTCCATCACCCAGATCTCGGCCGCCTCGCCCGGATCGCCCTGCGTCTCGAGCCACAGCACGGCGCAGCCGAAGTCGTCGAAGCGCGCGACCTCGCGGGGGCCGCGCCGCACCTGCGCGGCGAAGCGCTCGTCGCTGATCGCCATGCCACAGTGCTCGCAGGCGTCGCGGCCCCACACGATGCGCACCGGGCCGCGCTCCGGCTGCGTGCACGCCGCCAGGACGAGGACGCAGGCGAGCGCCAGGCGGCAGCGCAAAGGAACGCGGGCGATGGGGGCGCTCACCTCCGGCGCTCGGCGCCGCTCGCCTCCTCGAGCGAGAGCGCGCGCAGGAGCCCGGCGTAGCGCGCCAGCATTCCGAGGAAGCGCAGGCGCTCCGGCCCGGCGATGCTGCCCTCGAAGCGCAGCCCCCCGTCCGCGGGCACGAGGCCCCAGCTCTGCAGCGCGGCCGCGGCCGCGTCGGAGGGGCGCGCGAGCTCGACGCGGCAGAGCAGCAACGCGTCGAGGGCGGCGGCGCCGTCCACCCGGTCGTCGAGCACCACGCAGCCCCGGTCGAGCTCGATCACCCGCGAGACGAGCGACGCCACCTCGTCGATGCGGTGGCTCGAGATCAACATCGTCGCGTGCCCCTGCCGCTCGGCGAGCAGCTCGAAGAACGAGCGCCGCGCGCGGGGGTCGAGGTTCGCGGCGGGCTCGTCGAGGAGGAGGAGCTCGCAGCCCCGCCCCAGCGCGACCGCGATCAGGAGCTTCTGCTGCTGCCCGCCCGAGAGCTTCGCGAAGGGGTGGCGCCACACCGAGCGCGGGTCCAGGCCCAGGCGCGCCGCCACCTCCTCCATCGGCGCGGTGGCGCCCCCGCAGACCTCGGCGGCGAAGCCGAGGAGCCGCCCCACCGGCATGCGCAGCCGCGGCGGGAGCTGGGGCACGAAGCCGACACGCCGCAGCGCCTCGGTGCGCCGGGCGCGTGGCTCGAGGCCGCCCACTGCGACGGAGCCCTGGCAGGTGTACTCGCCGAGCAGGCAGCGGATCAGCGTGGTCTTGCCGGCGCCGTTGGCGCCGACGAGCGCCACGCGCTCGCCGGGGGCGATCGCGAGGTCGAGCCCGTCGAGGACGCGCGCGCCCTGGAAGGACTTCGAGAGCCGTTCGACCCGGATCATCGTGCCCCCGCCTAGAACTAGAGCAGCCGCTTCACGCCCTTGAGCTCGTAGCGCAGGGCCCCCGTCGGGCAGACGTCGACGCAGAGGCCGCAGCGCGTGCAGTCGGGCCCCACGTCGAGCTTCGGCTCCTCGGCGCGGCCCTTGATGGTCAGGTCGAGCACGTGGGGAACCTCGCAGACCTTGCGGCACTCGCCCTCGTGGGCGCACACCTCGAGGTCGAAGGTGACCTTCACGGGCGCCCGGGCGCCCAGCAGCCCGTAGGTGAGCCCGATGGGGCACACGTAGCGGCACCAGGCGCGGCGCGCGTAGAGCACCTCGAAGGCGAGCAGCGCCACGACCCAGAGCAGCGCCAGGCTCGCGCCGTAGACGACGGCGCGCGAGAGGATGCCGATCGGATTGAGCGCCAGGAAGAGCGTCTGTCCGGTGGCGAAGGCGAGCCCGGCGAAGAGCACCCAGAAGGCCGTACGCACGCCGCGGTGGATGGCGTGGTCGGAGACGAGGCCGCGCTTCGCCAGCCGCACGTGCAGCATCTCGGCCCACTCGGCGACCAGGTGGTACGGGCACACCCACGAGCAGAAGCTGCGCCCTCCCACCACGCCCCAGAAGAGCGCGATCGTGGCGGCGCCGATCACGAGGTTCACCGCTACGTGCTTCTGCGCCAGCATCACGAGCAGGCTCGAGTAGACGTCGGCCAGGTGGAAACCGAGGAGCCGCGAGGCGGTGAGCGAGCCCTCGACGATCTGGATGTCGATCCAGAAGGAAAGCGTGAAGAGCAGGTTCACCGCGATCAGCGCGGCCCAGCGCCGGTTCCGCCAGGTGTGGTTCTGCGCGGCGTGGGCGATCTCCAGGGCCAGCTCCTGCTTCTTCGGCCCGCGACCCCGCTTGGCGGCGTGGATCGCCGCCGCCGCCCCGGAGGCCGGGCGGCGGCGCGGCGCGCGGCCGAGCACCATCGCGAGCCCGTCGAGCGCTCCCGCCATCAGGCCGCCTCGCCTTCGCCCGGGCCATCGCCGCCGAGGCCGGCGACGAAGCTCGCGCGCGGGTCGACCACGATCGCGGCCGGCTCCGCGGGGCAGACCATCTCGCAGACGCCGCAGCCCACGCAGCCGCCCTGCACCTCGGGCGTGAATCGCCCCGGCGCGCCTGCGTCGCCGTCGCCGAGGCGCACGAGCCGGATCGCGCTCTCGCCGATCGGACACTCGAGCACGCAGAGGTCGCACACCTCGCGGTCGTAGGCGTGCTGGCGCACCGGGAGCGGGTTCCAGCGGTCGACCTCCTCGTAGCGCAGCCGGCCGTCGAAGTCGGCGCCACGCGCGAGCCCGCGCAGGGGCTCGCCGCGCCGCGCGAGGCACGCGCCGGGGCGCGCCAGGCGCGCCAGCCCGGCGCGGACCTCCTCCTTCTGCTTGAGCGCGTGGGAGAGCGCGCCGGTGGGGCAGGCGAGGATGCACGAGAGGGCGTCGCAGGAGAAGTCGCAGGCCTGGCGCCGCGCGTCGATCAGGGGCGCGCCGACCCCGAAGCCGTCCGTCGCGTCCGCCAGCGCGATCGCCTGCACGGGACACACCTGGACGCACTGGCCGCACTTGATGCACGCGCCGAGGAAGGCCGCCTCGCCGAGGGCCCCCGGCGGGCGCAGGCGGCGGCGGACGCGGCGCACGAGCGGGATCGCCGCGAGCGGCTGCAGCACCAGCAGCGCCAGCGTCAGGAAGCCCCCGCGCAACACCTGGCGCCGCCCCTCCTGCTGGCGCGACAGGCGCGGCCGCGCGCGGCGCGCGGGCGGGGCGGGCTCCACCGGCGCGCTCACGACGCCCCTCCCGCGGCGGCGCGCTCGGGGGGCGGGTCGAAGCGCGGGTGCTCGTCGCGCAGGATCAGGGTCGGGGAGGAGAAGGGGGCCAGGCGGTCGAGGAAGTCGATCACCTCGAGCAGCGGCGAGGCGCGGAAGAAGGCGGCCGGGGGCACCTCCATCCAGATGCGGTCGGCGTAGGCGTGGAGCTCATGGGGTGTGTCGCCGAGGCCGTCGCGGTCGCGGTCGAAGCCCTGGTAGTCGTCCCAATGGTTGTTGCGCCAGAGGTTGCGCGTCGCGCCCCCGCCGCCGCGCACGGCCACCTGCGTGAAGTTGCCGCGGAACTCGTTGTCGCGGAACTCGTTTCCCACCCAGTCGGTGTGGAACACCACGCCGATGCCGTTGTAGGCGATCCGGTTGCGGGCGAAGACGTTGCGCGTGTCGGGCTCGTAGGGCGAGATGTCGAGGAGGATGCCCGTCGCGCAATAGACGATCTCGTTCTCCTCGAGCAGGACGCTGCTCGACTCCTTGAAGCCGATGCCGACCCCCGCGGCACCCTGGGCGCCGAGGATGCGGTTGCGACGCAGCTCGACTCCGTCGCTGTACATCAGGAAGATGCCCGTCATGTTCTGCCGGTACTCGTTGTCCTCCACCCGGTTCTTGTGCGCATACATGGTGTGGAGCCCGTAGCGCCCGCGCGACACGCGGTTGCGCGCGATCACGTTGTCGGCAGAATACCAGAGCACGACGTCGCGGACCTCGGAGAGATCGTTGTCCAGGATCTGGTTCCCGAAGCTGTACCACAGGCGGATGCCGTCGCCGCGCAACGCCGTCTCGCGGGCCTTCGATTGGATTCGGTTGCGCGAGATCACGTTGCCGTTCGACTGCGCGAGGTCGATCCCGAACAGGCAGTCCTCGATCTCGTTGTCCTCGATCACGTTGCCGGACCCCGCCAGCGAGACTCCCGCGTCGAGGGCGTCGTGGTTCGAGCCGGAACCGCGGAGGCGGAGGCCGCGCAACGCGACGCCGCTCGCCTCGACGCGCACGACGGTGCCCCGGCCGCCGGCGTCGATCGTCACGACGCCCGCGCCCTCGATCGCAATCGCGCGGCGGACCACGACCGGTCCCGCCCAGGTTCCGGGCGGGGGGCGCAGCGTCCCCCCTTCGGGCGTGGCGTCGACGAGGGGCTGGAGCGCGGGCGGCGCCGCCTCGCGAGGCGCGCCGGACGCCGCGGCCAGCGCCGCAACCGCGAGGGCGAGCGCGCAACCCGTGGCCGCGCGGGCGCGGACCCCGCGCGCGCGCCTCACGCGCCAGCCCCGCCCGCCCCTGCGCCCACCTGGAGCTCCTTGCGCCGTCGGAGCAGCGCGAAGGCCAGGCAGAGGGACGCACCCACCGAGAGTGCGAACCCGTAGTGGGGGTACGCGAAGGTGCTGAACTGGGCGACCTTGCCCTCGCCGAGCGCCGTCGGCATGAAGGGCTTCACGGTGAAGGCCGCCCAGTCGTGGAGGTTGTGGCCGAACCACCAGAGCCAGCCCGCGAAGTCGATCAGGAAGCCCACGGGCAGGGCGATCGCCGGGAGCCAGAGCAGCCACCAGAGCGGGCCGCGGTAGAAGAGGCCGGCGACGACGAGCAGCCCGAACGCGACGAAGAGATAGGGCGCGATCGCGAACTCGAGCTGCGCCCCGCGCTCGATCGGGTGCATCCCGATGTAGTGGTTGATGGTGTTCATCTCCTCGACGCACTCGAGGACCTCCTCCTCCTCGATCTCCTCGCGCAGCTGCGCGCTACAGCCGTTCGCGACGTGGTTCCAGTGGAGGTGGATGCGAACGCCGTGCGGATAGAGGTGCTCCGGGTAGTTCGGCGCCGTGAGCGACACCCACCACATGGGCGCGAAGAAGGACCCCGCGGCGAGCAGGAGCCCCAGCGACGCGACGCCGAGGACGGGGAGCGAGGGCGCCCTCCTCGCCGCCGGGCCCGCCGCCATCTCAGCCTCCCTTCTGGGTGGCCCGCTCCGGCCAGTGGAGGCGCGACATGTAGTCGACGACGGCCTGGAGCTCCTCGTCCTTGTAGCCCTTGACCACCTTCACCATGTCGGGGTTCGCATTGCGGCGCCGCAGCCCGGCGATGTCGCGGACCTGGCGCAGCATGTACTCGTAGTGCTGGCCCGCGAGCACCGGGTAGAACTTCTCCCGGTTGCCCTGCCCCTGGTCGCCGTGGCACTGCACGCAGTCGCGCCGGTACAGCTGCTCGCCCACCGCGAGGTTGGTGCCCGGGCCCGTGCCGTTGCCGGGGGGGATGGGGAGCGTCTGGAGGTACGCCGCCACGTCGGCGAGCTCCTGCGGGTCGACGAGCGTCACCGCGAAGGGATACATGATCGGGTTGTCGCGCCGCCCGGCGCGGATGTCGGCGATCTGCTTGATCAGCACCGTGGAGTGCTGGCGCGCGAGCTGCGGAAAGGTGCCGTCTGGACGCCCGGCGCCACTCGGCAGGTGGCAGGCCGAGCAGACCTCGTAGGCCTCCTCTCCGCGCTTGGCGTCGCCCGCGAGCTCGAGCGCCTCGACCTTCTCGCCCTCCATCTGGTTCCACTCGTAGCCCTCCGCCTCGATGCCGGCGGCCTTGGGCGCGGGCGCCTGCGCCCGGGCCGGCGCGGCGGCCGCGAGCGACAGCGCGCACGCCCCCGCGATCGCGAGGAGCGCCGACGATGCCATTCCCTTCATTCTTCTCTCCTCCGTGTTCCCATTCGGCGCGCGCTAGTGGAGGCCAGCGAGCCAGTTGGAGATCGCCTGCAGCTCCTCGTCGTTCACGAGGTGCATCACGCCCTTCATCGCGGGCGTGTTGCCGTTCGCGCGCGCGCCGCTCTTGATGTCCAGCGCCTGGCGCAGCAGGTACGCAGCGTTCTGCCCGGCCAGCTTCGGATACTCCGGCAGGATGGGCGTCTTGGCGTCCGCGCCGTGGCAGGCGATGCAGGTCCTCTCTTTGTAGAGCGCCTCGCCGGAGAGCGACGCCCCCGCCGCCTGCCCCGCCTCGGCTCCCGCCCGGGGCACCTGCTGCACGGCTGCCACCGCGGCGATCCCCAGCGCCATCGCGGTGCCGAGGATAGCCTTCGAGAACTCCATCGTCGTCCTCCATCGGCCGGGCGCGAGTGGGGCCGGGGGACTCGCGCCCGCCCGGCCCCTCCGCTTCGGTCCGACTAGTTCCCGGGCTTGGCGCCCAGCTCGTCGAGCTGGGCCTTGGCCCGCAGCCCGATGTCGGCCGCCTTGACCTGGTACTGGTACCACTGGTTCGCCCAGAGCACGGCGTTGTTCCAGTCGCTCTTCGCGGCCGCCGCCTCGGCCTTCGCCTTCATATCCGGGATCTTCCCGAGCTGATCGCCTGCGTCCTCCATCAGCGCTGCGACCATCGGGTACTTCTTGTAGTCGCGCGCGCTGACGTAGGCGACGACCTCGTCGATCACCTTCTGCGTGTCCCGGTTCTGCTGCACCTGCTTGTCGTACTCGGCCTGGCTGTACTGCGCGCCGGCCGCCGCCGGCTTCACCGCTGCGGCCTTGTAGCCCTTCGGCTTGACCAGCAGGTAGCCCTCCATCTCGAGGTGCAGCGCCGAGCAGAACTCCGTGCAGTAGTACGGGAACACGCCCGGCACGTCCGCCACGAAGCGGAAGGACGCCGTCTCGCCCGGCTCGAGCGAGCCGTTGATGTTGTACTTCCCGATCGTGAAGCCGTGGGTCTGGTCCTCGGCCCGCTCGAGGTTGGTCAGGTGGATCGTCACCTGGTCCCCTTCCTCCACCTCGATGATCTCGGGCGTGATGTGGGAACGGATCTCGGTGCCGAAGACCTCGACCTTCTTCCCGTTGCGAACGATCTTCTCCTCGCCCGCCCGGGTCTTGTAGGGCGAAAGCTCTCCGGTAAAGCTGTTGGTGCCGACCGGGTAGCGGATGATCGGCTTGAGCAGGCTGGCGTCGATGGCCACCACGTAGTGAGGCTCGCCGAGCGGAACCGGCATGTCGTAGATCAGCTGCATCTTGTCGCCGCTGACGTCGATCAGCTGGTGGTTCTGCGGATGCAGCGGCCCGACGGGGTTGAAGCGGTCGATGGCGAGCTTGTTCGTGGCCACCACGTACTTCCCGCGCGGCTTCACCGTGTCCCCGTGCATCGACAGGAGGTGACCGACGTTGTAGTGGACCGGGATCCGGTCGAGGACCTTCCCGTTCAGGTAGTCCCACTTCGCCACCATCGAGTCCACGTAGAGCGAGGTGTAAGCGATGCCGGGACGCGAGTCGTACTGCGTGTGCAGCGGCCCGAGGCCGAGCGCCACCTGGGTCTGGAGCGCGTCCTCGAGCGCGATCACCGGGATCCCATAGGGATCCTTCCCCACGAACTTCTTCGCCGCGATCGCCTTCTGGATCTTCTCGAAGCTGTAGACCCAGGTGTGGGTGTCGAGCTTGCCCGAGACCACGATGTATTTGCCGTCGGGCGTGACGTCGCAGCCGTGGGGGCTCTTGGGCTCGGGGATCAGGAAGACGACGCCCTCGGCAGCCGCGACGCCCATCGGGAGGACGTCGAAGCCGTTGATCTTCGTCGCCTTGCCCGCCTTGACCAGCTGCGCCGCTTTCTTCCAGTTCACGACGTGCAGGTAATCGGTGTCCTTCGCCGAGCAGCCGGCCTCGAAGGGCGGGCGCCCGCGCTCGATGCCGCCGACGTAGCGCTCGGAGCAGAAGGAGTTGGTGAAGGACCAGCCCGAGCTCACGAGCTTGCCGAAGTCGGAGAGGTCCTGGCTGTAGGGCGGCAGCTCGACCGCGAACGACTCCGACGGGACGAGGCGCCCCTTGGCGCGGTCGAACTTCCAGTAGGTCACGCCACCACGGTACTTCTCGTTGAACTCCTCGAGCGGAGCGTAGGCGCCGCCGAGGGGCGCGGGATACTGCGCGGCCTCGATCACGTACTCGGTGTTCTCGGTCACGAATGCGCCGCCGTGCTCGTTCTGGAACACGGGGTTCACGACGATCTGCTTGGTCTCGAAGTCCTTCAAGTCGATCACCGCGATGCGCGGGTTCGCCTTGTCGTTGATGAAGAGGAACTGGCCGTCGTAGTCGCCGTTCGTCTCGGAGAGCGCCGGATGGTGCGTGTCGCCCCAGGTGATGTCCCGGCCGTCCATCCGGCCCTGGGCGAGGATCGCCTTGGACTCCTCGTCGAACCCGTAGCCCTGCCACGGCTCGGGCGTGAAGACGGCGATGTACTTCAGGATCCGCATCGACGGGATCCCGTAGACGATCACCTGTCCGCTCTGGCCGCCGGAGGAGAAGGCGATGAACTCGTCGCGCTTGCCGGAGGGCACGAAGGTCTTCGCCGCCGCGAGCACGTCCGCCTGCGTGAGCTGGCGCCGCTTCATCACCGCCTGGAGCGTCTCGGCCGCCCCGGCCGCCGTCGTCCAGAGCAACGCCCCGGCCGAGAATGCGACCAGGGTGCGGGCGAACGCGGCTGCGCGCAGCGAGCGCCGCCGAGAAACCTCGAGCATGTCGTTGCCTCCCTTCGTCCCGGTGAACCGCCTCCCGCCGCTCGTGCAAGCCCTGCGCCGAACGGACGATGCCGCTCCCTGCGCCCGAAACCGCTGTCCCGGCGCGGGATCCGGACGGAGAGGGGAGCGATGCCTCGCGCCGGGAGTCCCGTTGCGCCGGGACGATGTGGCGGAAAGCCACACTTTCTTTCCGCCGCGACCGGAGGTCCCCCGGTGGGAGGCGCTCCGCGGGGCATCGCGGGTCCGAGCCGTGCGCTACAAAGGTGCGGCGCTCGCGGCGCGCTGCACGCTGCGCGGGGGTCGGCATGCCGGGAGCTCGCGCACCCTTCTCCCTTCTCCTCCTGCTCGGCCTCGCCCTCGGGCGCGCCGCGGAGGCCGAGCCCGTCGTCGTGAACGGCTGCCGGATCGAGCCGGCCACCAACTGCTCGTTCGCCAAGCTCGAGCGCGCCAGCTTGCGCGGCGCGAACCTCGAGCAGGCGTCGCTGCACGGCGCGGTGCTGGCGGGCGCGGACCTGCGCGAGGCGAACCTGAAGCGCGCCGATCTCCAGGTGGCCAACCTCGCGAAAGCCGACCTGCGCGGCGCCAACTGCGAGAAGGCGCACCTGTTCGCGATCGACGCGCGGGGCGCGCAGCTCCAGGGGGCGATCCTGCGCGGCGTGAGCCTCCTCGACGCGAAGCTCGAAGGCGCGAACCTGGAGGGCGCCGACCTGACCGACGCCAACCTGAGCTCCGCGGACCTCGGCGGCGCGACCTGGACCGACGGCCGCACCTGCGCGCCCGGCTCCATCGGCGAGTGCAGATAGCCGGCGGGCGTCCGAAAGGAGGAGCCCCATGACCCACCCCTTCCGCTTCGGCGTGCAGCTCCAGTCCCTCCCGGCCGGCGACTTCGCGGATCGCATCCGCCGCATCGAGGCCCTCGGCTATTCGAGCGTCTTCTGGCCCGATCACTTCCACCCGATGTGGGACCCGGTGGCTGCGCTCGCCGCGGCCGCCGCCGTCACGACGACGCTACGGGTCGGCTCCCTCGTCTACGGGGTCGACTACCGCCACCCGGTCGTGCTCGCGCGCTCGGCTGCGACCGCGCACCTGCTCTCGGGCGGCCGCGTCGAGTTCGGTCTCGGCGCGGGCTGGACGGAGACCGATTACGTGGAGGCCGGCCTCCGCTACGACGCCGCGTCGCTGCGCGTCGAGCGCCTCGAAGAGGCGCTGCAGATCGTGAAGGGCCTCTGGACGAACGAGCGCACGAGCTTCGCCGGCAAGCACTATCAGGTGAAGGGCGCACAGCGCGCGGTCGAGCTGCCGACGCTGCCGCGCATTCTCGTCGGCGGCGGCGGCAAGAAGGTGCTCGGCGTCGCCGGGCGGCACGCGGACATCGTCGGCATCAACCCGAAAGTCGCGGAGGGCAAGATCACCGCGAGCGCCGCGCGCGACGGCATGCTGGAGCGCACGCGCGAGAAGATCCGCTGGGTGCGCGAGGCGGCCGAGGCCGCCGGCCGAGACTTCTCCGCGCTCGAGCTGAACGCCCTCGTCTTCGCCACGGTGATTACGGACGACCCGAAGCCGGTGCGCGAGCTGCTGGGCAAGCAGTCCGGCATGAGCCCCGAGGAGGTCG
>CAZUYC010000108.1:0-24120 GCA_964624475.1 uncultured Spirochaetales bacterium | reverse complement strand
ATCCAGCTCCTGGCCCACGAGCTCGTGCCGCTCGGGGCGGTGGCTGCGACGGAGCTGGCCGGCCCCTTCCACACCCTCCGGCATCCGATCCTGAGCGACAGCGCGGCCCGCGCATTCTTCGCAGGCGGTGCGGCACCCCTGCCCCGAATGCCCTCGGAGGCCGCCACCCAGGCGGCCGTGAGGCGCTCCCTGCTCCGGCGGGAGATCGGTGGGGACGAGGCGAGCGAGGACGTCCTGGAGGAGCTCTCCCGCCACGCCTGTGCGATGGCGCGGGGCTACGAGTGCGCGGTCCTGCTGGCGCGCTGGACGGCCAGCCACCCGGACTCGCCGCGGATGGCCCAGGCGACGCGAGACCTGCGATTCAGCGAATACACCGGCGCGGGGGGGGACGTCCTCCCGGCCTCGACCATCGAGGCCTTGGTGGAGCTCTACCGTGGACACCCCCTGACGGACGCAGAGTTCCCGGGACCCGTGAGGAACGCGGTGACCACGTCGAATCTCTACACTTCGTACTACCTCCACGCCTTTCCGTTCGACCGTAGCGCGGTGCGCCGGGCCTGGTCGAAGTGTGCGGCGAACCCAAAGACGGTGATGGCTTGCACGGCGGAGCGGCGGAAAGCCGAGCAGGAGCTCGGGCCGATCTACTCCGAGAGCACCCCGCACTAGGCGGTTCTTCGTGATGCCTGGAGGAACCCATGGGACCGTAAGGTAAAAGTCCTGAAGCGGCAAAGAGGCCGTGAGCCAGAATCCTCCCCGGATCCCACGGAGCCGGCGACATCGAGCCCGTCGATTGAGGCCGGGTGGAGAAAGCCCTTTGGAGTTGGGCAGCCGCTCGTCTTTCGCAGCGGACGTCGGTTCTGGTCGCACGCTCGACGTCGCGATCGGCCTCTGCCTCTTCGGGTCGATCGTCCTCACCTACTCCTCGGTCACCCATCACGAGTTCGTCAACTACGACGACCTGGACCAGATCGTCCACAATCCGATTCTCACCCGGCCTGCGACGATCTCCAACCTGCTCTCGCACTTCTACGAGCCCTACACGGGCAACCTGTTGCCGCTCTATTGGATCTCGATGCAGCTCGGCCTCGCGGTGCACGGGCCCGATCCCGTCGCCTTCCTGCTCACTAACGTCCTCATTCACTCGACTTCCGCCGTCTTCCTCTTCGCCGCCCTTCGAAGACTCACCGGCGCCGTTGGGCGCTCCGCCTTCGTAGCGGCGGTCTTCGGGCTCCACCCCCTGCATGTGGAATCGGTGGCCTGGGTGGCGGAGCGCAAGGACGTGCTGGCGGGGTTCTTCTGGATGCTCGGTCTCTACGCGTATGCCCGCTACACGGAGATTCCGCGCTCGAGATCCCGCTATCTGGCGGTGCTGCTCTGCCTGGCCCTGGGTCTCATGAGCAAGTTGACCCTCGTGACCTTCCCAGCCGTCTTGCTGCTGCTCGACGTCTGGCCACTCGACCGCCTGCGCGGTGCGGCGGGTCGCGTCCTGCTCGAGAAGGTTCCGATGTTCGCGCTCGTCGCGTTCGCAAGTGCCGTGACCGTCCTCACCCACCGCGAGACGGGGAACCTCGGGATGGGCGCGAGGATGGGAATCGAATCGCGCGTCGCCAACGCGATCGAGTCCTACTGGAACTATCTCTCCGACGCCGTCTGGCCCGCGGGGCTCGCCGCCCTTTACCCGCACCCGTACCTCCTGGAGCCCCCCTCGGGCGTGACGGCGCTCGCCGCCGGCGCGCTGGGTGTGGCGCTGATTGGAGGCACGGGCTTCGTGCTGTTCGTCTCGCGCAAGCGCCGCTATCTCGGGGTGGGATGGCTCTGGTATCTGGGCACGCTGGTTCCGATGATCGGTCTGGTGCAGGTCGGCCTGCAGGCGCGGGCCGACCGTTACATGTATCTGCCCCTGCAGGGCCTCTCGATCATGCTTGCGTGGGGCGCGGCGGATCTCGTGCCCGCGCATCGACGCAAGTTCCTCGCCTCGCTCGGGGGGGGGGGTGCTCGCCGCGCTCGCGATCGTCACGAGACTCCAGCTGCACTACTGGGAGAATTCCCTCGCACTCTTCACGCGGGCCGTCACGGTCACCGAGCGCAACTTCTACATCCACGAGCGACTGGCCTACGAGCTCCTCCAGGCAGATCGCGCCGAAGAGGCCCGGGACCACTACCTCGCAGCGATCGAGATCGCGCCCTGGTACCTGCCCCTTTACTACAGCCTGGGCCTCGCGCAGGAACGCGCGGGCGATCGCGACGCGGCCATCGTGGCCTACCGGCAGGCCGTGCGCCTGCAGCCCAACCTCGGCGAGGCCCGTGGAGCGCTGGGGCTCCTTCTGCTGGACGCGGGCAACCTCGTCGGTGCCAGATTCCAGCTGAGAGCGGCGACCCGCGCGATGCCGGATTCGATCCCGTACCGAGACGCGCTCGACGAGCTGGAGCGCCGGCTCGGGAATCCCGCAGCGGGCACCCCGCAGCCCTGACCTCACCCGATCCCGAGCCTTTTCACCTTCTCGTAGAGGCCTTCCTCGCGAGGCCTCGGCCGCGTCCACCCTTGTGATCGCTGCGGCTCGCAAGACTTGCAGCCGCGGAGTGTTGGCGCTCCTACTGCACGTAGCCGAGCGCGCGCCGCCGCTCTTCGGTGCCGTCCTCGAACGGCACGAGCCGTTCGGTGAGTCGCGGTCCCGGCAGCGGCGGCGCGAGCAGGATCGCCTGCATGCGCTCCGCGATCTCCCGGTGGCGCGCGTCGCCACTCGCGAGCAGCTCGGTGCGCTCCTCGGGATCAGCGACGATGTCGTAGAGAAGGTACGGATTGGTGCGCGCGCCGTCGGGCGGATAGCCCGGCTCGTAGATCGGCTTGTGTCGGTTCCGGAAATTCTAACCGCATCGATTCCGGAAATTCTTGCCGGTCGCCGGCCGAGCCAGGGGCTGGGCCGGAGACTCCCGCTGCGGGCAAAAAGGGACGCCCGAAGCGGGGGGAGGGATGCACGGAATGATGAAGCGGTACGAGATCCAGGTCCTGCTGCGCGCCGGTCACTCGCAGGCGGAGGTGGCGAGGCAACGCATGGATGGCAGCTCGGCTGAATCGGTCCCCGCCCTCCGGCGCGCGCCCCGGCTCACGGACCGGCGGCGCGCGGACGGCCCGAGCGCAACCGGGTGCGCAGGTCCCGGGCGATCTCCTCCGGCAACGCCTCCGCGATCTCGAGTGCGGACTCGACGAGTGCCGCGGCCCGCGGATGCGTCGGGAGTATCGTGGCGATTCGGCTCAGCGATCCCCAGGCCGCCGCGGGTCGATCCGCGGCGATCGCCGCGCGGGCGTGTAGCAGGGCGTCCAGGGCGTTCCATTGGCGCGAGAGCAGCGTCTCCACGAGGGCCTGGGCTTCGGCGCCCGCCCTCGGGTCTTTCGTGGCGAGCCGCCAGCGGGCCCGCAGGCGGCTCGCCTCCTCGAAGAGCGCCTCCCCCGCTTCGATGCGGCCGAGCTCCGCGTCGAGGGCGGCGAGCGCGTCCCAATCCTCGGCCGCCGCGTGTCGCCAGCCGGCGATCAGGGCCACCAGGCGGTCGTCGAGATCCTCCTCCGAAATCCCCGCGACTGGCCTCCTTTGCGTGAGGTCGACGGCACGGCTCGCGAGCAGCCCCACCACGGCGTCGCTCGTGTCGGGCGCCAGCTTGAGGGCCCGTGCGAAGTGCCGGGCCGCTCGGCCGGACCGGCCGAGTCCGAGCTCGATCCAGCCGAGCTCCGTCTCCTGGGCCGCTCCCGTCTCGGTGAGGGCCAGGGCGGTAGCGCGTTGCGCGGAGTTCGTGGCGACGAGCCTGCGAATCAGCGCGGACCGGTCGAGTCCGTCGATCCCCGCGAGGAGGGGATCGTGATTCTTCCATAATGCGCGGGCGGCGCGGGTGGCGAGGCTGGCTCGACCGAGGCGCGAGGAGCGCGCGGCGAGGAGGTTGTGATCGTCCGTATTCAGCTCTCCACCCTCGGCCAGCGCCCGCGTCCCCACTTCATCGAGCAGCCGGACGGCGGCGAAGTCCTCGACGCGGTGGAATCCGTAGCGGCCGAAGTCTTCCGGGGCGGCTTGCAGCGCCCGGCGCGCACCCTCGAGGGAGGCGAGCGGCTCTCCCGAGGCCGCGAAGAGCAGGCCCGGGGTGGCGTTCAGTTGGTAGACCTCCACGTGCCCGAAGACCTCGACGAGCGTCGCCGCGAGCGAGCGCAGCAGCGCCTCGTCGACGTAATTGAGTCCGATCCATTGCACGAACACCCCAGCGGGCTTCAGGTGGGAGCGCACCAGGACGAAGAACTCGCGCGTGTAGAGATGGGAGGCGCCTGCGGTCCACGGGTGCGAGGGCTGGGAGACTATGGCGTCGTAACGCTTCTCCGTCAGCTGCAGCACGCCGCGCGCGTCGCCGATGTGCACCCGGACGCGGGGGTCCGCCAGCGGATCGATGGCGCGCTCACCGGCTACCCGCTGGTTGGCCGCCAGCACCGCCGGCTCGAGCTCGATCACGTCGATCGACTCGACGGTCGACGGGACGGACTCGAGCACGATGCCGCCTCCGAGTCCGACGGCCAGCAGATCGCGCGCCTCGGGACGCAGGAGCGCGGGCAGCTGGCCCAGCAAGCGCGCGATCTCGGGCAGCGGCAGCAACCCGACCCGCTCGATCACCGCCTCGGGCAACCCATTGGAGTAGAGACGAAACAAATCCCCGTGATCGAAGAGGACCACCGTGCTCGAACGCCCGACGGCGGAATAGGCGATCGGAACGCGCTCGGGTGGGCCCTCCGTCAGGGGGGACGCGCTCAACAGGGTCCACGGCGGGCGTGCCGGCAGCGCGAGCAGCACCAAACCCGCCGCCGCGGCGACCGCCGCGAGCCGCGTGCGGCGGGGGCGCGACCCGAGCGCCGTGACCGCGGCGAGCGCGAGATTCGCCGCGACGCCGATGCTCACGGTCCCCTCGAAGCCCAGGCCGGGCAGCAGCACGAAGCCGGCAGCCAGGGCGCCGACGATGGCGCCCACGGTGTTCCAGGCGTACGCCCGCGCCGTCGCCCCGGCGGCCTGCTCCGGAGACCGCGCGAGCAGGCGCACGGCGAACGGGAACGTGGCCCCGATACACAGCGTGATCGGCAGCAGCGCGGCGGCGGCGACCGCCGCACTGGCGAGCGGAGCGGCGGGTCCGGCCCCGAGCCGGAGGGAGAGCTCCGGCAGCCGGTCGGCCAGGGCGAAGGCCCCGTACGCGGTGAAGGCAATCCCGAGCTGGGCCACGCCGAAGCCGACCGCGGCGCGCTCGCGGCTCGTCGCCAGGCGCGCCGCGAACGCACTCCCTAGCGCGATGCCCAGCAGGAAGCTCGCGAGCATGCTGGCGAAGGCGTCGAGACTCGCGCCGAGCAGGTGCCCGAGGAGTCGCGTCCAGAGCACCTCGTAGGCGAACGAGACCGCCCCCGAGAGGGCGATCGCGGGGAGGATCCAGGCGGCGCTGCCGGCCGCGGGCGCCGAGGCAGCGCGCGGCCCTTCCGCGGCCGGTGGATTCGCCGCGCCGCGTGCCAGCAGGGCGGCCAGGGCGAACACGAGCCCGTTCTGCGCCGCTCCCGCCCACACCGTGCGTCGCAGTCCGAGCTCGGGTATCAGCCAGAAGGCCGCACACAGGGTGCCCGCGATCGCACCCGTCGTGTTCACCGCGTAGAGCACCCCCACCCGGGAGCCGATTTCCGCCTGGCTGCGTACGGCGTGGCGCGCCAGCAGGGGGAGCGTGGCCCCCATGCAGGCCGTCGGAGGCAGCAACACGGCGAAGGCGGCCCCGAGCTGGAACAGCGTGGCCGCCGCGGCCCCGCCTTCAGGCAGCTCGCTGCCGCCGCGGAGCAGGCCGACGTACGCCGCGTTGATCCACCGGATGCTGGCAGGCACCGAAAGGGCGCAGACGGCGATCGCCAGCTCGAGCACACCGTAGGCCAGGACCGGCCGGCGCAGGCGCATCGCGTAGCGCGCAGCCGCCGCGGCGCCCAGCGAGAGCCCTCCCATGTACGCCGCAAGGACCGCCGCCACGGCGAGCTCGGAGGTCCCGCACACGAAGCTCAGCTCGCGCGTCCAGGCGGTCTGATAGAGGAGCGCCGCGAAGCCCGACAGGAAGAAGCAGGCGAGCAACAGCGCGAATCGGGCGTCCATCGGGTCCGGGGGATCCGTGCTCGTTTCGTCCACCGCTCACTGTAGCCCGCAAGGCGGGCGGGAGCCCGCGCGCAGCGGGCCGGAGCTCCTGTGGAGCTCGGCCCAGGCGAGCGAAGTTCATCGAGCTTCAGCCAGCGGGTGCGGCGCCGGGCGTTCCGCGCCTTGGAGGCACCCCATGGGCTTGGTTATGCTCCTCCCCCCATGAAGAAGATCCTGCGCGGAGCGTTGGTGGGTACGACGGTAGGGGCGATCGGGCTCGTCGCGTGCGATGCGGCACCGCCTCCGAACGCGGCCGTCGGCCAACCCGTCGAGTCCGAAGCGATCCCCCCGGGCGAAACCCTCGTCGACGTGGTCCGAAAAGCCCTGGCCGAGCTGGTCCGAGACCAGGACCCCTACTCGCGAGCGCGAAGGCTCGGGGCCCTGCTTCCGACGCTGGGTCCAGAGGTCGTTCCGGCGGTGGAGCAGACGCTGGACGACCTGACGGTCGACTTGAGAGCTACCGAGCTCGAGCTGCTGCTGCGGTACTGGGCGACCTACCAACCCGAGGCGGCCTCGCGCTGGGCCCAGGAGAACTCGCCGCTGAATTATCGCGCCGTCGCCGTCTTCTCCGCGCTCTCGGTGTGGGCCGAAGCGGATCCGCAGGCTGCCGTGAGCGCCGCCTGGAACTGGGCGGACGATCCCGCCCTCGAGAGCATCGTGCCGATCGCGCTGGTGCGCGGCTGGTTCGCAGCCAACGACCCTCCCGAGCTCCGGCGCTTCCTCCGCGACCTCCCCCTCGACATCCTCGGCCAGCGCGCGATCGCCGCCTACATTCGCGTCGTGATCGAGACGCAGGGGGTCGAAGCGGTGAGGCGCTGGGCCGAGGCGCTCCCCGACGGCGGCGACGACGACAAGGCCTACAAGTTGACCGTGTTTCGCAGGGTGGTCGATACGCTGTCGCAGCTCGACGTCGAGGCCGCCACCCGCTGGTGCGACACCCACTGCGCCGGTCCCTACGGCTCCAACATGCGCAGCCTGATCGCCAGGAACTGGGTGCTCCACGACGGACCAGCCGCTCTCGCGTGGCTCTCGAGCGCGCGCCCGGGTAACGGGAGGGATCTCGCCGTGCGGCTCACTTTCGCGCTGTGGTCGCGGACGGATCGCGAGGCGGCCCTGGCTTGGATGGCGGCCCAGACCAGCGGGGAGCCCCCTCCGTGGCTCCGGCCGATCTACCCGGTCTACGCGCAATTGCTCTCCGGGGATGCGCCCCTCGACGCGATCCGGTGGGCGGAGCGAATCGAAGACGAAGTGGAACGCGAGCGCGTGCTGATCGGCGTCGTGCGTGTCTGGCGACATCTCGACGAAGCGGCGGCCGAGAAGTGGCTGCTCCAGTCGTCGTTCTCGGAAGAGGCGCGGGAGAAGGTGCGGGCTCCCGGGAGGGCGAGCCCCGAACCGGGCGGGTGATGCGCGGCGGGGGCTTCAACGACCCCGCCACACGATCTCATCCCGGACCGCGTAGAGCACGCACTCCGCCTGCATCCGGCGCAATGCCCGCCGCATCCGGCACTGGAGAAGCGCCTCGGCCTCGGCCTGGTCGCGCGTCGCGTGGCCGGCGGAAGCCCCGGTTACCCAGGGGCCCCGCCCGGGATTTCCGGCGATCGCCAGCGCGCGTTCCGCTGGCAGCGCGAGGAAGTCTCGCCAGGCCGGGGCGAGATCGGGGTGCGGCGAGGCTCCCTCGGACGCACAGGCCAGGAGGAGCGCCGCCGTCCAGGCGACGGCGATGCCGCGCCCGCGTGCCGCGCCCGCAAAAAAAACAGCCGGGGCGGATCGACGTGAATCGATCCGCCCCGGCCTGGGAACGAGAACGGCCCGGCCCTAGGCGAAGAGCCGCCGCCGCGTGGCGTAGCCGAAGCCCAGCAGCATCAGCGCAGCTGCCGCCGCGAAGCCCATCGGCGACATCGATGGCACCTTCGGGAGCCCCGGACCCAGGATCAGGCGGAGCCAACCGCGGTTCGCGTTGGGACCCGATGCGGTTCGCTTGCTCAGGGAGCCCGAGACCAACTGGATGGTGCCCGCGCCGGTAGCACCTCGCGCGTCCATGCCCGAGAGTGTGAACTTCTCACCCATCCCCCCGGCGGCCGGGTTCGAGATGATGACCTGGCCCGTCGTCCAGGACCCGGGCTGGCTGGTCGCCATGTTGGTCGGGAGGGCTACCGTTGCGACGAGAGCCTTGGCAAGAACCGTCCCCAGCGGCACGGCGCCCATCTTCATGGCGGCGAGGTTCATGCCGGCGACCATACCACCGGGCGTCATATAGGTGGTAGGCGTCGCGGCACCGATGGCGAAAAGTCCCGTGGGCAGGGCTTGGAGGATGCCGGCGACACAACCTGCCGCACCGCCAGCGAAGGCCGGGTGCGTACACGGAGGAGTCGTTCCATTGATCTTGATGTAGACCGTCACCGGCGCGGGGATGATGCCCCCTACCCCCGGAGCGAGGACGAAGTTGGCCGGCCCGCCGAACCTGTGCCCGAGAGTATTCGAGTAGGTCATGGTCCCGCCGAAGGCGGCGATCACCGGGCCTCCGACTGCCGCGTCCACCGAAAACGTCGCCGGAGCGGCCGGCCATACATAATTAACGTTCGTCCCGACCGCGAAGACCGTCGGGTTCGAGAACTTGACACCGACCGTCTTCTGAACGGCCGGCTTCGAGAGCACGCCGGCGGGGATCTTCAGCCGCCTCTGATAGCCGGACTTGGTCACGGGACCCGAAACCGTGGACATCGCGGTGAGCAGCGGCTTTCCGGTGCTTCCGACGACGAACTGCGCAGCCTTGGCCGGGACCAGAAGCGTCGGGAACATCGTCGGTGTGAGCGGGAAGTTGGGAATGGCAGCTTGGATCGGAAGCGCGAGGCCGTTACCGATGTGAAGCTGCGCTCCCCCTCCGGTGAGAGGGAAGGTCCTTGCTGCTTGAGCCGCCGTGGTCAAGCCTAGACCCAATAAGGAAAGTGCGGAAGCAAATGCGGTGGTGCACACCACGAACCGCTTGAGAGGCATGAGAGTGTCTCCTTACACGCCTTAGGGAAGCCCATCCAGGGCGTATGACATCCCTGCTTGGTGCAGGTGTGTTGCAATCTCTGTGCCTCAGCATCTCTACTCGGTGTCTTCTGATAAATCAAAGGAAAATCAATGACTTGAGATAAGGTGGTCTGGGCCCTCGGGGTGGGTCTGGAGAAACCGTTTTCCACTCACACGGAAACGAGTTTCCTAGGACCCCCGTCAGACGGTGCCGCTCAACGTGTGCCCTCGGAAGCGGGTGCCTCGCGCAGGGCTCGCGCTTCCTCCGCCGCCCGCGCAGCGAGCTCGGGCTCGTCGCGCTGGGCGTGGACCCGGCTGAGCAGCTCGAGGGCATCGGCTCCGCCGCCGAAACGCACGGCGCGGCGGGCCCGTTCGAGCGTTTGCACCGACGCGACCCCTCGCTCGAGGTCCAGCCGAGCGCGCTCCGAGGCGGCCTCGGCCTCGAGGGGGTGCTCCAGCAGCAGCGCGTCGAGCCGCTGCTCGGCCTCGGTGAGCTTCCCACGCGCGACGAGGGCTCTCGCCGCCGCGAGCTTCAGGGCAGGGTCGGAGGGATCCGCGGCCGCCGCGCGATCGAAGAAGCCGAGCGCCGCCTCGGGGTCTTCGCCAGAGGCCAGCCGGCCGAGGCTCGCCAGCGCCTGGGGGTTCCCGGGCCCGAGCTCCAGCGCACGCGCGTAGGCCGCGGCGGCTTCAGCCGGGGCTCCCGAGAGCTCGAGGTAGAGCCCGCGAATCTCCTGGAACGCGCTGGAATCGGCCTGGGACGCGAGAATCTTCTGGAGCGCGGCCCGCATCGCGCCGGTCTCACCGGCCTGATGCGAAAATCGCACGACCGCGCGCAGGGCCGCCGCGTAGCGGGGCTGGTGGAAGTCGACCCCCGGCGCCGTCTCCAGCATGCTCACCGCCACGCCCGGGCCATTGCGTCGGGCCAGGCCTTCGGCCGCCTCGGCCAGGGCCTGCCCGGCCCGCGCGGGATGGCTCGCCTCGATCGTCGCGAGAAAGTCGGCCACCCCGGTCGTGTTGCCCACGAGGCCCGACAAGCGCATGCCCAGAAGCTGCCCTTCGATCTCCAGAGGCGCTTCCCCCAGCTTGGTCTGGAGCATGAGGAGGGCGGCGCTCGGGTTGCCGTTGGCCCACAGCACGGCCGCGCCGCGCGTCCGCGCATCGGTAGCGCCCGGCTCGATGCGGACGGCGTTACGGTACTCTTCGAGGGCGCGCTCGAAGTCGCCCAGCTCCTCGGCCGCGAGTGCAGCGTAGTAGCGGGCCCAGGGGTTGTCGGGCCAGAGTCGGAGGGCCTTGTCGAACTCTGCGAGCGCCCGGGCGGGATCGCGCCGCTCCTGCGCCACGCGCCCGCGGATCAGGTGGCCGTGGGCCGGCACCGGAAGGTCTTCCGCCACCTCCAGGGCGCGATCGAGTCGATCGGCCAGCACGAGGGCATCCGCGTATTCGAACAGGAGCTGCGGGGTCGGTGAGCCGGTCTCTCGCACCAGCTCGACCGCCCGTTCCAGCGCATCCGCTGCGGCGGCGTACTCGCCCAGGGCCTGGCGGAACTTGCCGAGATCCATCCAGGCGGCGGCGGCGGTCTCGGGATCCTCGGAACCCGTCGCCTCGCGCAGCACGGCCTCGGCCTCGGCGGCGTCCCCCTGGGCAACCAAGCGCTGCGCCAGCGTGGCTCGGAAGAACCGGGAGCTCGGATCGCCCGCGAGCGCCGCACGCAGGATCTCGAGCGACCGATCCGCCTCCCCTTGCGCGTCGTAGAACTTCATCGCACTCGACACCACGTCCTGGTCGGTCGGGTGCGCGTCCAGACACGCGAGCCAGGTCTTGCGCACCTGTTCGAGGTCTCCGCTCTCCTGCTCGAAGGCCGCCGTGGTGGCACAGTGCCAGGCGACCACACCTTCGTCCCTCCCGAGCTCGACGAGCCGGCGACCCGCCTCCGCGAGCGCCTGGCTGGCTTCTTCGAGCCGCTCGAGGCCTAGAAGCCCGAGAATCAGGGGTTCGTAGGCCTCGATTGCGTCGCGATCGATCTCGAGGACGCGTTTCGCGTCGGCCAGCGCGAGCTCGGGGTCCCTCTTCGAGTGCGCGTACGCGTTGGCTCGCATCAACAGGGCCTGCACGTTCTCCGGGTCGCGTTCCAGGATGCGCCCGGTGATCTTGAAGACCTCGTTGAAGTCGAGGCCGGCGAGCGCCAGGAGGGCGAGCTGCGACCCGGCCGGAACCAGCCACTCGGGATCCTCCATCGCCTTGCGGAGCGACCACACGGCGAGGTTCGGCTGGGTGAGCGCAAGCGCCCGCCCGTAGAGATAGTTCGCTTCCGCGTCCTCCGGGCGCGTCGCCAGCAGCTCCCGCAGCGGCTCGATCGATCCCTCGTAGTCCCCGGCCCCCTGTTGCTGGCGGATGGCTTCGAGGGGATCGACCTCGTCGCAGCCGGTCGGCGCGAGGCCGACGAGCATCCCTGCCGCGAGCGCGCAGCGAAGGAGGCTTCGAAGTGAAGTCGATCGGATCGAGGGGTGCATCCCGCGAATATAGACGACGACAGCGAGCCGGAACCACGGTCGCTGCGCTAGGCTGCGCGCCGTGCGGAAGCAGGTGCTCGCGCAGCGTTGGCCGTGGCTCGTGGCTGCGAGTCTGGTCGTCGCCGCATTCCTCTCGACTTTCGTCGAAACTCGGCTGCCGGGCGATTGGGATCGCCGCCCGCGCGGGAGCGTCGAGGACCTCGCGCGGCTCCGGGACCGCGGCGACCTGAACGTGCTGTTTCTCCTGGTCGACACGCTGCGCGCCGCGCGCCTGGGTTCTTACGGCTACGAGCGCGACACCAGCCCGGTTCTCGACCGTCTGGCGAACTCGGGAGTGCGCTTCGGGCGCCAGCTCGCGCAGTCGACGTGGACCAAGTCTTCGATGGCCTCCCTCTGGACGGGGCTCTACCCCGCGCGGACGGGCATCACGCGCTACGACCACGTGATTCCGGACGCTGCGCGGATGCCGGCGGAAATCCTGCGCGAGGCGGGCTTCCAGACCCTTGGGCTCTGGCGCAATGGCTGGGTCTCTCCGACGTTCGGCTTCGAGCAGGGCTTCGAGGTGTACCAGCGCCCCCTCGCGCTGCCCCTGCCGCCGGACGTTCGGCGCGAGAACCCGACTCTCAGCGAAAAGGGCACCGACCAGGGCCTGATCGACACCGCGGTGGAGTTCCTGCGCGTCAGCGGCCGGCAGCGCTGGTTCCTCTATCTGCACCTGATGGACCTCCACGAGTACACGTACGACGCGGAATCCGCGCTCTTCGGCTCCACCCATTCGGACCTCTACGACAACTCGATCCGCTTCACCGACGGCTCGATCGGGCTCCTGCTCGAGGCCCTCTCCGAGCTGGACCTGCTCGACCACACGATCGTCGCAGTCGTTTCGGACCACGGAGAGGCCTTCCTCGAGCGGGGCTACGAGGGGCATGCACGCGAGGTCTACCGGGAGTCGACGGAGGTTCCGTTCCTGCTCTCGCTTCCCTTTCGCCTCGAGCCCGGCGTCGTCGTGGAGACGCGCACGCAGAACGTCGACGTCTGGCCGACGATTTTCGACCTGCTCGGCCTCGAGCCGCCGGAGGGGATCGACGGTCGCTCCCGCCTCCCGGACATCCTGTCGAGCGCTTCGGGGCAGACTCCCGACGACGGGAGGCGGACCGCGATCGCCGACCTCAACCAGAACTGGGCGCAGCGGGACAGCGAACCCTTGCCGGCGGTTGCGGTCGTGGAGGACAGCTTCCGTTACGTGCGCATGCAGCGACCCAACGACGATCGCCCACTCGAGCAGCTCTTCGACGCGAGGGACGACCCCCGCGAGCTTCGCGATCGGGCGCCCGAGGAGCCCGAGACGCTCGAGCGGCTCCGAGCGACGGCGGACGATTACTCCGCGGCGAAACCCTCCTGGGGCGAGGCGCCGACGCGAGAGATCGACGAGCTCGAGCTCAACCTGCTGCGCGCACTGGGCTACAAGGTCCCCTGACCCCCGGAACGGCCCGCCGGCGCCCGCGTGCGATCCCCCCAGATCTCGCCGCTCCGGGAGCGCCGCTTCAGAAGTTGATGGTCAGGGTGCCGCCGTAGGTCCGCGGATCGCCCACGAAGTAGATGCTGGTCTCGTTGAAGGTGCTGCCGTCGAAGGCGAAGGTCTTGTAGGACTCGTTCGTGATGTTTCGCACCCAGCCGGCGATCTCCGTCCGGCCGCCGGGCGGCCGGTAGGCGAGCCTCGCGTTGTGCAACCAGAAGGCGGGCTGTGCGATGGTGTTCTTCGGCAGGTACTGGATGTTCTCGCTGTTCGGGATCCCGTAACCCTCCGTCGCGTCGTAGTAGGTCGTGGCGGTCCAGACCCCGTCGTAGCGCGCCGTGAGGGCTCCCCAGCGCCCGAGCGGAATCGTCTGCTCGCCGGTGAGAGAGACCTTGAAGCGCGGAGAGTTGAGCAGTGGATTGCCGGTGTTCTGGAGCACGCGGTTGATGGTGATGTTGCTGTCTGTTTGCGGGTCGTAGAAGTCCTCCTGCTGGATCTGCACGAAGTCGAGGAACTCGCTCTCGAGCCAGCCGAAGCGGACGTTGGCGAACGCCCCCGGCCACGGGCGGGCCACGGCGTCGGCCTCGGCGCCGTACACCTCCGCCGATTCCGCATTCAGGATCACGAACTCCGGCTGGCCGCCGGCGAACTGCTGCGCAGTGAAGAGCTGGTAGTCCTGGTAGGAGTAGTAGAACACCGAGAAGTCGAGCCCGATGCGTCCCTCGAGCCAGCTCCCGCGCAGGCCGGTTTCGAAGGCGTCGATCGTCTCGGGCCTCGCAACCGAGACCTTCGAGTCCGGCGAGCTGGTGGCGTTGTAGGTCCCCGGCTTCCAGCCGCGCGTGTACTTCCAGTAGGCGTGGGTGTCCTCGCGAAAGCGGTAGGTCAGACGGATGGTGCCCGTCGGGTCCGCCCAGGTGTCGTCCAGTTTCTCGACGAGCGGAACGGGCATGCCCGTTACCGGATCGATGCTGCTGGCTACCGTGAGCGCGTAGTCGAGCTTCTTCTGCTCCCAGTTGTAGCGGATGCCGCCGTCGAGGGTGAAGTCGTCCCAGAAGTCGAAGGCCAGGCTCGCGTAGCTCCCCGTACTCCAGAGTTCCTGGGTGTAGTCGCGCTTTCCCACCGCGAACGCAGTGAATATTCCCAGGTCGTTCGTGACCACGACGTCGAGCTTCTCGCGCAGGAACCAGCCACCGATGTCCCAGCGCAGCGAGCTCTCGTCGCCGAGCTGGCCCTGGAGCTGGAGACCCTGCGTGACCTGCCAACCCTGGTCGTCGGTCACGATCTGGAACAAGGTCTCGGGCGAGAAGTCGAGGTCGATGTCGAGCAGGCGGTCGTAGTTGTCGTAGCCGCTGATCGAGGTGAGCTGCATTCCCCAGGGCAGCTCGATGTCGCCCCGGAGGTAGACCCCGTAGGTGTCGTTCGTCGTCGGCCCGGTCCGGTTGAAGTCGCCCTCCCACGGCTCGGAGTCGAGATCCACGAGCTCGTGCGCCAACTGCACCTTCGCCGCGTTGTCGGATGCGCGGTTGGGCAGCAGGAAGCAGTTCCCGTCCGGGAAGTTGGGGATGCCAATGTTGCAGGGGGCCAGCTCGTACAGGCGCTCCCGGATCTCCGGCGGTTGATAGCCGGCGCCTGCCTGGCCCTGCGTTCCGCCCAGCACTCCGTTGATGCGCGCAAACTCAAAGAGGCCGCAGTTCAAGACGTCGCCGTTCGCGCACTGGAACCCCTTCGTCCCGATGGACTGGCCCAGGCGGGTCCGCTCGTTGCGGCGGGAGCCGTGTGCGTTCAGCAGCCAGCTCATGTCCAGGGTGGGCTGGAAGAGCAGGGTTCCGCGCGCGGCCCAGTTGTCGATGTCGTTGACCCAGGGCGCGAGACCCTCCGGGATCGGCGAGAGGCTGTTGAAGATACCCCCGAACTCGACCGGCTCGCCGCAGATCGACCAGGGCGCGTCGGTACTCCTCTTACCCGTCGCCCTCAGGCCTCCCGGGCCCCCGAAACTCGGTACCGGGACCCGATTCGCGAACGCCGGGGCGTCGCCGCAGCGGTTCCGCATGGTGCCGTCTCGTTCGGTGAATCGGAAGGCGAAACGACCCGCGAGGATGTCCTCGTACATGGGAGCCTCGACGGCGCCCTCGAAGTCTCGCGCGTTGAAGTTGCCGAACTCGGAGCGCAGGAAGCTGCTCAACTCGCCGGTCGGCTTGCGCGAGTAGAGCTTGATGGCCCCGGCCGACGCATTGCGCGCAAGACCGGTCCCCTGGGGCCCGCGCAGGACGTTGACGGCCTCGACGTCGAAGAGCGTGGAGAGCTGGAGCGCTGGGGCGTTGATCGGCACGTCGTCTTGATAGATCGCGACGGCACCGGTGGAGTTGGCGTTGAAGTCGTTGAGGCCGACGCCGCGGATGAAGAAGGTCGGCGAAGTCGCGCCGTAGGTCACGATCTCCAGGTTGGGAGTGAAGGCCGCGAGGTCGGCGATGTCCTGGACACCCAGCGCGGCGAGATCCTCGGCGCCGAAGCCGGTCACGGAGTCGGCGGCCTCGAAATCGCTCGTGGCCTCCGATTCCGCACCGCGCACGACGATCTCCTCGATCCCCGCTCGGGCGGGAGGCTTCGCCTCCGCTTCGGCAGCGGGATCCGGCTCGGCAGGGGGATCCGACGCGGCCGCTCCGGGTTCGGGATCTCCCGCCTGAGCGATCCGCTCCGGCTCTTGCGCTCCTGCCAACGGTCCGGCGACGAGGATCGCGAAAGCGACGCCGAGCCCGATCAGGAGCGCCCGCCGGCTCTGCGTGTCGTCAGGCTCGCTGGGGAGCGTCCCCGGCCCCGGCCCCTCTTGGGTGAACCGATTCTTCATCCCGACCTCGGACTACGCCGCGTATAGTACTATGCCGGCATGCGAAAGAGGGCCAACGTTTTCCTGAGGGTTTTCGCGGTCGTTGCGCTGCAGCCGCTGTTTCCGACCCCGTCGCTCGCGACCGACGACGACGATCCCGCCAGGCAGGAGGGAGAGGGCCGCTGGGTTCCCTCGCTGGCGATCATGGGCGGCGCCACCATCCAGGAACAACGCGGGTCCGCAGGTTCCGTCCTCTTCGAGGACATGAATCCGAACCCCGTACCCCTGCAAGGCTTCGTCGACGGAGACGATCTCGCCACCTCTCCCTTCGTCGGCGGCAGCCTGGAGGTGATGACACCGGCGCTCCCGCTCCCGACGAGACCGCGGCTCTTCCTGAGCGGCGAGATCCTGCCCACCTTCGCATCCGACCGCGACATCGCGCTCAAGGGGGATCCCGGCTGCATCCGCGGCCCGCGACTCGGTGCGCCGTGCACGAAGGACATCACAGTGTTCAGCGCGGCGACCTTCGCTGAGGATGCCGCCAACGGCCAGGGCTCCCGCACGAGCGCGCAGGTCGACACCCTCGTCTTCGGCGCGAGCCTGGGAGTGGCCTTTCCGGTTCGGGTCGCCAAGCGCCAACTCCGGATCAAACCCTCCGTGGGCTGGATCAGCTACGAGGTCGACGCCGAAGGACTCGTGGTCGATGCGGCCTGCGATCCCGTGACTCAGTGTACGGACACCGTCATTCCGATCCCCCCGTTTCCCCCCATCGTGACTCCGGGCTTCCTGCGCGAGACGACCCTCACGGGCGGTGCTTCCCAGAGGTTCAACGGAATCGGCCCGGGCCTGGACGTCGAGATGGATGCGGTTCGCTACGGTCCGCTCGGGGTTTCGCTGTTCCTGGGCGGGCGCGCCTACCGCGTGCTGGGCGATCGGACGTTCGGTTTCGGCGCCAGCCAGTCCTTCGACGACCAGCTCGGGATGGACGTCGCCGTCGCGGCGTGGGAGGTCGAAGTCGACGCGTGGATGTACCGAGCGCACGTGGGAATCCGCTTCCAGTGGCTGGGAACTCGGAACTAGAGCGCGCGCCTGACGCCGCGCGGGCGGCGCCGTACCATGGCGCCGCATGGACACCATCTCCGTCGTCACCGGCGCGAACAGCGGCATCGGCCGCGCCACCGCCATCCATCTCGCCGCGCGGGGCCACGTGGTCTACGGCACCGTGCGGAGCCAGGACAAGGCCACCAAGCTCGGCGCCATGGCCGCCGACGCCCGGGTCGAAGTCCGGCTGGTCGAGCTCGACGTCGCCGACGACGAATCGGTGCGCGACGGGTTCGCCCGGATCCTCGACGCCACGGGGGGTGTGGTCGACGTGCTGGTCAACAACGCCGGGGTCGCCGGCAACGCCGTCGCCGAGGAGTGCCCCAGCGAGCGCTACCTCGAGGTCTTCGACGTGAACGTGTGCGGGGCCGTGCGCTGCCTGCAGCAGGTGCTGCCCGGCATGCGCGAACGCCGCCGCGGCGCGATCGTCAACGTGAGCTCGGTCGCCGGCCGGATCGCGGCGCTCGCCCAGTCGCCGTACGTCGCCTCGAAGTGGGCCCTCGAGGGCCTGAGCGAGGGCCTTGCCCAGGAGCTGGCGCCGTTCGGCATCCGCGTGGTGATCATCGAGCCCGGCGTCACCCGGAGTGCGATCTTCGCGAAGAACGTCGATTCTCCCAACCGGAGCGGCGCCTACGACGCGGCCTACCGGCGCTTGTTCCAGTTCTACGCGGCGGGCCGCAGGCACGCCACCGACCCCTTCGAGATCGGCGCGCTGATCCACCACGCCGTCACCACCGCGACACCCGAGCTTCGCTATGCGGTGGGCTGGGGCGCCCAGAAGCTCATCGACGGCCGGGGCGCGATCGGCGACGGCGACTGGGTGGCCATGGGCGCCTGGGTGTCCGACACCGAGTACTACGACGACTTCGCCCGCAGCTTCGACCTCGACCTCCGGGTGTGAACGGGGCGAGGGTCTCGGGCGCGAGCGCAACGCGCCCAGCGCGCCCGAGCCGGTAGCCCACGAAGTCGAAGGGCCAGCGCCTTCCACACCAGCGCATCGCGGGTGGACCAGAGGTCGGTCTCCTCCCCGTTGCAGCGGGTGGCGCGCAGCGAGCGGCCGCTCGTCCGGCCATGCCAGAATGCATCCATGGCCGAGCTCGCCCCGCGCGTCGAGTCGACCCCGAGCCCGGCTCGCTCGAGCGGCTTCCCCTGGTACGTCGCCGCTGTCGCGGCCTGGTTCGGCGGCTTCGGCATGCAGCAGGTGTTGTTCTCGTGGCTGGTGGTGGGCGAGCTCGCCGCCGAAGCGCGCTGGGTGGGCGTGGCGCAGAGTGCGTCGATGCTGCCGAACTTCCTGCTCCTCCTGCTGGGCGGCGCGCTGGCCGATCGGCGAGACCGGCGCGGGCTCCTGATCCGGCTCTACCTGCTCGCGACCGCGCTGGCGCTGGGCCTCGTCGCCGGGGTGGCGGGCGGCGCGCTCTCGCTCGGGATGCTGATCGCCTACGCGCTCTGCATCGGGAGCGTCGGCGCCTTCGTGATGCCGGCGCGCGACGCGCTGCTCTCGGAGGTCGCCGGCGCGAACCTGATGAAGGCCGTCACCGTGATGACGCTCGTGCAGTGGGCGTCGCAGGCGCTGGGGGCGCTCGTAGGCGGCAGCGCCCGCTGGATCGGAACGGTGCCGGCGCTGGGCCTGCTCGCGGCCACCTACCTGGCCGGTGTGCCCGCGCTCGCGCGCCTGGCGAAGGCGCCGCCGCGGGCCGGCGCGCCGCACGCGGCGCTGTGCCTCGCGGACCTCGGGGTGGGCCTGCGCCTGGTGCTGCGCTCGCCGCTGCTCCGGCCGGTGGTGATCCTGGTGGCGGCGGTGGGCGCGCTCTTCGTCGGGCCGATGATGGTGGTGTTCCCGCTGCTGATCCGGGACTTCTACGGCGGCGACGTCGCGCAGCTCGGCCTGCTCCAGATGTGCTTCCCGACCGGCACCATCCTCGGCTCGGCTGCGATCCTCGCGGCCGGCGGCATCCGCACGAAGGGGCTGTCGCAGCTCGGCGCGCTGGTGTTCGGCTCGGCCTGCCTCGGCGCGGTGGGCTTCGGCCTCCCACTCTGGGGGACGCTGCTCGCGGCGATGCTCCAGGGCGTCGGCGCCGCGCTCTTCATGAGCGCCGGGCGCACCGTGTTCCAG
Organism: uncultured Spirochaetales bacterium; assembly: GCA_964624475.1. Taxonomy (GTDB): domain Bacteria; phylum Myxococcota_A; class UBA9160; order UBA9160; family SMWR01; genus CAZUYC01. Next base: position 4,862 of record CAZUYC010000108.1, on the reverse strand, counting down.
GAGCAGGCGCCGCCCGAGCAGCGCGGCCGTGTGCTCTCCGTCTACATGCTCGGCTTCATGGGCGCCTCGGGCATCGTTGGTGCGCCCGTCTCCGGCCTGATGGTCGATTGGCTCGGCCCCCTCGCGACCTGCTTCGCCGCGAGTCTCACGATGCTCGTGGTGGTGGCGGCGGTGGCGGCGACGACGGAGATCGTGCGGGTGGAGTAGCCGGCGCCACGCGAGCACGCGATCGCCTTCGCGCGCAATCCGACGCGCGCGGCGGAACCGACGGCTACGCGACGGGCCTGGCGATCCTGCTCAGCCGTGGCGCAGGAAGTGGATCGCCTCGGCGATGCGCCCGACCGCGCGGCGCTGGCCGAGCACGGCGAGCGTCTCGAAGATGCCGGGCGAGGCGGCTTTGCCGGTGATCGCGATCCGCACGGGCTGCGCGAGGCGCCCGACCGGGAGATCGCCGTGGCGCGAGCGCACCTCCTCGAACGCCGCCTCGATCGAGGGCTCGGTCCACTCCTCGAGCTTCGCCAGACGGTCGTGGAGGTCGACGAGCGCCGGCAGCAGCTCAGGCCGCATGTGCTTCGCCGCCGCCTTCTCGTCGTAGCGGATCTGGTCGGTGGCCAGGAAGCGCGCCCCCTCGGCCATCTCGACCAGCGTGCGGCTGCGCTCGCGCAGCAGGTCGACGAGGCGCTCGAGGTCGGGCGTCCGCGGGACCGCGTGGCCGACGGCCCGCTCGAGAAAGGGCTGCAGCTCCGCCACGAGGCGCGCCAGTGGGAGGGACTTCACGTAGTGCAGGTTCAACCACTGGAGCTTCGCCGGGTCGGCCTGGGCGCTCGATCGGCTCACGGACTCGAGATCGAAGAGCGACTGGATCTCCTGCGTCGAGAAGATCTCCTGGTCGCCGTGGGACCAGCCGATGCGCACCAGCCAGTTGCGCACCGCCTCGGGCAGGTAGCCCTCCTCGCGGTAGCGCTGCACGGAGACCGGGTCGCGGCGCTTGGAGAGCTTCTTCCCGCCCGGGCCGACGATCAGCGGGACGTGGGCGAAGAGCGGGATCGGCTGCCCGAGCGCCTGGTAGATTGCGATCTGGAAGGCCGTGTTGATGTGGTGGTCGGCGCCGCGGATCACGTGGCTGATGCGCATCTCGACGTCGTCGACCACGACCGCGAGGTTGTACAGCGGCTGCCCGTCGCTGCGGCGCACGATCACGTCGCCGAGGTCGGCGGCGTCGAGGCCGCTCGGGCCGAAGACGAGGTCGTTCCACTCGAAGCGCCCCTCGCGCGGGAGGCGGAGGCGCACGGCGTGGGGCCCGCACGCGGGGCCGAGGTCGCGGTCGCGGCAGCGGCCGTCGTAGGTCCAGCCAGAGCCCGCCGCGATCGCGGCGGCCTTGCGCGAGGCCAGCTCGGCCGGCGTGCACACGCAGCGGTAGGCGCGCCCCGCCGCGAGGAGCTGCTCCACGGCGAGGGCGTGGCGCTCGCTGCGTTCGCTCTGACGGTAGGGCCCCTCGTCCCAGTCGAGACCGAGCCAGCCGAGGCCCTCGATCACCGCCGCCTCGGACTCCCGGGTCGAGCGCTCGGCGTCGGTGTCCTCGATGCGCAGGACGAGCTGGCCCCCGTGGCGCCGCGCGAAGGCCCAGTTGAAGAGCGCGGTGCGCGCGCCCCCCATGTGAAGGAACCCCGTGGGGCTCGGCGCGAAGCGGGTGCGGACGCTCACGGCGCGCCAGGGTAGCGGAGCGAAGCTCCCCGGAGATTGCCGCGAGTCGCCCGCTCTGCTATCCAGCGGGCCAGGCAAGCCCCCGTTTCTTCAAAGCTTTCCCCCCGCGGGCGCGCACCGGTCCCACCGTGAAGATCGCCGTCGACCGACTCACCGCGTCGCCGCGGACCTTCGACTTCGAGGCCGGGACCGGCTGGTCGCGCCCGGCCGTCCCGGTGCGGCGCGACCTGCCCGCCGAGCTCGATCCGCCCTTGCGCGTGTCGGTCTCGGCCTACCGGATGGGCGACGACCTGCTCGTCGAGGGCGAGATCCAGGGCATCCTCCCCCTCGAGTGCGGGCGCTGCCTCGCACGCTATCGTCACGCTCTCCGGGAGCCTTTCCGGCTGGTGCTCGAGCCCGCCGGGGCCCGGGAGCCGTCGGACCCCGAGGGGGCCGACGCACTGGCGCGCTACGGTATGTGTCTGGCGGAGGAGCTCGAGGCGGGCTGGTACCGGGGCAGCGAGGTCGACCTCTCGGGATTCGTGCACGAGGCCGTGTGTCTCGCGCTGCCGGTCAAGCCGCTGTGCCGCGAGGAATGCGCGGGGCTGTGCGCGCGCTGCGGTGCGGACCGCAACGCGGGCCCCTGCGGCTGCCCGGAAGCCCCGGGCGAAACGGCCTTCGCGGTGCTGAAGGCGCTGCGGGGCGGGAGCGGCGGAGGACGGAGCTGATGGCGGTTCCCAAGGATCGCACCTCGCGCTCGAAGCGGGACAAGCGGCGGTCGCACGACGCGCTCGCGCTGCCCCCGCGCTCGGTCTGCCCGCGCTGCGGTGAGCCCAAGACCCCCCACCGGGTCTGCGCGAAGTGCGGCACCTATCGCGGTCGCGAGGTGATTCGCAGCGAGGAGGGGTGAGCCGCTTGCTGGCGCTGCTCTTTCCGGGGCAGGGTTCCCAGGAGGTGGGAATGGGGCGGGACGCGGCCCTCGCCTCGCCCGGCGCGCGCGAGATCTTCGAGCGCGCCGACGCCGTGCTGGGGCTCCCGCTCTCGCGCCTCTGCTTCGATCCCTCCGGCGAGGACGAGCTGCTGCGCACCGAGATCCAGCAGCCTGCCATCCTGACGGTGAGCGTCGCGCTGCTGCGCGCGCTCGAGGAGCTGACGCAGCTCGATCCCGGCTGCGTCGCCGGCCACAGCCTCGGCGAGTACACCGCCCTCGTCGCGGCCGGCGCGCTCCCCTTCGAGGACGCCGTGCGCATCGTGCACGCGCGCGGCCGCTACATGCAGGAGGCGGTACGCGAGGGGCAGGGCGCCATGGCCGCGGTGATCGGCTGCGCGCCCGAGGTGGTGGAGCAGGCCTGCGCCATCGTCAGGACGCAGACCGGGCGAGTCGTCGCGCCGGCCAACTACAACAGTCCCCAGCAGACCGTGATCTCCGGCGAGGCGGCGGCGGTGGAGCTCGCCTGCGCGCGGGCCCGCCAGGAGGGCGCGAAGCGCACCGTCCCGCTCGCCGTCTCGGCGCCCTTCCACTGCCCGCTGATGGCGCCGGCGGCGGAGAAGCTCGCGCCGGAGCTCTCGCGCGTGCACTTCGAGGATCCGCGGCCGCCGGTGGTGACGAACGTCGAGGCGCGGGCCAACGGCCTGGCCTCGCGCATACCGGAGCTATTGCGCGCGCAGGTGACCGAGCCGGTGCGTTTCACCGAGATGATCCGCGAGATGAGCCGGCTCGGCGTGACGCGCGTGCTCGAGATCGGGCCGGGCCGCGTGCTCTCGGGGCTCGTGCGCCGCATCGATCCGGCGCTCGGGCGGGGGAACCTCGGCGTGGCCGACGAGCTGCCCGAGGCGGCTCGCTTCGCCGCGGGGGGCGCCTAGCGCCCGGCAGGGGCGCGGGCGGTTTCAGGGGGGAGGTAGTAGAGATGGACCTGGAGCAACGCGTTTCGGAGATCATCGTCGAGCAGCTCGGCGTGAGCCGGGACGACATCGAGGCCGAATCGTCGTTCATCGACGACCTCGGAGCGGACTCGCTCGACATCGTCGAGCTGGTGATGGCGATGGAGGAGGAGTTCGGCGTCGAGATCTCGGAGGAGGATTCCGAGAAGCTCCAGACCTTCGGCGACGCCGTCGCCTACCTCAAGGAGAAGCTCGAGGCCGACTGATCCGATGCCTCGCGAGACCCCCCGGCGCCGGGTCGTGGTGACGGGCCTCGGCTGCGTCTCGCCCCTCGGAACCGACGCGACGACGACCTTCGAGGCGGCGATCGCCGGACGCTCGGGCATCGGCCCGCTGCGCGGCTTCGACGCGACGGGCTTCCCCGTCCGGTTCGGCGGCGAGGTCCGGGGCGAGCTCGATCTCGGCGGCGTTGCGCCCAAGGAGGTCCGGCGCCTCGACCGCGTGATCCAGCTCGCCGTGGCCGCCGCCCGGGAGGCGGCGGCCGACGGCGCCCTCGAGGCCGCGAAGCTCGACGGCGACCGCGCCGGGGTGGCGATCGGCTCCGGGATCGGCGGGCTCGCGACCCTCCAGGAGAACTTCCGCGTGCTCGATGCGCGCGGGCCCGCGCGCGTCTCGCCGTTCACGATCCCGATGGCGATCGGCAACATGTCGAGCGGCTACGTCGCGATCCTCCACGGCCTGCGGGGCCCGAACCTCTGCCACGTTGCCGCCTGCGCGAGCGGCGCCCTGGCGATCGGCGAATCGGTTCGCCTGATCGAGCGCGGCGACGCGGACCTGATGCTCGCAGGCGGCGCCGAGGCCGCCAACACCTCGCTCGGGCTGGCGGCGTTCGCCGCCATGCGCGCGCTCTCGAGGCGTAACGCCGATCCGGAGAAGGCGAGCCGCCCCTTCGACCGCGACCGCGACGGCTTCGTGATGGGCGAAGGCGCCGCCGTGCTCGTGCTCGAGTCCGAGGAGCACGCGCTTGCCCGGGGCGCGCGCATCCGGGCCGAGGTCGTCGGCTACGCCACCACCGGCGACGCCTTCCACGTGGCGCTCCCGTCGGAGGAAGGCGAGGGCGCCGCGCGTTGCATGCGCCTGGCGCTCGCCGACGCCGGGATCGAGCCCGCGCGGGTGGACTACCTGAACGCCCACGCGACGAGCACCCCCGCAGGCGACCTCGCGGAGGCGCGGGCGATCCGGGCGGTCTTCGGCCGGCACGTGGATCGGATGCCCGTCTCCTCCACGAAGTCGATGAC
>CAZUYC010000107.1:0-61694 GCA_964624475.1 uncultured Spirochaetales bacterium | reverse complement strand
CACACGCCCCAAGCCGCCTTCCAGACGGTGCTGGGCCTCGGAACCAGCCGCGGCCCGACCACCTACGAGCAGATACGCCACGGCGGTGACCACCAACCCCAACCTGTAGCGGTAGGCTGAAACAACCGGATAAGCAGGAGCGCGCTAGCGCATCTACTCCGCTCGCCTACGGCTCGCTGCGCGCGCGCTCCGCGCGCTTGCGGCCCGAGCCGCGGCACGCTGGGTGTGGGGTGCGGGGGGTGACCTTCCTCCGGGCAAGCGCGACGCGCGCGCAGCCGAGAGGAGTGCGGCCGACCTAGTCCTGGAGCAGCGAGAGCGCCTGGCGCGGGCAGAGGCGGACCGCCTCCTCGACCTTCTCGCGCAGGCTCTCCGGGGGGCGCTCCACCAGGATCGTGAGCGTGTCGTCGTCCTCGACGCGGAAGCATTCGGGGCAGACGTCCATGCAGACGGCGTTGGCCTCGCAAAGGTCGTAGTCGACCACGATCTTCATCTCGCCCTCCTGGGTGGCGCGGGTTCAAACACGACCGCGCGCCCCCGGCAATGCCACGCTAGCTCAGCAGCAGGCCGGCGGCGGTCCGGACCTGCTCGACGATGACCGGGCGCGCGTGCAGGCCGCTCGTCCAGCCGATCAGGGAAGCGAACCAGACCTGCTGGAGCACGAAGGCGAGCGCGCGCTCGTCGGGGCTCGGCGACCCCGCCCGCGGGCCCGCCTCGCCGCGCAGCGCCGCCGTGATCATCTCCTCCATCAAGGTGTGGAACGCGGCGATCTTCTGGGTGAGCTCCGGCTCCCCGGTCGCCACGGCGCGGATCACGGCGCGCGCCAGGTTGGGGCGGTCGCAGAGCGTCGCCGTGGCCACCTCGAAGAAGCTCGTGACCCGCTCGAGCGGATCGACCCCCTGCGGCGGTCGGGCCGTGATCTCGGCCTCGTGCTGGCCGACCAGCTGCTCGAGGGCCGCGAGCAGCAGGTCGCCCTTGCCGCGGAAGCGGCGGTAGACGGTGCCGAGCGCGACGCCGGCGTGGGCAGCCACGTCGCGGAGCCGGACCGCCTCGAAGCCCCCCCGCTCGGCCAGCTCGATGGCCGTCGCGACGATCCTGCGCGCGCGTTCCTCCATGCGATCAATCTTAATGGAGCCCGGATGCCTGCGGCTCACGAGCTTGGCGGGCGGCCGGCTACGCAGCTCGGGCGCCGGACCGGCACTTCGCTCGCATCTCCGCCTGGCGCTTTTCCTACAATGGAAGAATGGTTCTTTTTCACCCCAATCAAATATCCGGGATCTCTTTATAAAATATCAAATAATTCAGATAGTTACGTGTATCGTGGGGAAAGGAACACGGATTGCTTCTACTTCGTGCAGGCGGGAGCGTTCCAGGAGGACGCGAACCGATGCGAGGTGCGAAGGCAGCGGGACTTGCGGCGCTCGTGGCCGCCTTGCTCCTCGGCCCGACGAGCGACGTCTGGGCAGACTCCGAGGAAGCGGCCGAAGCCCGCACACCCCGCCGCCACCGAAGCGCCGAGATCCTCCTCGACATGGACGACGCGCTGCGCATCGAACGCGAGGAAGGCGGGAGCTTTCGCATCCGCAAGCGCTACGGCTTCGAGTACGCCCGTCGCTTCGACAGCGATTCGGGTCCGCCGCTGATCTTCAGCATCCAAGGCCCCGCCATGCCGCGCAAGCGCCTGGGTCTGTCCTTCGAGATCCGCTTCTAGCCGGCCCGCGAACCCGGCCCTCGCGGAGGGCGCCGCCCCCTCGAGTTCCGGCGGGCTAGCGTTGCGGCGTGCCGACCATCGCCCCGCTGCGGGCCCGCGCGGTCGGGCGCGCCCTGGAGCTGGTCGCCCGGGCGCTCGAGCGGATGCCGGCGCGCCTCGCCTACGCGCTCGCCGACGGCGCGTGGCCGGGGCTCGCCGCCGTCTTCCTGGCTCACGAGCTGCGCGCGGCCCGCCGCGGGCGCGGGGCCCGGCGCAACCTGCGCATCGCCTACCGCGACTCGCTTCGCCCGAGCGATACCCGGCGCCTGCTCGCTCGACACGCCCGTCATCTCGCCCATCTCGGCGTCGACCTCTGCCGGATGCCGCGCCTCGACGCGGCTCGCGTCGCCCGCCACGTCGACCTCGCCGTCCTCGCGACGCTGCGCGAACTGCTCGCGGAGGGGCGGGGGCTGATCTGCGTCTCCGGGCACCTGGGTGCCTGGGAGCTGCTCGCCCATGCCGCGAGCGTCTCCGGCCTGCCCGCCACGGTGATCGTGCGGCGGGTCGAGCCCGCCGCGGTCGACGCGCTGCTGGCGAGGATCCGCGCGAGCGGGGGCCTGCAAACCGTGCCCCAGCGCGGGGCCCTGTGGGCGCTGCGAAGGGCGCTCGCGCGCGGGGAGATCGCGGGGCTGCTCGCCGACGAGGCGGGGCACCGCGCCCCCCTCTTCGCCCCGTTCCTCGGCACCCTCGCCGCGACGAGCCCCGCGGCCGCATTCCTCCAGCGCAAGAGCGGCGCTCCGATCGCCGTCGTGAGCTGCGAGCGGGTCGCCCGCGAGCGCCACCGCATCCGCCTCTGGCGGGTGATCCGCGCGCCGGCGCGCGCCGGCGGCCGGCAGGCCCTTGCGGCCGTCAGCGGCGAGATCAACGCCGCCCTCGGCGAGGCGATCCTGGCCCGGCCCGAGCAATGGCTGTGGGGATCGCGTCGCTTCGCCCACCGACCGCCCGGGGAGACCCCCGGGCCCGACGGCCTCCCGCCGCAGGCACCGCGCCGCGCCGGTAGACTCGCCCCCGATCGAGGGAGGGAATCGGCGTGAATCGAACTCACGCGCTCGCCGGACGCGTCGCGCTCGTGACGGGAGGCGGGCGCGGGATCGGGCGCGCCATCGGCCTCGCCCTGGCCGAGGACGGCGCGGACGTCGCCGTGAACTACCGGCGCGACGAGCGGGCGGCGCTCGAGACCGTTGCCGACATCGAGCGGCTCGGGCGCAGGGCGCGGGCCTTCCGCGCGTCGGTGGACGTCTGGGCCGAGGACCTGGCGATGGTCGAAGAGGTCCTCGCCGCCTTCGGGTACATCGACATCCTGGTGAACAACGCGGGCCTCGCGAGCCGCGGCCAGAGCGTCGCCGACACCGACCCTGCCGAGCTCGAGCGGGTGATGCGGACGCACGCCTTCGCGCCGCACCATCTCGCGAAGCTCGTGCTCCCGAGCATGCGGACCCGGCCGCGAGGCGACATCGTGATGATCTCGAGCGCGGCGACCCGCAGCCACGCGGCGAACGGAGCCCCCTACAACATGGGCAAGGCCGCGATGGAGGCGCTCGCCTTCACGCTCGCGAAGGAGGAGCGGCGCCACGACGTCCACGTGAACGTCGTGGCTCCGGGTCTCGTCGAGACGGAGATGGGCCGGCGCCTGGTCCGCGCGACCCAGGGCGTCGAAGACCTGCGCCGGATCGACCGCGCGATGCCCTTCGCTCACGTGTGCACGCCCGAGGAGGTGGCCGACGTGGTGCGCTTCCTGGTCTCGGATGCCGCGCGCTACCTGACGGGCGAGCGCATCTACGTGGACGGAGGCGGCATGTAGCGGGCGCTAGGAGTGCGAGGCGAACCCGCCTTCCGCAACCTCCCGCTCGCTGCGCTCGGCCCGGCGGTAGAGCGTCTTGCGGTCGATGCCCAGGATCCTCGCCGCCTGCACCTTGTTCCCGCCCGTGAAGCGCAGGATCGCCTCGATGTAGCGCTCCTCGAGCTCGCGCAGCGTGATGCGCTGCTGCGCCGCCGAGCGCAGCAGCACCTCGCCCGGATCCGCCTCCTCCGCCGCGCCCACGGGCGCGAAGGGCAGGTGCTCGGGGCCGATCTCCGCCGCGTCGGTGAGGGCGAGCGCGCGCTCGATCACGTTCTCGAGCTCGCGAGCGTTGCCGCGCCACGCTTGGCGCGCGAGCGTCTCCATCGCCGCCTGGGTCACCACGCGCCGCTGCCCGCCCGCGTGCTTGCGCGCGAAGGAGTCGACCAGGGCCGGGATGTCCTCGGGGCGCTCGCGGAGCGGCGAGATGTGGATCGGGATCACGTTCAGGCGATAGTAGAGGTCCTCGCGGAAACGGCCGGAGGCGATCTCGGCCTCGAGCTCCTTGTTGGTGGCGGCGACGATCCGCACGTCGACCTTCACCGTCTGCGTACCGCCCACCGGCCGGATCTCCTGGTCCTGGAGCACGCGCAGGAGCTTGCTCTGGAGCCCGAGCCCCATGTCGCCGATCTCGTCCAGGAAGAGCGTCCCGCCGTGCGCCCGCTCGAAGAGGCCGCGCTTGGACGTGTGGGCTCCGGTGAACGCGCCGCGGACGTGCCCGAAGAGCTCGCTCTCGAGCAGACCCTCCGGGATCGCGGTGCAGTTGATCGGGATGAAGGCCTTCTCCGCGCGCGCGCCGTGGAAGTGGAGCGTCCGGGCCACGAGCTCCTTGCCCGTGCCGCTCTCGCCCGTGATCAGCACGCTGCTGCGGCCGAGCGCCACGCGGCGGATCAGGGCGAAGACCTCGCGCATCGCGGGGCTCTGACCGATCAGCTCGCCGAACGCGCCGGTGCGGTCGACCGCGCGCCGCAGACGGCGGTTCTCCTCCTCGAGCGCGCGCCGCTCGAAGGCCCGCTCGACCGTCAGCAGCACGACCTCCGGCTCGAAGGGCTTCGTCACGTAGTCCCACGCCCCGGCGCGCATCGCCTCGACGGCCGAGTCGATGCTCCCGAACGCGGTCATCAGGACCACCGGCGTCTCGGGGCGCAGGCGCCGGAGGTCCCCGACCATCTCGATGCCGGTCTTGCCCGGCATCTTGACGTCGCTGAGCACGACGCCGTAATCGGACTCGCGCAGCTTCTCCAGGGCCAGCGTCGCGCTGGGTGCCTCGGCGACGGCGAATCCGCGCTCGCGGAAGAGCGAGGCGAGCATCTGGCGCATGGCGGTGTCGTCATCGACCACCAGGACGCTCGGCGCTTCGGTCGTCATCGCGGATTCTCCGGAGCACGCCGTGTGCCAACGCGCGGTCGCTTCGCACGCGGCCGGGAGGGGGGAACAGGACCGCTCGCCCCAGGGAGTGTAGCAGAATGCCACACCTCTCTTCTCTACGCCGGCGGGGCGCGCGGGAGGGTGCGACGGCGCACTGGCGGAGCGTGGCACGCCGCGTGCATCGTGCGCCGGCGATGCGCGTCCGCGATCTCATGACCCCCGAGGTCACCACGCTGCGGCGCAACGACGCACTCTCGATCGCCGACGACGTGATGCGGCTCGGGCGCATCCGCCACCTGCCGGTGCTCGACGAGGACGGCCAGCTCGTGGGCATCGTGAGCCAGCGCGACCTCTTTCGCGGCGCGCTGGCCCGCGCCCTCGGCTATGGCGCGCACGCCCAGCAGAAGCTCCTCGGCCAGCTCGTCGTGAAGGAGGTCATGACCAACGACCCCGTCACCATCGGACCCGACGCCCCGCTGGCCGAGGCGGCGCGCCTCATGCTCCAGCGCAAGATCGGCTGCCTGGTGGTGGTGGAAGGCGGGCGCCTCGCCGGAATCCTGACCGAGTCCGATTTCGTGAAACGCCTGGCCGAAGCCTGAGCCGGCGCGGGCCCGCCGGGGTCAGCGGCTGGCGTCGGATGGGTGCGCGACGACGGGCGGCGGGAACTCGATCCGGAACTCCGTGCCGCGGCCGGCCTCGCTCTCGACGCAGAGGCTCCCGCCGTGGTCCTTCACGATGCCGTGGGCCACCATCAGCCCGAGGCCGTTGCCCTCACCCGCGGGCTTGCTCGTGAAGAAGGGCTCGAAGATGCGCGGCAGGTCGGCCGCGGAGATCCCCACCCCGCTGTCCGCCACGCGCACGCAGATGCCACCGTCGGGCGCCGGCGCGAGCGCGATGCGGAGCGCGCCGCCCTCCGGCATGGCATCGACCGCGTTCAGCAGGAGGTTCAGGAAGAGCTGCTGGAGGCGCTCGGGATCCCCGAGGATGCTCGCGACGGCGGGGAGATCGCGCTCGACCTGGATCCCGCGGCTCTCCACCTTCTCCGAGAGGAAGGAGAGCGTCGTCTCGAGCAGCGGGCCGAGGCTCACGGGGACGCGGCGCGAGCGCCGGGGCCGCGCGAGGTTGAGGAGGGTCTGGATGATGCGCGAGATCCGCGCGATCTGCTCCTGGATCGTGCGCAGCCGCCACAGCGCGTCCTCGCCGGTGACCGCCGGCTCGAGCAGCTTCGCGTGGCCCTGGATCACGCTCATGGGCGTGCCGATCTCGTGCGCGAGCCCCGCGACGAGCGTGCCGACGGAGGCGAGCTCCTCGGCGACGCGCGCGCGGCTCGCCGTCTCGCGCAGCTCGGAGCGCTGCGTCTCGTAGGCCCGGGCCAGCCGGCGTCCCTCGCCGGCGAGCTCATCGGTCAGGTACTGGAGCTCGCGCTCCCGCCGCTCGATGTAGGTCTCGACCGCGAGCTGCGCATCGAGCATGAGGAGCTTCTGGAGCGAAACGAGGGCGTCGACCCCACGCGACGTGTCGCGACCGAAGGTCTCGAAGACGATGGGCGTGAGGAGCGAGAGGTAGAGCGCGTAGGCGCCGAGGTAGAAGCGGGGCTCGAGGCCCACGCGCTCGTGGACCTCGCCGATGCGCCGCCGTTCCGCGACGAAGGACTCGTCGACGACCGGTCCGGCGAGGCTCAGGAGGTACGCGCGCTGGCTCGCGAGCAGGCGCGCCTTGACCTCCCCGTCGCGCAGGAGGTCCCGCGTGGGTGGGAAGGAGAGCAGGTGCCGGTAGAAGGCCCCGACGAAGGCATCCGCGTGCTTCTCGAGCGGCTCGTGCAGGCTGCGAAGCGCCTCGAAGTCCTCGGGGCGGAGGTTCAGGTAGCTGAGGCGCTGCTCCAGATCCCCGGACGGCATGGGGCAATCCTCGCTCCCCGCGGGCGGCGATTCAAGCGCGCCGCGCCCCACAAGCCCGAGGCCTTGGCACGCGGGGTGCATCGACGAGCCGCCATGGGTCCGAACGATCCGGCGGTGGCCTCCGCCGCCTCGCTGCGGCGGAGCTCCCCAGTGCGCGTGGCGGATCTCATGCAGCGAGATTTCATCAGCGTCGCTTCGGCCGAGAACCTGCTCGAGGTCCAGCGCACGATGCAGCTCGCCCGCCTGCGGCATCTGCTGGTCGTGGACGAGGGGCAGCTCGTCGGCATCGTCTCCTACCGCGTTCTCCAGGACGACGCGCTGGCGCGCGCCGGCCGGCTCGCCTCGGGGACGTGGCGGGCGGAGCTGCGCGAGGTCGCGGTGCGGGAGGCGATGCGGCCGTCCCCCTATTGCGTCCACCCCGAGACCCCCGCCGACGAGGCCGCCCGCCGCATGCTCCGGCTGCGCCTCGGCTGCCTCCCCGTCTGCGAGAGCGGCGCCGGCGCGCCCCGCCTCGTCGGCCTCCTCGCCGAGAGCGACCTCCTTCGGGCGGCTTGGAAGTGATCTGTCCGGCGCGGTAACCCTTCCCGCTCATGGATGCGCTCGCCGCGAGCTTCCTGGCCAGCCTCGAACGGGGCTCGCCCGATCGCGACGCGCTGCACCGCGTCGGCGAGAGCGAGCCGGAGCGCGCGGCCGCGGGTTTCCTGCGCGCCGTGCGCGACCCCGATCTCGCCGCTTCGCGCGCGGTCTGGGCGCCGGCTCTGCTGCGCAGCGCCCGACCCGGCGTCGGCGCGGAGCGGCTGGTCGAGCTCGCCCAGCGCGCCCGCCACGCGGGCGAGCGCCCTCCGGACCCCGCGCGCGCGCCCGCTCTCGCGGCCGTGCTCGGGTCGAGCAGCGCGCTCTCCCGCGTGCTGCTGCGCCGGCCCGAGTGGTGGCGCGAGCTCGAGGGAGCGGCTCCGCCCCCGCCCGAGAGCAAGCCGCCGGCCCCCGAGTGGGACGCGATCCGCCGCGCCAAATATCGCGGCCTGCTCCGCATCGCGGGGCGCGACCTCCTGGGCCGGCCGTTCGCGGCCGGCCTGCGCGAGCTCTCGGACCTCGCCGATGCCTGCCTCGCGGCGGCGCTCGAGGCGGCGGCCCGGGAGACGCGCACGCCCGTGCCGGCCCTGCTCGCGCTCGGAAAGCTCGGCGGCCGCGAGCTCAACTTCTCCTCGGACGTCGACCTGCTCTTCCTCTACCCGGTGCCGCCGGGAGGCGACGCACTCGCGCGCAACGAGGAGGTGGGGCGACTCGTCCGCCGCTTCAAGTCGGAGCTCGAGGCCAGCGGCGAGGAGGGCTTCGCCTACCGCGTCGATCTCGATCTGCGCCCCGAGGGCCGCTCGGGCGTGATCGCCAACTCGGTCGAAGCGGCCCTCGGCTACTACGAGAGCTTCGGCCAGGAGTGGGAGCGCCAGATGCTGATCCGGCTGCGCCCGGTCGCCGGGCCGCCCGGCGTCGGCGACGCCTTCGTTCGGGAGATCGCGCCCTTCGTCTACCGCCGCCACATCGACCCCGGCGTGATGCGCTCGGTGCGCGAGATGAAAGCGCGCATCGAGGAGGAGCGACGCCGCGCCGGACGCGACCTCGAGGCCGACCTGAAGGAGGGTCCGGGCGGGATCCGCGACGTCGAATTCCTCGTGCAGTCGCTGCAGCTCTTCCACGGCGGCGGCGAGCCGAGCCTGCGCACCGGGAACGTGCTCGACGCGATCGCCGCGCTCGAGCGCCTGCGCCTGCTGCCCGCCGAGACGGCCTCGGCGCTGGCGAGCTGCTACACGTGGCTGCGTCGGGCCGAGCACGCGCTCCAGCTCGCCGAGGAGCAGCAGACGGCACGCCTCCCCCGCGAGCGGCCGGCCCAGCTCGCGCTGGCGCGCCGCATGGGATACGCGGACCCCGACGCGCAGACCGCCCGGGCGCGGCTGCTCGAGGACTGGACCGCGACCCGCGCCGAGGTCCGCGCGCACTTCGAGGCGCTCGTGCTGGCAGAGCCGCGATGAACGCCGGCCTCGCCGACGGCCTGCGCGACGCCCTGGCGGGCTCACCCCTCGCCGGCCGGATCGACGCGGCGGCGGAGCCCCTGGCCGAGCGGCGCGGAGCCGACGCCGCCGCCCGGCGGCTCGCCGGGGGGGTCCTCGCGGGCCTCGCGCGCGTCGTCGCCACGCGGCCGGAGGTGGCGGGCTTCCTGAGCCACCGCCCCGCGCTCCTGGCGCGCATCGCGGACGCCGGCCCGGGAACGCTCGCCGCGCGCGGGCGCGAGCTCGAGGGCGAGGACGCCTTCGCGCAGGGCAGCGAGGATCTCGAGCAGGCCCTCGACGGGCTGCGCCTCCTGCGCCGCGAGGAGGTCTGCCTCGCCGCGGCGCTCGACCTCGGCGGAGTCGTCCCCTTCGACGAGCTCTCGACCTTCCTCTCGATCCTGGCCGAGGCGATCGCGCGGCGCGCGCTCGCCCTCGCGCTCCGGGGACGCCGGGGCGAGCCCGCGCTCGCGGTGATCGGGCTCGGAAAGATCGCGGGCCGCGAGTTCACCTACCACTCCGACCTCGACCTCGTCTTCCTGCACCCGGGCGGCGCCGAGGCCCTGGCCGACGCGTCGCGCACGGCCCAGCGCATGATCGCGTACCTCACGACGATGACCGGCGCGGGCGTCGCCTATGCGGTGGACACGCGCCTGCGCCCCTCGGGCCGCCAGGGGACGCTCGTCACCTCGCTCGAGGCCTTCGAGCGCTACCAGACGGAGCAGGCGCAGACCTGGGAGCACCTCGCGCTGCTGCGCTCGCGCGCCATCGCGGGGCAGCGGCGCGAGGGCCAGGCCCTGCTCGACCGCGTGCGCGCCCGCCTGCTCCGCGCGCACGCCGCACCCTGGGCCACCCTCGCGGAGCTCCGCAAGCGCGTCCACGCCGAGCGCGCCCGCGATTCCGGCGCGAGCGCCGCGATCAAGACCGGCCCGGGCGGCCTCATGGACGTCGACTTCCTCGCCGAGGGGGGACTCCTCGAGCGCGGCCCGGAGCGATGCCCCGCGCTCCCGAGCATCCCGGCCCTGCTGCGCGCCGCGCTCCGCGAGCCGCGCAGCCTGGCGCTGGAGCGCGACTACGCCTGGCTCCGCCTCGTCGAGTCGCGTGCGCGCTGGCTCGCCGGCCGCAGCGTCGAGGTCGTGGACCTCTGCGAACCCGCCGGCGCGATCGCGGCCGACCTCGCCCTGCCGGGCCTCGGCGCGGAGGAGCTCGCCGCGCGGATCGCGGCCGCCCGCCAGCGCATCGCCGCGACCTTCGACGCGGTGGCCGCCGCGGGAACGATCGAAGCCCTCTCGCGCTGAGGCTCGGCGGGCCGGCTCGCCGGATCGCCCGAAACCCTGCGCGGGCCCTGCGCACGCGCGGCCCTCCGACTGCGACCCCGCCGCGCAGGAGCCGCGCGTGCTAAAGCCCGCCCGGCCCCGCTCCGATCGTCCCGGTTGCGCGACGCGAGATCCAGGCGTCGCGCCCGCTCGCCGGGGGGATCGACGCGGAACCCGAGGAGGACCGCGATGCCCCGCCGACTCTTCTGCCTCGCACTCGTGCTGCTCGTCCCGGCGATCGCCGGGGCCGAAGAGATCAGCTTCGACGAGAATCCGCCCGCGAACAGCAACGCCCCGGCGCCCGCCGAGGAGTACGCGCCCATGGGCGTACACTTCGTCGCGACGGACGACGGCTCCGTCTGGAACGGTCTCTCGGGCGGCGACCCCGGCGGCTGGGGCCTCGAGGGCACGAATGGCACCGCGTTCGCCGGCTTCAACGGCGCGAGTTACGGGCTGCGCGTGGTCTTCGACGCTCCCGTGCGCGAGCTGAGCCTCGACGTCGCGCGCTCCTTGGGCTCGCGCTTGGGCGACGCCTTCGTGCTGCGCGGCTGGCGCGCGGGCGCGATGGTCGAGGAGGTGAGCGTCGTGCTCGGCAACGTGAACGCCTGGTCGACGCTCGCGCTCGCCGAAGAGGTGGACGAGCTCAGCTGGGTCGGCGTCGGAACCGGCACCCGGCGGCACCCCTTCGGCATCGACAACCTGCGCTGGAGCGCCGAGCCGAAGCAGATCGACGTCGCGATCGACGTCCGGCCGGGGAGCCCGCGCAACCGTGTGAACCCGTTCGCGCAGGGCGTCGTCGCCGTGGCCCTCCTCGGCGCCGAGGACTTCGACGTGGCGGGTGTCGACGTCTCGACGCTCGGCTTCGGCCCGCTCGGCGCCCCCGCGGTGCACTCCCGGGTCTTGGACCGCAACCGCGACGGCCACCCCGACCTCGTGACGCACCACCGGATCCCGGAGACCGGAATCGCCCTCGGCGACGCGGAGGCCTGTCTCGCCGGCGAGACGCTCGACGCGACGCCGCTTCGGGGCTGCGATGCGGTGAGCACCGTCCCGGCGCGCTGGCGCGCGAAGCACGCGCCCGGCGCGCGCCCGGGCCGCGGCCCGCAGCGCTGAGGCCCCCGCCGAGGCTCGCCAGGGGCGCGCGCGGCGCGCCCCCTGGCGGCGTTTCCGTTCCGCTTTACAGCGGCGTCCCGGTACACGCATACTCCGACTCCTCCGAAGCGAGGAGTCAGCCATGGCGACGCGCGCGATCCAGACGGCCCTCGGGCCGCTCGCCCCCGAAGAGCTCGGTCGCACGCTGATGCACGAGCACCTGCTCGTCGGCTACCCGGGCTTCGAATCGGACACGATCCGGCCCGGGCCGGGCCGCGACGAGATGTTCCGGGTCTGCGTCGACCGGATCGAGGAGCTCAAGAGCCTCGGCATCACCGCGATGGTCGATCCCTGCCCGAACGACCTCGGGCGCGACGTCGAGCTCACGGCCAAGGTGGCCCAGAAGACGCGCTTCCCGATCGTCGTCGCGACGGGCCTCTACAAGCAGTCGGAGGGCGGTCACGCGTACTGGGCCTTCCGCGCCATGACCGGCGGCGGCCCCGCCGCGATCGCGGAGCTCTTCGAGAAGGAGCTCACGGAGGGCATCGGCAGCACGGGGGTACGGGCCGGCATCATCAAGGTCGCGACTGGAGCGCCCGCGATCTCGCCCTACGAGCGCACCCTCCTCGAAGCGGCGGCCCGGGCCGCCGTGGCGACCGGGGCGCCGATCACGACCCACACCGACGAGGGCCGGCTCGGCGACGAGCAGCAGCGCCTGCTGACCGCCGCAGGCGTGGCCGCGCATCGGATCGTGATCGGGCACTCCTGCGGCACGGACGATCACGCCTACCACCTGCGCATCGCGGAGGGAGGCTCCTACCTCGGCTTCGACCGCTTCGGCCTCGACGTGCTGCAGCCCGACGCGAAGCGCGTGGAGTCGCTCTTGCGCCTGCTGCGCGCGGGCCGGGGCGCGCAGGTCGTCGTCTCCCACGACACGGTCTGGTGCTGGCGCGGGGAGCCGATCGCGAACCCGGAGGCCTTCGCCGCCGTGGCCAGGAACTGGGAGCCCGGCCACTTCCTGCGCCGGATCGCCCCGCGCCTCAAGGACGGGGGCGCGAGCGACGACGACATCGATCTCCTGCTGCGCGAGAACCCCCGCCGCTTCTTCGCCGCCGAGCCACTCCCCGCGGCCTGAGGCGCCCCCCCCTGCAAGCGCGCGAAGCGCGCGCGCAGCGAGCCGCAGGCGAGCGAAGCCCGTCGGGCCAGCTACGGTTTCCAGCCCTCCTCGGCTCTGCGCAGCGCGAGCATCAGGTCCTCGCGCGCGACGACCCCGACCACGCGGTCGTCGTCGACCACCGGAAAGCTCTTGTTGCGTGTGTCGACGAGCTTCTGGAGCACGCGCGTGAGCGGTGTGCGCGGGCAGACAGTCTGCGCGTCTCGGCTCATCACGCTCGAGACCGGACGGCGCATCACGTCGGAGAAGCGCGGCAGGATGGTGTCCTCCGGGAAGGCGAAGGCTCGCAGCAGGTCGAGCGAGGTCACGACCCCGAGCAGTCGCTCGCCGGCATCGACCACCGGGAGCGAGTTCCAGCCGTTCTTCTCGAGGATCGCCGCCGCCTCGGCGAGCGTCGCCTCCGGCCCTACCGTGACGGCGCGCGACATGACGTCCACGACGCGGTAGTCGAGGAACTCGTACACCTGCGCCTAGTCCCCCTCGACCGGCGTCGCGCCCTCGGCGGGGAGGAACGCGGCGCGCAGGAGGTCGGTCTCCGTCAGCAGGCCGATCAGCGTGTTGTCGGGTTTCACGACCGGCAGGCAGCCGATCCGCCGGCCGAGCAGGAGCGCCGCCGCCTCGCCGAGGCTCGCCCCGGGAGCGATCGTGACGACCTCGCGGCTCATCACCTCGCCCACGTCGACCGAGCGCAGGAAGGTGCGGCGGTCGCGCGGATCGAAGTCCAGCGCCTTCGAGAGCGAGGCCGCGAGCAGGTCGCGCTGCGTCACGATCCCAACCACGCGCCCTTCCTCGAGCACGGGCAGGTGGCGCACGCGCGCGAGCCGCATCACGTCGTCCGCGAGGTCGAGGCGATCGCCGGCGGCGAGCGTCACGACCTCGCTCCCCATGACCTCCGAGACCCGACGCTCCTCCACCCGCATCGCGATCACCCTCCGCCGCGAGTCGGTGCAGATCCGGTGCCAGCCGGCGGGCCCGGGCGCGCGTTCGCGCAGCGGCGCGGCCCCCCACGGCCCCGAGCATGGCGCGAAACGCCCCAGATCGCCCTATCGCGCGCCCTCGCCCGTGCTCCAGCGCGCCGCGCGGCGCGCCAGCTCCTCGCGCCAGGCGGGGTCGCCCGTGTCGATCACCTCGGCCGCCAGGCCCTCCCCGGCGAGCACCGGCTCGAAGCCGGCGGCGCTCCGGGCGTACAGATCCGGTCCGGCGTCGGAGGGATCCGCCCCGAGCGCGGCGCGCCGCGCGAGCCGCTCGCGCGCGAGATCCGGCGGGCAGCGCGCCTCGAGGAAGCGCAGCGCGACGCCGAGCGCCGCGGCCGCCTCGCGCGCGCGCCGGCGCTCGGCGCGCGCCGCGAAGGTCGCATCGAGGACGGCGACGCGGCCCGACGCGGCGACCGGCTCGGCGCGCGTGCGCAGCCCCGCGTAGACCCGCTCGGTCCATTCCGGCGTGTAGATGCCCCGGCCTGGCGGCGCCCCGGCCCGTTCGGCCGGCTCGAGGCCCGCCAGGCGCTTGCGCACGCGGTCGGAGGACACGACCACCCCGTCGACCAGATCGGCGAGCGCCTCCGCGACCGTGCTCTTGCCGGTGCCGACGAGCCCGCCGACCAGCACGAGCGCTCCGGCCGGCCGCGGCGCGAGCGCCGCCGCGGCGAGCTCGAGGTGGCGCCGCGCGCTCTCGGCGGCGCCGCGCCTCTGGGCCGCGTCGATCCCGGCGTCGCGCGCCGCCACGCTCGCCACCTTCGCGCGCACCGCGGCCCGGTAGCTCAGGAAGTAGTCGACCACGGAGTAGAGATCGAAGTCGTCGCTGGCGCGCGCGTAGCGCCGCAGGAAGCGCGCCGCGGACGCGGCCGCGCCGCGGTAGCGCAGATCCATCGCCAGGAACGCGACCTCCGCCGCCGCATCGACGCGCCGCAGCGCCTCGTCGAACTCGAGGCAGTCGACGAAGAGGGGCGCGGCAGCGTCCGTCTCGAGCCAGACGTGCTGGAGGTGGAGATCGCCGTGGCCGTCGACGGCGCGTCCGGCGCGCCGGCGCGCCTCGAAGCGCCCCGCGTGACGCGCCGCGAAGCTGCGCGCGGCATCCTGCGCGCGCGTGAGGAGCTCGCGCGGGAAGAGCTCCCCGGCCCCGTCCGCGAGCCGCGCGAAGTTGTCCTCGGCCGGCCCGGTACAGCGCCCGAGCCAGGCCTCGGCGGAGAAGGGCGCCGGCGCGCCGAGCGCGTGCCGGGCATGGAACTCCGCGACGCGCTCGGCCACCCGGTCGAGCGCGTCCGGCGGAAGCGCGCCGCGCTGGAGCAGCGAGAGGGCATCGCGACCCGCCGGGAGGCGCCGCATCACCACGCAGTGCTCGCCCTCTCCGGCGAGGCACTCCGCCGGTGGGCCGACGCGCGCGCCTTCCGGCAGCAGCGCGATCGGAGCGACGCCGAGATAGACGTCCGGCGCGAGCCGGCGATTGAGCGCCACCTCGCGCAGGCAGTCGGCGTTGCGCTCCGCGCGCGAGGCGAAGCAGACGAAGCCGAGATCGATGGCTTTGCGCAGCTTGTAGACCCGCCGGCCGCTCAGGAAGACGTGCGAGAGGTGCGTCTGGATCCACTCGACGCCCCCGGCCGCGCTCGGGTCGAGCGCGTAGGCGGCCGGCTCCCGCAGCGCCTCGACGAGACCCGGGGCGAGGGGATCGCTCAGCGCCCGCCCCGGAACGTTGGCACGGCTCCTGCCAAGGCCTGTATCGCATCCCCCCGGAGGGGCCCGCACGCGTTCAGCCTTTTTCGGGGGCCTTCACGGTCAGCACCGGGCAGTGCGCGAGCCGCAGCACGCGCTCCGCGATGCTGCCGAGGAGCACGTGGCGGAGCCCCGAGAGGCCCCGTGTCCCCATGACGATCAGGTCGGCGCCGATCTCCTCGGCCCTGCGCGCGATCGCCTCGGCGGGGAACATCGAGGAGAGGTGTTCTTCGACGGCGACCTTCGCGGCGGAGGCCTTCTCGGCCCAGGGCGCGAGCTCGCGGCCTGCGGCTTCGCGCACGTCCCGGTCGAAGCCCTCGGGGAGCACGAGTCCGTAGGGCGAGATCGCGCCCGGATCGATCGGGTAGCAGTGGAGCAGGTGGAGGGTCGCGCCGTAGCTGCGCGCGAGGTCGATCGCGAGGTCGAGAGCGGCCGACGAATGGTCCGAGAAGTCGATTGGCACGAGGATCTTCTGGAAGCGGGACATCTCGTTCCTCCCCGAGCGGGCGGATATTCCTAGCGCGCCTCGGTCAGCCGCGCGACCAGGCCCTCCTCGCGCCCCTCGTGCGCAGCGAGCCCGGCGCGGAAGGCGGCGAACGCGGCGCCGAAGCCGTCGAGTCCGGCCGCCTCGAGCAGCGGCGTCGCGCGCTGGAGCTCCGCCAGCATGTGCAGGTGGTCGTGGCCGAGGGCCTCCAGGGGTGCCTCCTGCCCCGGGTCGAGTCCGTGCAGGGCCGGGAAGAAGACACCCTCCTCCAGCTCGAAGTGGGCGCCAATCGCATGGCGGTAGCGCACGAAGGCGTCGCGGAGCGCCGCCCGGTCGCCGCACGCGACCGCCGCCTCGAGGTGAGCCTCGATCTGGCCGAGCTGTCGGTGCTGATCGGCGATCTGGCGCAGAGCGCGCCGCATGCGGTAGTGCAGGCCACGGTCGCCGGGCTCCGTTTCGGGCTCCATCCGGGGACCCTCCCGCCGCCGACCACGCGAGCGCGGCGCACCTGAAGGGTCGCAAGCAGCGTGCCAGCACGCGAATCGGTTCGAGAGGAACGGCACCACCGACGCGGGGCAGAGCGCCCCGGGACAGTCGCTGCGCTGGGGAGGCGCTCCCCACGCCGAGCTTCCCGTGACGGCCGCGTGACGGGTCGGGCAAGATTCGCCTCCGGACCCCCGTGGCGGTTTTCGCCAGACCCGACGCGGGGTACCCTCTCCGCAGGTGGGAGGTGATCCGGATTGGGCGCGAGGATCCTCGTCGTCGACGACGAGCCGGATCTGCTGGAGCTCGTCCGTCTGACCCTGGACCAGGCGGGCCATCAGGTGGAGACGGCGGCCTCGGGCCGCGAGGCGCTCGACGCGCTGCGCCGCCACCGGCCGGACCTGCTGATCCTGGACCTGATGCTCCCCGACGTCTCCGGGACCGAGGTCTGCCGCCGGCTGCGCGCCGACTCCGAGCTGGCCTCGCTCCCGGTCATCATGCTGACGGCGAAGGCGGACGAGGTGGATCGCGTCGTGGGCTTCGAGATCGGGGCCGACGACTACGTCACCAAGCCCTTCTCCCCGCGGGAGCTCGTGCTCCGGGTCGGAGCCGTGCTGCGGCGCAGCCGGACGCCGGCGGATCCGCGGGCCGTGCTCGAGCACGGGCCGCTGCGCCTCGACCCGGCGCGCCATCGCTGCTGGGTGAACGACGAGGAGATCTCGCTCACCGCCAAGGAGTTCGACCTGCTGCGCGGGCTCATGGCGCGGCCGGGGCGGGTGCTGACGCGTGAGGTGCTGCTGGACAACGTCTGGGGCAGCGACATCACGGTGACCGTCCGCACGATCGACACGCATCTGAAGCGGCTGCGCGAGAAGCTGGGCTCCGCGGGCGAGCTGATCGAAACCGTCCGTGGGGTGGGCTACCGGTTCGCGGAGTGACCCCGCCCGGTACCCCCTTTCGCGCCCGCCTCGAGCGACTCCGCCCCTCCCCGAGCCAGCTCCGACTGATGGCCGCCCTGGCCGCGCTCGTCCTCGTCGTCGTCGCGATCTCGGGAGCCCTCGCCGAGCGCGCCCTCCACGACCGGGAGCTGGCCCGTGTCGGGTCGGCGCTCGAGGCGCGCGCGGCGCTGGTGCGCGAGCTCGTCCGCGACGTTCCCTTCGCCGCCGCGGAAGCCCCGCGCCTCGACGCGCTCGCGGACCGCGCGGGCGTGGCCGCGCGCGCGCGCGTCACGCTGATCGCCGCCGACGGCAGCGTGCTCGGCGACTCCGACGTGCCCGCCGAACGTCTCCACGCGGTGGAGAACCACGCGAGCCGGCCCGAGGTCGCGGCGGCCCTCGCGGGCGGCGTCGGCCGCGACGCCCGCCACAGCGCGACCGTCGGCCGCCGCCTCCTCTACGTGGCGCTGCCCGGGCCGGCCTCGTCCGGAGGCGCCGTGCGCGTCGCCCTCGAGCTCTCGGAGCTCGAAGCGGCGCTCGCGGACCTGCGCCAGCGCCTCCTCTTCGCCGGCCTCCTCGGGGTGCTCGCGTCGCTGCTCTTCGCGTACGGCGTGAGCTGGCTCACGCTGCGACCGCTTCGCGAGCTGCGCGGGCTCACGAACGCCCTCGCCGCCGGCGACCTCGACTACCGCATCCCGCGCCGCTTCCGCGACGAGCTCGGCGAGATCTCGCGGGCGATCCGCTCGCTCGCCGATCGCCTGCGCGAGCGCCTCGCCGAGGCGACCCGCGAGGAGGAGCAGCTGCGCGCCGTCCTCGACGGCATGGCGGAGGGGGTGCTCGTCGTCGACGAGCGCAGCCAGATCGTCCTCGCCAACGACCGGGTGGCCGCCTTCTACGGCGCCCGCCCTCCCCTCCAGGGGCGCAGCGTCCTCGCCGCGCTGCGCGACGCCGAGCTCGACGAGCTCCTCTCCCAGGCGGGGCGCACGGACGATCCGGTGACCGGTACGCTCGAGCTCGTCCACCCCGCGCACCGCAGCCTGCGCGTCCAGGCCGCGCGCTTCCCGGCGGCGCCGGCCCGGCGCCTCGGCTCGGTAGCGGTGCTGCACGACGTGACGGAGCTCGCGCGCCTCGAGACCATGCGCCGCGACTTCGTGGCGAACGCCTCCCACGAGCTGCGCACCCCCCTCGCCGCGATCCGCGGCTATGCGGAGACGCTGCTCGGCGAGGCGTCGCTCTCCGCGGAGCAGCGCGCGAGCTACCTCGAGGTGATCGACCGCCATGCGCGGCGCCTCGGGACCCTCGTCGACGACCTGCTCGAGCTCTCGCGCATCGAGAGCGGCCAGGCTGCGCTCGAGCTCCAGCCCGTGGACGTGGCGGCGGTGGCGGCGGGGCTCCTGCACGACTGCGAGCCGCGCCTGCGCGAGAAGAGGCTCGACGCCAGGAACGAGGCGAACGGGGCCGGCAGCGCCTGGGCCGACCCGCAGGCCGTCTGGCAGATCCTGTCGAACCTGCTCGACAACGCGATCAAGTACACGGAGCCCGGCGGGAGGATCCGCATCCGCGTCGAGGACGACCGCCGGCGCGTGCGCGTCGCCGTCGCCGACACGGGGGCCGGCATCCCGGAGCGCGACCTCGCGCGCATCTTCGAGCGCTTCTACCGGGTCGACCGGGCCCGCTCGCGCGCCCTCGGCAGCACCGGCCTCGGCCTCGCGATCGTGAAGCACCTGGTCCAGGGCCAGGGCGGCGAGATCCGCGTCGAGAGCGAGCTCGGCCGCGGCTCAACCTTCACCTTCACGCTACCCCGCGCCGCCGAGCGCGCCGAGGGGACGGTGTTCAGATCTTTCGAATATTCAGATTCTCCCGACGATCCCAAAGTCCCTCCGCGTTGAATGAGAATCTGAATATTCGAAAGATCTGAACACCGTCCCCGCCAGCGGGCCTACGCGCCGAGCTTCGCGGCGTGCTTCACGTTGCGCGCCTCGGCCACCAGGATCACGTCCTCGGCGATGTTGGTGGCGTGGTCGCCCACGCGCTCGAGGTTCTTCGCGACGAAGATGATGTCGACGCCCTGGGAGGCGAGCTCCGGGCGCCCGGCGATCTCCTGGAGGCCGCAGCGCACGACCTCGTCCTGCTGGCGGTCGACCTCCTCGTCCCGCTCCAGCACGCGGCGCGCGGCTTCGGCGTCCCCGGCGGAGTAGGCGTCGAGCGCGTCGTGCAGCATGCGCTGCGCCGAGCGCGCGAGGCGCACGAGCACGAGCGGCACCGGAACCTCGGGGTGGAGCGAGAGGCGCAGCGCGCTCTTCGCGATGTTGCGCGCGAGGTCGCCGACCCGCTCGAGGTCCGTCGCCATCATCTTCACCGCGATCACCTTGCGCAGGTCCGCCGCCACGGGAGCCTGGAGCGCGAGGGCGCGCAGCACCGCGCCGTCGATCTCCACGTCGAGCCGGTCGATCTCGAGATCGGCGCGCTCGACCTGTCGCGCGAGCTCGGCGTCGCGCTCGATCACGGCCTGCACGGCCTTGTCGAGGATCGCCTCGGCCCGGCTGCCCATGCGCAGGAGGGTCTCCCGCAGCTCCTGGAGCACCGGGTCCACCGCCGCCCGGGTCATCGAAAAGCCTCCCTCGTCCGGCTGTCCACTCTCATCCGTAGCGCCCGGTGATGTAGTCGCTCGTCCGCTGGACGCGCGGGTTGGTGAAGATCTCGGCGGTGGGCCCGTACTCCACGAGCTCGCCGAGGTGGAAGAAGGCGGTGCGCTGCGAGACGCGCGCCGCCTGCTGCATGTTGTGCGTCACGATCGCGATCGCGTAGTGGCCGCGCAGCTCGTAGATCAGCTCCTCCACCTTGGCGGTGGCGATCGGATCGAGGGCCGAGCACGGCTCGTCCATCAGGATTACCTCGGGATCCACCGCGATCGCCCGCGCGATGCACAGGCGCTGTTGCTGGCCGCCCGAGAGCGCCGTCCCGGGCTCGTGCAGGCGGTCCTTGACCTCGCCCCAGAGCCCCGCGCGCACGAGGCTCGTCTCGACGATCCGGTCCAGCTCCGACCGCCGCGCCGCGAGGCCGTGGATCCGCGGCCCGTAGGCCACGTTGTCGTAGACCGACTTCGGGAAGGGGTTCGGCTTCTGGAAGACCATGCCAACGCGCGCACGCAGCTGGACGACGTCGAGCCCCGAGCCGTGGATCGGCTCGCCGTCGAGCTGGATCTCGCCCGTCACGCGACAGCCCGGGATGTCGTCGTTCATGCGGTTGAAGCAGCGGATCAGCGTCGACTTCCCGCAGCCGGAGGGGCCGATCAGCGCCGTGACCTCCCCGAGCAGGATGTCGAGGTCGACGTCCCGCACGGCCGCCGTCGCGTCGTAGTACACGGAGACCCCGCGCGCGCTCATCTTCGCCCCCGGGGCGGGGCGGAGTCGCTCCGCCACCACGGGCGACTCGCGCCTCGAGGCCTCGGGACTTCGCGCCGGCATCGTCATCGCCTCACCACCGCTTCTCGAACTTCTGGCGCAGCCCGATGGCCGTCCCGTTCATGAGGATCAGGAACGCCAGCAGCACCATGATCGCACCGGAGACCTTCTCCACGAAGCCGCGCTCCGGCGTGTCGGCCCACAGGTAGATCTGCACCGGGAGCGTCGTCGCCGCGTCCGTAAAGCCCCGGGGGACGTCCACCACGAACGCCACCATGCCGATCATGAGAAGGGGCGCCGTCTCGCCGAGGGCGCGGGCCATCCCGATGATCGTCCCCGTGAGTATCCCCGGCAAGCCCAGGGGTAGCACGTGGTGGGCCACGACCTGGAGCGGGGAGGCCCCGAGCCCCCGCGCCGCCTCGCGGATCGAGGGCGGCACGGCCTGGATCGCCGAGCGCCCGGCGATGATGATGGTCGGGAGCGTCATCAGCGCGAGCGTAAGCCCCCCGACGATCGGCGCCGAGCGGGGCAGCTCCATCGCGTTCAGGAACACGGCGAGGCCGAGCAGCCCGAAGACGATCGAGGGCACCGCCGCGAGGTTGTTGATGTTGACCTCGATCAGGTCCGTCCAGCGGTTGCGCGGCGCGAACTCCTCGAGGTAGACGGCCGCGGCGACGCCGAGCGGGAAGGCCACGGCGAGGGTCACGAGCAGGGCGAGCAGCGAGCCGACGACCGCGCCGCCCACCCCCGCGAGCTCCGCCTCGCGCGAGTCCCCCGAGACGAGGAAGCTCCAGTCGAAGCCCCGGTCCAGCCGGCCGCGCTCCTCGAGCACCGCGATCCAGCCGAGCTCCTGGGCCGAGAGGCGCGCGCCCTCCGCCTCGGGGTCGCGCGGGAGCTGACCCTTGCGCAGCGCATCGACGTCCGAGCCCGCCGGCACCCACACCGTCTCGCTGCGGCCGACGAGCCGGGGGTCGCCCAGGACGCGAGTGCGCAGCACGCTCCGGGCGCCGGTGCTGACGAGCCCCTGGAGGGCGCGCAGTGGGCCGCGCCCGGAGACGTCGGGAAACTCGCGGGAGAGCGCTCCGCGCACGAGCGCCGCCCAGTCGACCTCGCTCGCGCGGGCCTCCCGCTGCGCCGGGGGCAGCTCGGCCAGCGAGCCGATCACGTCGGGGTCGAAGAAGACCTCGAGCGCGACCTGCGTGCGCAGGAACGCGGAGTAGCCGTTCCCGACGATGCTCCCGAGCAGCGTCGCCAGCGCGAGCAGCGCGACCCCGACGGCCGCGAGGCCGAGCCGGCGGAAGCGGCGCTCGGCCACGTAGCGGCGGCGCAGGCGCCTGCGCATGCCCTCGGAGGACCAGCGGGCGGCGGAGCTCGGCTCACTCATAGCGCTCCCGGAAGCGCTGCACGACGCGGAGCGCGACGAGGTTCAGGAAGAGCGTCACGGCGAAGAGCACGAGGCCGAGCGCGAAGGCCGAGAGGGTCTTCGGGCTGTCGAACTCCTGGTCGCCGGTCAGGAGCGCCACGATCTGCACCGTCACCGTCGTCACCGCCTGGAGCGGGTTCGCCGTCAGGTTCGCGGCGAGGCCCGCCGCCATCACGACGATCATCGTCTCGCCCACGGCGCGCGAGACCGCGAGCAGGCAGGCGCCGACGATGCCGGGGAGCGCCGCCGGCATGATCACGTGGCGGATCGTCTCCGAGCGGGTCGCGCCGAGCCCGAAGGCCCCGTCGCGCAGCGCCTGCGGCACGGCGGTCATGGCGTCGTCCGAGAGCGAGGAGACGAAGGGGATGATCATCACGCCCATCACGAGCCCGGCGGCGAGCGCGCTCTCCGAGGCGACCTCGAGCGAGAGGGCTTCGCCGACGCTACGGACGGCCGGCGCGGCGACCAGCGCGGCGAAGAACCCGTAGACCACGGTCGGGATCCCGGCGAGGACCTCGAGCGCGGGCTTGGCCGCCGAGCGGACGCGCCGGCTCGCGTAGAAGGCCAGGTAGATCGCCGCCATCAGGCCGACGGGGATCGCCACGCTCATGGCGATCGCCGTGACGAGCAGCGTCCCGACGAAGACGGGCACGGCGCCGAAGGCGCCCGAGCTCCCGACCTGGTCCGCGCGCAGGGCCGTCTGCGGGCTCCACTGGAGCCCCAGCAGGAACTCCGAGACGGGTACGGCGCGGAAGAAGCGCACGCTCTCGAAGAGGAGCGAGGAGACGATGCCGAGCGTCACCAGGATCGCGAGCGCGGCGCAGGCCTGCAGGGCGATACCCGTGACGCGCTCCACCGACACGCGTGCAGCAAGGGCCGGGCGGATCGCGCCGAGCGCCCGGAGCGCGCCGGCGCACGAGACCACGGCCGCGAGCGCGAGCGCGGCGAGCGCGGAGCCGGCCGGGGCTCCGGGGGCCAGCGCCAGCCAGCCGATCACGACGAGCAGGCCGGGAATCCCGCACCAGAGCGCCGCGTACCAGCCGTAGTAGGCGGGAAGCGAGTGGAGCGCCGACGCGTCCCCGCCCGCGCGGGCGAGCGCGCGCCGGCGCCCCATCTGGAAGCTCCCGGCGGCCAGCGCCACGACGAGGAGCGCGATGACGACCGGGTGGGCCAGATTCACTTCCCCGCGAGGGCGAGCGGCGCGAGCTGGCGCGCGTCCGCGCGGAACTTCTCGCGCTCCGCCTTCGGCGCCGGGATCAGGCCCTTGTCCGTCACGTAGCCCGCGTCCCCGATCGCCTTCTCGCTGGTGAACTCCGCGATGTACTCGCGCATCCCGGGGACCACCGCCACGTGGGCGTTCTTCACGTAGAAGTAGAGCGGTCGCGAGAGCGGGTACGCCCCGCTCGCGATGTTCTCGAAGCTCGGCGTCTGGCCCCCGACGAGGCTCCCCTGGACCTTGTCCTCGTTCTCCTCGAGGAAGCTGTAGCCGAAGACGCCGAGGGCGTTCCGGTTGGCGACGAGCTTCTGGACGATCAGGTTGTCGTTCTCCCCCGCGTCGATCCAGGCCCCGTCCTCGCGGATCGACTGGCAGGCCTTCTGGAAGGCCCCCTTGTCGGTCTTCTCGAGCGCGGCGAACTCGGGGAAGGTCTTGCAGCCGCCGTCCATCGCGAGCTCGACGAAGGCGTCGCGGGTCCCGGAGGTGGGCGGCGGGCCGAGCACCTCGATCTTCGCGGCGGGGAGCTTCGGATCGACGTCCTTCCAGGTCTTGTAGGGGTTCTTGACGGACTTCCCGCTGGGCATCGGCACCTCGCGAGCGAGCGCGAGGAAGACCTGGCGCAGCGTCAGGTCGTAGCGGGGCGCACTCTTCGCGTTGGCGATCACGATCCCGTCGTAGCCGATCTTGACCTCGGTGATCTCGGCCACCCCGGCCGCCGCGCAGAGCTCCACCTCCGAGGACTTGATCCGGCGCGAGGAGTTGGCGACGTCGGGATGGGCGTCGCCGACCCCGGCGCAGAAGAGCTTGATGCCTCCGCCCGAGCCGGTGCTCTCGATGATCGGCGTCTTGAACTGGCTGTTGCGGCCGAACTCCTCGGCCACCACCGTGGCGAAGGGATAGACGGTCGAGGACCCGACGATCCGGATCCGGTCGCGGGCTTCGGCCGGAGCGGCGATCGCGCCGGCCAGGCACAGGAATCCAAAGGCGTTGCGGAGTCGACTCACGCTCGGAACCCCCCTTTCGTGATGGGTACGTGCCCCGACGGTACCGGCGCGGTGTGACCGCCCCCGCACCTTTCTGTGACGGAACCGTGAAGACGCAGTCCCCGGGGACCGGGGATCGGTCAGTCGCTGCGCTGGAGGGTCTGGAGGTACTCGACGACGACGCCGATCCGGCCGCGCACCACCTCCTCGGAGACGCCGGCTTCGGGAACCCGCTCGCCGAGGGGAGCGATGACCCAGCTACGGGGCATTCTGTCCCCGGGCCCGCGGAGGCCCGGCTCCCGGGCAGCGGCCACTACGCTCGCCGCTTGGAGCGCACCTTGCAGACCGGGGGGCGCGGAGGAGAGCCGTGACGACCCCGCGCGCGCGCGAGCGCGCCGTCGCCTCGTTCTTCGCGGATTTCGGCGCCGACCTGCAGGCGCTGCGCATCTGCCGCGGCACCTCGTGCACGCTCTCGGGCTCGGCGGCGCTCGCGAGGCGCCTCCCGGCCACCGTGACGCACCGCGAGGTCCACTGCCTCGGCTACTGCGACCGCTCGCCGGCGGTCCTCTGGCCGGACGGCCGCGTCGCGGTCGGGAGCGGAGCCGCCGATCCCGCGGCTCCCGATGCGAGAGCCGAGGCTCCGGACGTCCGCTCGCTCGCCCGCCGCCCGCTCGTGACGCGGCGCATCGCCCGCGGCGACTTCTCGCGTCTCGACGCCGCCCGCGCCGACGGGGCCTACTCGATGCTGGAGCGCTGGCGACGCGAGCCTCCGGAGCGCCTGATCGAGGCCGTCGAGCGCTCGGGAGAGCAGGGCCGCGGGGGCGGCGGCTTCTCCACCGGCGCCAAGTGGCGGATCTGCGCGAGATCGCCCGGGCGGGATCGGGTCGTGATCGCCAACGGCGACGAGGGCGATCCGGGATCCTTCGTCGACCGCGTGCTCCTGGAGCGCGATCCGCACGCGGTGCTCGAGGGCATGGCCCTGTGCGCCCACGCGGTCGGGGCCGGCCTCGGCGTCGTCTACGTGCGCTCCGAGTATCCGCGAGCCCGCGAGATCGCGCAGGGCGCCGTCCGGGCGGCCCGGGCGGCGGGGCTCCTCGCCACCGGACCGCCGGGCCAGGCGCGGCCTTTCGCGGTGCGCGTCGAGAGCGGGCACGGGAGCTACGTGTGCGGCGAGGAGACCGCGCTCCTCGCCGCGGTCGAGGGCTACCGCGGCGAGGCGCGGCCCCGTCCGCCCTACCCAGCCGAGCGCGGCCTCGACGGCCTCCCGACGGTCGTGAACAACGTCGAGACGTTCGTGAACGTCCCCGCGATCCTCGAGATCGGGCCCGACGCGTACGCGGCGCTCGGGACCGGACGCTCGCGGGGGACGAAGGCCCTGTGCCTGAACCGGGGCTTCGCCCGGCCCGGGATCCTCGAGGTCGAGTTCGGGACGCCGCTCTCCGCCGTGATCGAGGCCACGGGCGGCGGGGCGCGCCCCCTCGCCGCCGTGCTGCTCGGCGGGCCGATGGGAAGCTTGCTCGCTCCGGGCGCGTGGGAGGTCCCGGTCTGCTACGGCGCGATGGCCGAGCGCGGGATCCGCCTCGGCCACGGCGGCCTCGTCGCCATCCCCGAGGACGCGAGCCCCGCGCTCCTGCTCCGCCACCTGCTCGCCTTCGCCGCGCGGGAATCCTGCGGGCGCTGCGTCCCCTGCGCGCTCGGCACGGCCCGCGCGGCGGCCCTGGCGCGGGAGGGCCCGCCGGCCCGCGCGCGGATCGCGCGCCTCCTCGAGCTGATGGAGCAGGCGAGCCTGTGCGGCTTCGGGCAGCTCGTGCCGGGGCCAATCCGGGAGCTGCTCGAGCGCTTCGGCGATGCCGCCCTCGCGGTGGATGGCGGGGACGGTGTTTAGATGTTCCAGATTTTCAGATTCTCTGGAGAGAGCCCCGGCGAGGCCCCCGTGGTCGAAGGAGAATCTGAAAATCTGGAACATCTAAACACCGTCCCCGCGCGGATCGACGGCCGCGCGGTCGCGGTACGCGACGGCGAGACCATCCTCGCGGCGGCGCGCCGCGCCGGAACCCTGATCCCGACGCTCTGCGCGTCCGACGGCCTCGCGGCCGAGGGCGGCTGCCGGCTGTGCCTGGTCGAGGTGGAGGGCGCGGCGCGCCTGCTCCCGGCCTGCCATACGCCGATCCGCGCCGGGCAATCGGTTCGCACCGCGACGCCGGCCCTCGAACGCATCCGCCGCGAGATCCTCGAGCTCCTGGCCGAGGACCGCCCCTTCCGGCCGAACCCGCGCGGCGGCGAGTACGCCGGGCTCCTCGCGCGCTACGGCGTCGGCGCACGGCCCTCCGCGCCGGGCCCGGTCGACGCGACCCACCCCTACCTGCGCTTCGATCCGTCGCTGTGCATCGTCTGCCGGCGCTGCGTCCACGCCTGCGACGAGATCCAGGGCCAGTCCGTCTACGACGTCGCGGGGCGCGGCGCCGCGACGCGGCTCCTCTACGGGCCCTCGGAGCGCTTCGCCCTGAGCCCCTGCACGGCCTGCGGCGCCTGCGTCGACCGCTGCCCCACCGGGGCGCTCTTCGACCGCGACCGCGAGGACGCGGCGGCCGCCGACACGATCGTGGCGAGCGTGTGCGGCTACTGCGGCGTCGGCTGCCGGATCGCCGTCGAGACGCGGGACGGGCAGGTGCTGCGCATCGGTGGCGTCCCCGGCGCCGAGGTGAACCGCGGGCATCTGTGCGCGAAGGGGCGCTTCGCGCACGCCTGGCAGCGATCGCCGGAGCGCCTCACCACCCCCCTCGTCCGCGAGGGTCCCGTCGCGGATCCGCGCTGGCGGGCCGTCGGCTGGGACGAGGCCCTCGAGCTCGCGGCGCGCCGCCTGCGCGAGATCCGCGCGCGCCACGGCGCCGATGCGCTCGGCGCGCTCAGCTCCTCACGCTCGACCAACGAGGCCGCCTATCTGCTCCAGAAGCTCTTCCGCGCCGTCCTCGGCACGAACAACGTCGACTGCTGTGCGCGCGTGTGCCACTCCTCGACGGCGGTCGCGCTGCGCACGGTCACCGGCACCGGAGCCGCGAGCGCCTGCTACGCCGACATCGAGCTCGCGGCCCGGATCGTCGTGGCGGGGGCGAACCCGACCGAGGCCCACCCCGTCGTGGGCGCGCGCATCCGGCAGGCGGCCCGGCGCGGCGCCCGGCTCGTCGTGATCGATCCGCGCCGGATCGAGCTCGCGGAGGAGGCCGAGCTCCACCTGGCGCTCCGGCCCGGCACCAACGTCGCCCTCTTCAACGCGCTCGCGAAGCTCCTCGTGGGGCGCGGTCGCGTCGACTCGCGCTATCTCGACGAGCGAGTCGAGGGCCAGGAGGGGCTCCGCGCCTTCCTGGGCGCGCTCCGGCAGGACGCCCTCGCGGCCGAGGCGGGCCTCCCGCCGGCGTCGATCGAGGCGGCGGCCGAGATCCTGGGCGCGGGGCCCACGCTCTTCGTCACCGGCCTCGGGCTCTCCGAGCTCGCGCAGGGCACCGCGTCGGTCATGGCCCTCGCCAACCTCGCGCTGCTGACCGGGAGCATCGGCCGGCCCGGCGCCGGCATGCTGCCGCTGCGCGGCCAGAACAACGTCCAGGGAAACGCCGACATGGGCTCGATGCCCGATCTCGCGACGGGCTACCAGCGCCTCGACGCCCCGGAGCTGCGCGCGCGGCTCGTCCGGCTCTGGGGATCGGCGCCTCCCGAGCGGCCCGGCAAGACGATCCCCGAGATGCTCGACGCGGCCGTCCGCGGCGAGCTGCGCGCGCTCTGGATCCAGGGCGAGGACGTGGCGCAGAGCGACCCGAACGAGCGTCACGTCCTCGAGGCGCTCGCGGCGCTCGACTTCCTCGTCGTGCAGGAGATCTTCCCCTCCGAGACCGCGCGCTTCGCCCACCTGCTCCTCCCCGCCGCAGGCTCGCTCGAGCAGGACGGCACCTTCACGAACGCCGAGCGGCGCATCCAGCGCGTGCGCGCCGCGCTGCCGCCTCCCGGCCTCGCGCGCCCCGACTGGGAGGTGATCCGCGACGCCGCGCGGGCGCTCGGCGCCGACTGGAGCTACGCGGATCCCGCGCGGGTGATGGACGAGATCGCGCAGGTGGCGCCAAGCCTCTTCGGCGGCGTCCGCAGCGAGCGGCTCGACCCGGACGGCCTCCAATGGCCGTGCCCGCACCCCGGGCACCCGGGCAGCGAGCGGCTGCACGCCGAGGGCTTCCCGCGCGGGCGGGCCGCCCTCGTCGCGGTCGACTACGCGCCGAGCGGCGAGCACGGCGTGCCCGGCTATCCGTATCTCCTGGTGACGGGCCGCGTGCTCCAGCACTACAACGTCGGGACCATGACGCGGCGGACGCCGCAACGGGAGCTCGCCGCCGAGGACGTGCTCGAGATCGATCCCGGCGATGCTCGGCGCGAGGGCATCGCGGAGGGCTCGCTCGTAGTGCTCGAGAGCCGCTGGGGCGCGACCCGGGTGCGCGCGCGCCTCTCGCCGCGCGTGGCGCCGGGCACCCTCTTCCTCTCGTTCCACTACCCCGAGACCCACGCCAACCGCGTGACCGGCCCGGAGCGCGACCCCGACTCGCTCTGCCCGCAGTACAAGGCCACCGCCGTGCGCCTGCGCCCGGCCGCGGCGGCCGGCCCGGCGAGCGAAGCGGCGCCCGCAGGAGATCGATGACATTATACACCGGTGGATGTCACTACGGGCGGATCCGCTTCGAGGTCGAAGGCGAGCTGCAGCGCGTCGGCCGGGCACCGCCCCCGGCAAGCGCGCGGAGCGCGCGCGCAGCGAGGCGAGAGCCGAGCGGAGCTACCTCGAACCGGGCGGGGTCGGCAAGCGCGCGGAGCGCGCGCGCAGCGAGGCGAGAGCCGAGCGGAGCTACCTCGAACCGGGCGGGGTCGGCAGGGCGCAGGCGGCGGACCCGGGCCTCGCGCGCTCTCCGCTCGCGTAGCCGATCGCCCCTTGCACGGGGGCGAGGATCTGACCCGCCGGCCCGAGGGCGCGCTGCGCGCCCCCGGTCACCAGCCGCGCGGGCCGCAGCGCCGCGCGCACCATCGAGCCGAACGTGCTCGACACGACGTCGAGAGGAACGGGCTGGAAGCGCGGCGCGTCGAGCGGGCCCGTCATGCGCACCGCGGCGGCGACGCTCAGCAGGCCCGGGTCGTGGACGACGGGCGCGAGCTCGAGGTCAAAGCGCTCGCGCGCGAGGTCGATGCGCCCGCGACCGGTGACGGTCGCCCTTGCGCCGGAGAGGACGAGGGTCTCGACTTCCCCGACCCCCGACTCGAACGCGATCGCGCCCACCAGGCAGCCGACGCGGTCCGGCGCGCTCTGCGAAGCGCCGAAGAAGGCTCGCGAGAGCTCCGAGAAGAAGCGCCGCGACCAGCTCGCCGCGGCGCTCCAGTCGCGTAGCGCCAGGGCCAGCCGGCCGTCGAGCCGCTCGCGCAGCGCCGCGGCCGACGGCCCGCGGCTGCGCAGATCGAGCGCGAGGTCGAGCTGGCCCGAGCCCATCTCCTGCGTCCGTCCGAGCACCTGCCCGAGCCCGGCGAGGTCGAGCGCGATCGCGTCGAGGCGCAGCCCGAGCTCGGGATCCGGCCTGCGCGCGTCCACGCGCAGCGCGCCTTCGACCTGCCCGCCCTGGTACGCGAGCCGGAGCTGGCGGACCTCCAGGTTGCCGTCCTCGAGGTCGAGGCGGGCGCTCGCGTCGCGCACGTCGACGGCGCTCCCCGCGGTCAGCCGCTCCGCCCGGACCGCGAGCCGCCCGTCGACGAGCCGCAGTTTCTCGAAGGGGAGCGGCGCGCGGTCCGCCCAGGAAGGCGGCCTGCGCTCCTGCGCCGAGACGTTCGAGCCCCCGAGACCGAGGTCTT
The DNA here is from genome assembly GCA_964624475.1 of uncultured Spirochaetales bacterium. Classification (GTDB taxonomy): domain Bacteria; phylum Myxococcota_A; class UBA9160; order UBA9160; family SMWR01; genus CAZUYC01. The sequence goes on along the minus strand of CAZUYC010000107.1, from coordinate 31,722 downwards.
CGAGCCGCACGTGCGCCGAGCGCAGATCCGCCTCGATGCGCGGTCGCGTGCGGCCGGCGAGCTCGGCGGACGAGCGACCTGCGAGCCGCGTCTGCCCGAGCCGCACGCTCCCGTCGGATTCGAGCCGCTCGTCGGAGCCGCGCACGCGCCCCTCGAAGCCGACGGGGCCGACCGTCGGGAGCTCGACGCCGAAGAGCGCGCCGACGACGCCGAGGTCGCGCGCCTCGAGGCGCGCCTGGGCCTCGAGGACATCGACTTTGCGCAGGTCGGCGACGCTGCCGGTGAGCTCCAGGGAGAGCGTGCCCGGCGTTCCGCCGCGGAGCTCGAAGCGCTCGAGACCGAGCGTTCCGCCGGGATCGCGCAGGCGCACGCGGCCGTCGAGCGGGCCGACGTCGGGGAGCGGGCGCGCGAGCCGGAGCTCGCGCCCGAGCTCCGCGAGGGTACGCGCGCCGAAGCTCGCATCGAGGCGGACTCCGGCGATCGGCTCGAGGCCGCGAAGCGACCCCTCGACCAGGAGCCAGGTGGCGCCCCGGCGGCCGGCCTCGAGCCGCAGGCCCTCGACGCCCAGCGCGCTGGCGCTCCCGCGCAGGCGCGCGCTCCCCGCGACGGGGCCCACGGCCGGGAGCGGCGCTTCGATCGACGCCGCGCGACCGAGCGCGGCGAGGTCGCGCGCCGCGACGCGCAGCCGGGCGTCGAACGCCTCGCGGGCGACGACGTCGCCGAGGCCCCCGTCGAGGTCGAGCGAGAGCGCGCCGTCTTGCGCGCGCAGGTGCGCGTCGCCGTGGATCCCGAGCGTCCCGTCGCGGTCGCTGAGCCGAAGCTTCGCTCGCAGCGATCCCTCGGGCAGGGGTCGGCCGACGACGGGCTCGAGGCGTCGCAGGCGGTCCGTCTCGATCTCGACGTCGAGCTCGATCCCGGACGGTCCGGCGAGGCGCCGCACCGACCCCTGCACCCGCAGGCGCAGCTCCGCGTCGGCCTCGGACTCGAGCGCCACCCGGTCGAGCCCGCGTTCGCCGCCCGGATCGGCGAGGTGGGCGCGCATGCGTGCGCGTCCCAGGCTCGCAGGCGCCTCCCCGTGTCCGAGCAGGCGCCCGAGCTCCGGCAGGTCGAGCTCCACGTCGAGGTCGAGCCCCTCGAGGCGCAGGGGCGCTGCGATCCGGCCCGAGACGCGGAGCTCGGCCTCGCCGGCGCGGCCCTCGAGCGAGAGCGGCCAGGGACCGCTCGGGTGCAGCAGGGCCTGGAGCGAGCCCGCCGTTCCCGTGAGGTCGAAGGCGCCGCCCTGGAGCTCCCCGCGCGCGCTCCACTCGATCGGCTCGTCCTCCGGATCGGTCGAGATCTCGACCGCGGCGAGCCGGAGCGTCGTGACCGCGCCGGACGCGGGATCCGTCCGCGCGACGTGCACGTCGCGCAGCTCGACGCGGTCGAGCTGCACCGAGAGACCGCTCCCCGGCTCGGAGCCCTCACCGGCGAGCGGACCCAGGGGGGGCAGCGCGTCGATCCGCCCATCGGCCCCGGGTTCGAGCCGCAGGTCGGCCCCCTCGATCGCGAGGCCCTCGAGCTCGAAGCGACGCTCGAGGAGCGGCCAGAGCGCGACCTCGAGCCGCAGGGTGTCGATCGCGAGAAGATGCGCGGACGGACGGCCGGGACCGTTCGCGACCGTCACCTCCGTCGCCTCGAGGAGCGGGTGGGGAAGGAGCTCGAGCTGGAACTCGCCCGCGAAGCGCACCTCGCGCCCGAGCGCCGCCGACAGCGCGCGCTCGACCTCCGCGCGCCGCTCCTCCATCGAGGTGCGTCGCACCACCCACTCGACCACCGCGGCGAGGGCTGCGATGACGGCCACGGCGATCCAGAAGCGCCGTCCGGGCCTCACGGGGACCGACCCCTCCGTCCTCTCCTCCGCATCGGTCGCGCTCGCCTCCGAGGGGGCGGAGGATAGCCGGTGCGAGTCTTCAGACCGCGGCGAGGCGGCGGGCGACGCGCGGCAGGGCGTCCGGCACCAGCGAGATCGAGTCGATCCCGATCTTCACGAGGAAGGCGGCGAACTCCGGATCGTCGCTCGGCGCCTGGCCGCAGATGCCGACGCGCCGGCCCGCGCGGTGCGCCCGCTCGACCACCATCTCGATCAGGCGCAGCACGCCGGGGTCGCGCTCGTCGAAGAGCGCGGCGAGCAGCTCCGAGTCGCGGTCGACGCCGAGGGTGAGCTGCGTCAGGTCGTTCGAGCCGATCGAGAAGCCGTCGAAGAGCTCCGCGAACTCGCTGGCCAGGATTGCGTTGTTCGGGATCTCGCACATGACCCACACCTCGAGTCCGCGCTCTCCCCGCACGAGCCCGTGGCGCGCCATCTCGGCGAGCACGCGCCGCGCCTCGTCGAGCGTGCGGCAGAAGGGGATCATCACCTTCGCGTTCTCGAGGCCCATCTCCTCGCGCACGCGCCGGATCGCCCGGCACTCGAGGGCGAAGCCCTCCCGGTAGCGCTCGTTCGTGTAGCGCGAGGCGCCGCGGAAGCCGAGCATCGGGTTCGCCTCGACCGGCTCGAAAGCCTTCCCGCCGAGGAGGCCCGCGTACTCGTTGGTCTTGAAGTCCGAGAAGCGCACGATCACCGGCCGCGGGTAGAAGGCCGCGGCGATGACGCCCACGCCCGAGGCCATGCGCTCGACGAAGTGCTCCGCGGGCGACGCGGCGCCCTCCGTCCGGCGCAGGATCTCCGCGCGCACGTCCTCCTCCACGCGCTCCGGATGGACCAGGGCCATCGGGTGGATCCCGATCCAGTGGTTCACCAGGAACTCGATGCGCAGGAGCCCCACGCCCGCACTCGGGAGCTGCGCGAGCTGGAACGCCTGGTCGGGGTTGGCGAGGTTCAGCAAGAGCGGCACCGCAGGCCGGGGCAACGTCGCGGGGTCGATCTCCTCGCGCTCGACGGGGATCAGGCCGGCGTAGACGCGGCCCTGCTCGCCCTCCGCGCACGAGACCGTGACGCTCTCGCCGTCGCGCAGCACGCGCGAGCCCTTCTCCGTCCCGACCACGCAGGGCAGCCCGAGCTCGCGCGAGACGATCGCGGCGTGGCAGGTGCGCCCGCCCTGGTCCGTCACCAGCGCGGCCGCCCGGGCGAGGACCGGCTCCCAGTCCGGGTCGGTCATGGCCGCGACCAGGACCTCGCCGGGCTGGAAGCTCGCGAGCTCGCTCGTGCTGCGCACCACGCGAACGGGCCCGGCGCCCACGCGCGAACCCACGGCCTTGCCCGTGACCAGCACCCGCCCCGCGCCGCGCAGCCGGAAGATCTCGATCCGCGGCGGGCCCGCTTGCGAGTGCACCGTCTCCGGCCGCGCCTGGACGATGAAGAGCTCGCCGCTGCGGCCGTCCTTCGCCCACTCGAGGTCCATCGGCACCGGATGCCCGGCGCGCTCCGAGTAGTGGCGCTCGACGGTCAGCGCGGAGCGGGCGAGCTCGAGCACCTCGTCGTCCGAGAGCACGAAGCGCAGGCGCTCCTCGCGGGCGACGCGCACCTCCGTCACCGCGCGCAGCTCCCCGTAGACCAGCTTCATCGCCTTCTCGCCGCGCTCGCGGCGCACGATGGCGCGGAAGCCGGCCGCGAGCATCGGCTTGTGGACCCAGAACTCGTCCGGGTTCACGCGCCCCTGCACGACGAGCTCGCCGAGCCCGAAGGCCCCCGTCACGAGCACCACGTCGCGGAAGCCGCTCTCGGTATCGAGCGTGAAGATCACGCCGGCCGAGGCCTGGTCGCTGCGCACCATCTTCTGCACGCCGACCGAGAGCGCGACCTCGCGCGGCGCGATCCCGTGCTCGTGGCGGTAGACGATCGCGCGGTCGGTGTAGAGCGAGGCCATGCAGCGGCGGATCGCGGCGTCGAGGTCGCCGGCGCCCCGCACGTTCAGGAAGGTCTCCTGCTGGCCCGCGAAGGAGGCGGTCGGCAGGTCTTCGGCCGTGGCGCTCGAGCGCACCGCGACGTCGGTCTCGGCCTCGCCGTAGCGGCGCGAGAGCTCCGCGTAGGCGGCCCGCGCCTGCGCGGCCACCGGCTCCGGCAGCGGCGCCTCGGCGACCTTGCGCCGGATCTCCGCGCCCGTCCGCGCGAGCGCCGCGACGTCGCGCGGATCGAGCCGGTCGAGCGCGGCGTGGATCTCGGCGAGGATCCCGGCGCCGCGCAGGTGGGCGTGGAAGGCGTCCACGGTCAGGGCGAAGCCATCGGGGACCCGGACGCCCGCGCGAGAGAGCGCCCCGATCATCTCGCCGAGCGAGGCGTTCTTGCCGCCGACGCGCGGCAGGTCGCCCAGGGTGATCTCAGCGAACGGAAGGACGCAGCCCGCCACTCTCGTCGCCTCCCCCTTCCGCCTCCCACGCCTCGGGAGATCGTGAGGCGAGCCGCTCCACCAGGCGCCGCAGCGGGCCGAGCGAGCGCACGCCGTGTCGGGCACCGAAGGCGAGCACCCGCCACCCCGCCGCGACGAGCAGGCGCAGGTAGCCGCGCCGCACGAGCCGGGCGAACGGGGCCGCGATGCGGAGATCCACGCGCACGTCGGGCGCGTCGCCGACGACGAGCCCGAAGAGCTCGACGGCGAAGGCGCCGACGGAGCCTCGGGCGCCGGCGAGCCGCTCGATCGCCGCAGGCGAGAAGCGGAACACGAGGTCGGGGTCGGGCACGTCGCCGGGGAGGAGCAGGCTCTCGCCCCCGCGGCGCGCGAGGTGCCAGCGCTCGCCGGGGCGATGGGCGAAGAGCACGCGGCTCTCGGCGTCGTCCGCGACGTGGCGGGCGGCCGCCCGCCACGCGGGGTGCTCGCGGAAGAGGCGCGCCAGGCGTTCGACGTGCGGATCGCCGGCCGGGCCTCCGCTCAAGCGCCGGCCTTCACGGTGAGGACCGGGCAGGGGGCGAGGCGCACGGTGCGCTCGGCGACGCTGCCGAGCAGCAGGTGCTTGAGCCCCGTGTGGCCCCGCGTGCCGATCACGACCAGGTCGGCCGCGAACTCCTGCGCGGCGCGCACGATCGCCGGAGCCGCCGGTACCTCCGTGAGCTGCGAGTCCACGGCGACGCCCTGGCCCGCCACGCGGGCGACGAGCGCCGCGAGCTTCTCCGCCGCGATCCGCCGCGTCTCCTCGAGATAGGGCTCCGGGATGGCGACCTCGTAGGGCGAGACGAGGGGGATCGGGATGTCGTAGGCGTGCACGAGGCGTACCCTCGCGCCGAACTGCTTGGCGAGCGTCACCGCGGCGTCGACCACGGGCTCCGAGTGGGGCGAGAAGTCGACGGCGGCGACGATCGTGCGGATGGGACGCATGGCCGGGGTCTCCTGGTGCAGGATCGATGCCAGCGGGGTCGCCCTTCGGCGAAAGCCCCGCGCAGACCTGAGGCGAAGGGCCTCGGGCGGGTTCCAGCATGCCCCAGCCCGGCGCGCGCGGCGAGATGGGCGCGGCGATGGCGGATGCGTCGGATGGCACGGATCGTGCCTCCCCTGCGGGGCGGGTGATGGATCCGGACCAGAGCCGCGACCGGCAGGTGACGCGGGTCTTCGTGTGGACCGGCATCGCCAACCTGGCGGTGTTGATCGCGAAGGTCGCCGTCGGCCTCGCCACCGGCTCGAGCGCCGTGCTCGGCGACGCCGTGCATTCGCTGGCCGACGTCTCGAACAACGCGGTCGCCCTCTTCACGCTCCGCTTCGCCAGCGCGCCGCCGGACCGCGACCACCCCTACGGCCACCGCAAGTACGAGACCCTCGCCGTCTTCACGCTCGCGGTGCTGCTCTCCGTGCTCGCCGTCGAGCTCGCGCTGCGCAGCGTCGAGCGCGGGCCGGGCGAGGTCCTGCGACCCGGCTGGGGGCTCGCGGTGATGCTCGGGGTCTTCGCGGCGAACGTCGCGGTCTCCGCCTGGCAGGGGAGCTGGGCGCGCCGGCTCGACTCCGACCTGCTGCGCGCCGACGCCCGCCACACCTTCTCGGACGTGCTCGTGACCGCGAGCGTGATCGCGGGCTGGCAGTCCGCGGCGCGCGGCCACCCCTGGCTCGACACGGCGACGGCCCTGGCGGTGGCCGGGCTGATCCTCTATCTCGCCTTCGGCCTCTTCCGGCGGGCGATTCCCGTCCTCGTCGACCGCAGCGCCGCCGATCCCGACGAGCTGCAGGCGGTCGTCGAGGCGGTCGCGGGCGTGCGCTCCGCGCGCCGCGTGCGCTCGCGAGGCCGCGGCCGTGAGGGGTGCGTGGACGTGGTCGTGACGGTCGACCCGGCGCTGCCGACTTCGGCCTCGCACCGGATCGCCGATGAGGTGGAGCGGGTCCTGGCGGAGCGCTTCGAGGCGCGCGACGTCACCGTCCACGTCGAGCCGCACCCAGGGGGGTTGAAGCCATGAAGACGAGCCTTGCCGCCGCGCCGATCGCCGCGCTCCTGCTCTCCGTCCCGGCCCACGCCGAAGCCGCGGAGCCCGCGGCGGACCCGAACGCGACGCGGGCGACGATGGGGAAGATCGTCGACTCGCTGGCGTTCGTGCTCCCGCTCGCGACGAGCGACGAGCGCTTCGCGGACCCGGCGCAGCGCCGGGCGATCCAGGCCGCGCTCGACGCCCTCGCCACGGACGGAGCGAAGGTCGAGAGCCACGGCAGCGGGAGCGACCTCGGATTCACCTTCCTCGCCCGCTCGCTCGCCCGCGACACGCGGGAGATCCGAACCCGCTTCGAGGCCGGGCGGAGCGCGGAGGCGCGCTTCCTGCTCCTCGAGGTGAGCGACCACTGCGCGACCTGCCACTCGCGCCTGCCCGATGCGCGCGAACACCCGGTCGGCCGCCGGCTGGTCGACGACCCGCGCGTGGCCGCGCTCGCCCCGGACGAGCGCGTGAACCTCGAGGTCGCCACGCGGCTCTTCGAGCGGGCGCTCGCCGGCTACGAAGCCCTCTTCGCCGACCCCACCCGCTCGCCCTCGGACCTCGACCTCGAGGGGCACGTCGACGGCTACCTCGAGGTGGTGGTGCGCGTGCAGAACGATCCGGAGCGGGCGCTCCGCACCTTCTCCGCGCTGGCGCAGCGCAAGGACCTGCCGGCCGCGCTGCGCGAGAACGCCGGCGCCTGGATCGCCTCGCTGCGCGCGCTGCGGGGGCGCTCGTTCCCCGGTGCGCCGCTCGCCGAGGCCCGGGCGCTCGTCGCGGAGGCGCAGGACGTCTCGCGCTACCCCGACGACCGGAGCGCCCTGGTCGTCTACCTGGCCGCGTCCGGGATCCTCTACCGCATGAGCGCCGGAGAGCCCTCGCGCGCCGAGCTCGGCGAGGCCTGCTATCTGCTCGGCGTGATCGAGTCGCGCATCGGCCGCTCCTTCTGGCTCTCGCAGACCGAGTTCTTCCTCGAGCAGGCGATCCGCCTGGCGCCGCAGCGGCCCTTCGCGAACGACGCGGTCCAGCTCCTCGAGGAGTTCCTGGTCTCGGGCGCCACGGGCGCGCAGGGCTCCGAGGTGCCGCCCGAGGTGCGGGCGCGCCTCGACGAGCTCCACGGGCTGATCCGGCGCGCGCAGGGCGGCGCCGGGGCCGCTCCGGCAGGGCCGCTCAAGCTCTAGGGCCGGCCTCCCGATCCGCCGCCGGGAGGTCGTGCCCGCTGCGACTCGTCGCCTGCCAGAGCTGCCACGCGCAGTACGACGCCGAGCAGATCGCCGCGGCGCGCTTCACCTGCCGTTGCGGCGCGACGCTGGAGAACCGGCCGGGCGAGGCCCACGACGCGCCCGTGGTGCGCTGCGGCTCCTGCGGCGCGGCGCTCGCTCCCGAGGACGCGAGTTGCTCGTTCTGCGCATCGGCCGTCGTGCGCCGGCCGGGGCGCGCCGGGCCCGTCTGTCCCGAGTGCTTCGCCCGCACTCCCGAGGGATCGCGCTTCTGCACCGTGTGCGGCGTGGCGTTCCGCCCGGAGCCGCTCCCGGCGCAAGCGCGCGAGCTGCCCTGTCCCGCGTGCAGCGTCCCGATGGCGGCCCAGGCGGTGGGCGGCGTGGCGATCCACCAGTGCGGGAGCTGCGAGGGGCTCTGGATCCCGGAAGGGGGCCTCGAGCATCTGGTCGAGCGCGCGCGGGAGGCGCGGCGCGCCGCGGCGGCGCCCCGCCCGCCCGCACCGGCGCCCCGCGTCCGCGGCGGCAATCCGGCCGCACAGCGCGTCGCGTACCGGCGTTGCCCCGAGTGCGACGCCCAGATGCAGCGGCGCAACTTCCAGCGCAGCTCCGGCATCATCGTCGACACCTGCCGGCGCCACGGCACCTGGCTCGACGCCGACGAGCTCGAGCAGGTTGCGGGCTTCCTGCTCGGGCGCTCGCCGGACGCGGCCTTCGTCGGCGGGCGCGAGGCCGCCCCGCCCGCACCCGAGCCCACGCAGGCGGACGCCGCCTTCGCGCGGATCCTGGCCGAGCAGCGTGCGCTCGAGCGCCGGCCGCCGCCGAGCGGGTGGCCGACGCTCTTCGACCTGATCTCCCGGATGCTTCGCTGAAGGAGGCCTTCATGGGCTGGATGGAAAAGCTGCGCGCCGAGCTCGTCGACATCATCGAGTGGGTCGACGACAGCCGGCACACCCTGGTCTGGCGCTTCCCGCGCTACCACAACCAGATCAAGCAGGGGGCGCGGCTCGTGGTGCGCCCGAGCCAGCTCGCGATCTTCGTGCGCGAGGGGCGCATCGCCGACGTCTTCTCCCCCGGCCACCATCGCCTGGAGACCCGGAACCTGCCGATCCTCGGCACCCTCGCGGGCTGGAAGCACGGCTTCGACAGCCCCTTCATGGCCGAGGTCTATTTCGTCAGCACGCGCGTGATCACCGACCTGCGCTGGGGCACGCCGAACCCGGTGCCCCTGCGCGACCCGGACTTCGGCGCGATCCGCGTGCGCGCCTTCGGAACCTACACGCTGCGCGCGCAGGCCCCGCGCACCCTCCTCGAGCAGCTCGTCGGGACCGACGGAGTGGTCCAGGCGGACGAGGTGAGCGAGCTCCTGCGCTCGGTCATCGCCTCCGCCTTCGCGGACCTGGTCGGAAAGGCCGAGGTCCCGATCCTCGACCTGGCCGCGCGCTACACCGAGCTCTCGGAGGAGCTGCGGCGCATGGTCGTGGAGCGGATCGATGGCGAGTACGGCCTCGAGATCCCGCAGCTCTTCCTCGTGAACGTCTCGGTCCCGGCCGAGGTCGAGCAGGCGCTCGACGCGCGCAGCAGCATGAACGCGATCGGCGATCTCGCCGCGTACCACGCCTACCAGCTCGCCCAGTCGATGCCCGTGGCCGCGGCCAATCCGGCGGGAGGGCTCGCCGGCGCCGGGGTCGGGCTCGGCATGGGCCTCGCGATGGTCGGCCCGGCGCTCGCTGCCGGCGCCGCGCCTCCCCCGCCGCCGGGTCCGATCTGGCACGTGGTCGAGGGAGGCCGCGCCAGCGGCCCGCTCGGCCTCGACGCGCTCGGGCGCGCGGCCGCGGAGGGCCGCCTCACGCGCGACACGCTCGTGTGGACGCCGGGGATGCCGGGCTGGCTCCCGGCCGGGCAGGTCGCGGCGCTCGCCGCGCTCCTCGGCCCCCCTCCAGTCCCGTGAACTCCGCTCGCCTGCGCCTGGCCGCCCTCGGGCTCGCCGTGCTCGCGACGGGCTGCGTCCTCCTGCCCTCGCGCGGGACGCCGGTCATCGTGGACCAGCGCGCCGGCCGCTTCTGGTCCGGGGACGGCGTGCTGCTCGAGGTGAGCGAGGACCGGAAGAGCTGCCGCGTCGCCGTGCGCGACCGCTCGCTCGTCTTCGTGCGCCGTCTCTGGACCGACTGCGCCCACGTCCACTCCGCCAGCACGCGCGACTGACCAGCAAGCGAAGCGCGCAGCGAGCCGCAGGCGAGCGGAGCTCATCGGGCTAGCATGCCCGCGTGACGCTCGGCCCGACCCCGCCCGCGCAGCGCGACGCGTCTATCGATTGTCTGCGCGGCGTGGCCCTCTTCGGGGTGCTGCTCGAGAATCTCCAGCACTTCGCCGTTCCGACCTACGCGGAGCTCGTCGCGAGCGGAGCGGCCAGCGGCGTGGATCGGCTCGGGCTCGGCGCCCTGCGGATGCTCTGCGACAACAAGGTGTACCTGCTCTTCGCGTTCCTCTTCGGCTACGGGATCGCGCTCCAGATGCGGCGCGACGCGCGCGGCGAGGCGCGCTTCGCCGCGCTCCACCTCTTGCGGATGGCCTGCCTCTTCCTGATCGGGCTGGCGAACCTCCTCGTCTGGAGCGGCGACATCCTCACCACCTACGCCGCGCTCGGCTGTCTGCTGCTGCCGCTGCGTCGGTGCTCGGACGCGGCCCTGACCCGGCTCGCCGCCGGGCTCCTCGCGGCGCCGGCGCTTCTCGTAGCCGCGAGCGCGGCGGGCGCCGGGGCGCTCCCGTGGCCGCGCGCCGCGGTCGAAGCAGCGCTGGTGGGCCAGCTCTACCCGGTCCGCCAGACCTGCTTCTCGTTCGCGATGTTCGCCCTCGGCCTCGCGGCGGGACGCCGCCGGCTCCTCTCGGACGCGGGCTGGCTCGAGCGCGCCGGCGGCGCCCTCCCGCTCGCGCTCGCCACGGGCCTGGCCGGGAACCTCGCCTTCGCCGCGATCGAGGCCGCCGCGCCGCCGCCGCTCTCGGGCGAGGCCGTGGCCCGCGAAGCCACCCTCGCCGTCGCGGCGCCCGCCCTCGCCTTCGCCTACGCGCTGCTCGCGCTGCGCTGGGCGCGCCGCGCGCGCTGGCCCGCCGTGCTCGGGCCGCTCGCCGCCGTGGGCCGCACCACGCTCAGCAACTACCTGGCGCAGTCGGCGATCGGCACGGGGCTCGTCGCACGCCTCGGTCCGATCCACCCGCCGGCCGGGCTGCTCCTCGCGGTCGTCCTCTTCGGCGTGCAGCTCTGGGCCAGCACCGTCTGGCTCCGCCGCTTCCGCTTCGGTCCGGTGGAGTGGCTCTGGCGCTCACTCGTCTACGGCCGCCTGGAGCCGCTGCGCGAAGCGCTACCCTGAGCGGCCTTCGAGAGCGGAGCGCATGCGAGCCTTCCCGATCCGCCGGCCCGAGAACCTGGGACCCTTCGCGGTCCTGCTGCTCACGCTCCTCACGACGCTCCTCGTCGCTCCGTTCCTGGACCAGGAGCTGGCCGGGATCTCGCGTTTCCGCCTCTTCACGGCCGCGATCCTGCTCGCGGGCGTCTACGGGGTGAGCCGCGGACCTCGGGTCTTCGCGGCAGGCGTCGCGATCGCCCTGCCCGCGCTCGCGGTCGAGGCATGGCTCGAGATCCAGCCGACCCCCGGCCTCGCGGTCGCGAACTTCCTCCTCTCGTTGCTCTTCCTCGCCTTCCTGGCCTGCGTGATCCTCTACCGGATCCTCGACGAGGAGCGCGTCACGCTCGACACGATCCTCGGGGGGGTCTGCGTGTATCTGCTGATCGGAGTGGCCTGGATGACGGCCTACTCCCTCCTCGAGTACTTCGACCCGGGCTCCTTCCTGGTCGACGGCCGGCCGCTTCCAGGCTCGGCGAGCCCGACCGAGTTCCGCCACGAGGAGCTGATCTACTTCTCCTTCGTCACCCTCACGACGGTCGGCTACGGCGACGTCCTCGCGAAGACCAACCCCGCACGCGCCCTCGCGGCCGCCGAGGCCGTCACGGGGTCGCTCTACGTCGCCGTCTTCATCGCGCGCCTGGTCGGCCTGCACATGGTGCACCAGCACCGCAACCTCGATCTCTAGCCAGGAGCCGCCATGCACTGCATCCGTTGCGGCGGGGAGATGGAGAAGCGCGCGGAGCGGGGCGTGCTCCTCGACCACTGCGGCCCGTGCAACGCGGTGTGGCTCGACGGGGGCGAGCTCGAGGCCCTCGAGCTCGGCGTCGCGCGCAGCCCCGCCGACCTCGAGGCGCAGCTCGAGGTCGAGAGCGCGCGCGAGGGCGCCCGCCAGGTCTCGACCCTCGGCCTCTGCCCGCGCTGCCAGCGCGCGCTCGGGCCGCGCGCCCTCCACGGCGTGGAGATCGACCAGTGCCGCCACTGCGGCGGTCTCTTCTTCGACCACCGCGAGCTCCCGGCCATCCTCGCGCGCGGCCAGAGCCAGCGCGCGGGCCTGCTCGGCCGCCGGCGGCGGGAGGAGTGAAGCCGGGGTTGGAGGGGTCTTCCTGCCCGTAGACCCCGCGCGCAGCTTCGGGGTCTGCGAAGTGGTCCGTGGATCGCTAGTTGGCAGCGCGGGAGCCGTACCGCGGCCGTTCGGAAGCGGCGGAGCTGCGCGGACGTCGCACCAGGGGGCTGCTTGCCGCAACGGAGGGCTAGCCCGGGTTCAGCAGCAGGTGCTCCGAGAGGTCTCCGAGCAGGTCGGTGATGATGTGCCGCCGGGTGAAGGACCAGCGGCCGTCGATCTTCTCGAACTCGTCGTGGTAGCGGCCCGCGATGATCGGCTGGAGGGGGAGCGTCGGCGTCCGCATCAGCACGGTGAAGTAGCAGCGCGTGCGGGCCGTGCGCCCGGAGGGGTCGAGGTGGATCTGGAGGTTGGTCGTGACGTGCTTCGTGTGCAGGGTGCGGCCCGTGGGCGAGCGCGGGTCGGCGTAGACCCGCGTCCAGTCGGCGTACAGCTTCGTCGCCGCGGCGCTGCCGCGCGTCTCCCCGCCCTGCGCCGGATCGGTCGTGATGACCGCGCGCTCGAAGAGCGTCCCCACCCCGGCGAAGTCGCCCTGGTCGATGCGCTCGGCGTAGGCGTAGACGAGGTTCGCGATCTCGACGTGGTCGCTCATGCGATCAGGCAAGCCCGATCACGCCGTCGCGCCGCAGCGCGTCGATCTCGGCGGGCGCGAGGCCGCACTCGCGCAGGACTTCCTCGCTGTGCTCGCCGTGGAGCGGCGGCCGGCGCTCGATGCGGCCGGGCGTGCGCGAGAGCTTGACCGGGAGGCCGGTGGTGCGGAAGGTCCCGAGCTCGGGGTGGGGGAGCTCGACGAGCATGCGACGCGCGAGGACCTGCGGGTCGGCGAAGACCTCGGCCACGTCGAGGACGGGGCCGGCGGGGACGCCGGCGGCATTCAGCACCAGGGCCCAGTGCTCCACGCTCGCGCCCGCGAGCGCGGCCTCGATCTCCGCCGAGAGCTCGTCGCGGTGGCGGACGCGCGCGAGGGCGTCCGCGAAGCGCGGGTCGGCGAGCCATCCGGGGCGGCCCAGGGCCCGGCACAGGCGCTGCCAGATCGCGTCGTTCGCCGCGGCGATGTTGAGCCAGCGCTCGCCCACGCGGAAGCGACCGTAGGGCGAGGAGAGCGGGTGGTGCTGCCCCGCCGGCCCCGGCGCGGCGCCGCTCTCGAAGTACATCCCCGCGCCCCAGGAGAGGACGCCGACCATCGCCTCGAGCAGCGAGGTGTGCACGAGCTGCCCGCGGCCGCTGCGCTCGCGCTCGAGGAGGGCGAGCAGGATCCCGTGCGCCGCGAAGATGCCGGCGAGCAGGTCCGCGATCGCGATCCCCGCCCGCGTCGGCCCGCTCTCCCGCGTGCCGGTGAGGCTCATGAAGCCGCTCATCCCCTGCGCGATCTGGTCGAAGCCGGGGCGGTCGCGGTAGGGGCCGTCGGCGCCGAAGCCGGAGATGCCGCAGACGACCAGGCGCGGGAAGCGCTCGAGCAGCGCCGCGTGGCCGAGGCCGAGTGCCTCCATCACGCCGGGGCGGAAGTTCTCGACGATCGCGTCGAAGCGCGGGAGGATGCGGAGCAGGAGCTCGCGGCCGGCCGCCCTTCGGAGGTCGAGCGCCAGCGAGCGCTTGCCGCGGTTGCTCGACAGGAAGAAGTAGGTGTCGCGCGCGGCGCCCGGCGGGCGGAACTCGCGCCCGCGCGGACCCTCGACCTTGACGACGTCCGCTCCCTGATCCGCGAGCAGCATGCTGCAGAAGGGTCCCGCGAGGTAGCGCGTGAGATCGAGGACCCGGATCCCGACGAGCGGCGGCGCGCCCGGCGACGCGGCGAGCTCCGCCCTTCCCGCCCCCTCCCCGCCCGGCATGCCTACTCCGTCCCGGCGGGGGTCGGCTCGTCGTGCTCGTCCTCGATGTCGCCCACGATCTCCTCGAGCACGTCCTCGAGCGTGACGATGCCGAGCAGCGGGCCGCCCGGCTCGCGCACCAGCGCCATGTGCCGGCGCTCGCGGCGGAAGAGGCGCAAGGCCTCGCCGATCGGCGTCTCGGGCCGCATCTCGCTCGCCGGGCGGATCGCGTCGCGCAGCACCACGAGGCGCGTCTTCGCGTAGAGGTGGAACAGGTCCTTCGTGTGCAGGATGCCCACGGTCTGGTCCACGCTGCCGTCGTACACCGGAAGCCGGGTATAGCCCTCCTCGCGGAGCCGCTCGAGGAGCCCCTCCGGCTCCGTGCGCCGCTCGATCGCGAAGACGCGCTCGCGCGGGATCATCACGTCGCGCACCCGCGTTCGTGCGATCCGGAAGACGCGCCCGAGGATCCGGCCCTGCTCCGGTCGGAACTCCCCCGCCTCGCGCGATTCGGCGACGAGCAGCGAGAGCTCGTCCGCCGAGTGAACGTGCTGCGCCTCGCCGCTCGGCTGGACCCCGAGCGCCCGCACCAGCCGGTTCCCCGCCCCGTTCATCAGCACCAGCACGATGCGGAAGACGCGCGCGAAGATCAGCAGCGGCCCGGCGCAGACCAGCGCGACCTCGCCGGGCCGATCGAGGGCGATCGCCTTCGGGGCGAGCTCACCCACCACCACGTGCAGGAAGGTGATGGTGGCGAAGGCGACGGCGGTGGCGATGCCGTGCACCGCGGGGGCCCCCTCGATACCGAGGAGCGCGAGCCCCGGCGAGAGCAGCGCCGCCAGCGCGGGCTCGCCGAGCCAGCCGAGGCCGATGCTCGCGATCGTGATGCCGAGCTGGGTCGCGGCGATCGCGTCGTCGAGCCGCCCGCTGGCGGCCGCCACCGAGGCGGCGCCGCGCCGCCCCGTCGCGACCCAGAGCTTGACCTGGCTGCGCCGCACGGCGACGAGCGCGAACTCGGTCGCCACGAAGTAGGCGTTCGCGAGCACGAGGGCGGGCACGGCGACGAGACCGAGCGTCTCCCGAAGCTCTCCCCATGGTCCCATGCGCATCCCTCCCTGCCCCGCGCGCCGGATCCGGGAGGGCCGGCGGACGCAGGCTAACGGCCGCGGAAGACGGGCGGGCGCTTCTCGAGGAAGGCGCGCATCCCCTCGCGGTAGTCTTCGCTCTCGAGGCAGGCGCGCACGCTCGCGTGGGCCCCCGGGAGGTCGCGCTGCCCAGGGTCCTTCGCGAGCTCCGCGGCAATTCGCTTGACGCTGCACACGGTGAGCGGCGCGTTCTCCGCGATGCGCGCCGCGGTGTCGCGCACCCACGGCAGGAGCTCCGCGCGCGGCAGCACGCGGCTCACGAGGCCCATGCGCAGCGCCTCCTCCGCCGAGAAGCGCCGCGCCGTGAAGAAGAGCTCCTTCGCCGCCGAGGCGCCGACGACGCGGATCAGGCTCTCGAGCCCGCCGACGGCGTAGCCGATGCCGAGGCGCGCCGCGGGGATCGCAAAGATGGTGTCGTCGCTCGCGTAGCGCAGGTCGGCGCAGAGCGACATCGCCACGCCTCCGCCGATGCAGAAGCCCTGCAACATCGCCAGGACGGGCTTCTGCAGCCCGGCCAGGGCGAGGAAGGCGCGAGCGTTGCGGTCCTCGTAGCTCGCGGCCGCCGCGCCGGTACGCGCCGCCGCGAACTCCGAGATGTCCGCGCCCGAGACGAAGGCCTCCTCGCCGGCACCGCGCAGCACGATGACGCGCACGGCGGGATCGCGCTCGAGCCGCTGCGCGGCGCGCGGGATCTCCTCCCACATCTCGACGGAGATGGCGTTGCGGCGTTCGGGGTGGTCGAAGACGAACCAGCCGATCGCGCCTTCGATCTCGATCCGGATGCGCCCGCCCACCCGGCGCAGTCTACCATCGGCGCATGGAAGCGCGGCAGGCCCCGGGGCGGCGGCTCGGCGGCGGGATCCTGGCGGCCCTCCTGGCCGGCGGCATCGCGGTGCGCCTGCACGGCCTGGGGCGCAGCCTCTGGCTCGACGAGGCGTGGGTCGCGAACTCCGTGCTCGAGCCGAGCGTCGGCGCGATGCTCCGCTACGAGGCGTGGCTCCAGACGACGCCTCCCCTCCTGCTCCTGCTCGTGCGCGGGGTGGTCGCGCTCGCCGGCGAGTCGAACCTCGCCTTCCGCGCCGTTCCCGCGCTCTTCTCGTTGGCCGCGCTCGGACTCTTCGCGGTGCTCGCGCTGCGCTGGCTGCGGCGCCCCGCCGCCCTCGCGGCGCTCGCGCTCTTCGCCTTCCTGCCGCGCCTCGCGCTCCAGGGGGCGTCGCTCAAGCCCTACGCGTCGGACGCGTTCGTCGCGCTGGCGCTCCTCGCCGCCGCCGACGCCTACCTGGCGCGGCCGAGCGGCCGGCGCCTGGCGATGGCTCTCGCGAGCGGAGCCCTGCTCGGGCTCCTCTCCTTCGAGGCGCCGCTCTTCCTGCCGGCGCTGCTCCTCGCCGTCGTGCCGCGGCCGGGCGGTCCGCCGCGCGCGCCGGCCTGGCACGCGCTCGCGATCGCCGCGACGGGCGCGCTCGGGGCGGCCGCGATCCTCGTCCTCTTCGTGCTGCCGAACCGCGAGCCGAGCCTGCTCGAGTACTTCCGCAGCGGCTTCTTCCCGGGCGGGGGCCCCGTCGCGCTCGTGGCCTGGCTCGGCGGACGCCTGCGCCTGCTCGGCGCCCTCGTCGTCCCCGGCGCCCCCGACGGGGGCTCCGGCGAGCTCGTGGCCGGACTCCTCGCCGCGCTCGGTCTCGTCGACCTCGCGCGCCGCGGCCTCTCCGGCGACGCGAGCGCTCTCGCGCGATCGGTGCTCCTCGCCGCGCCGATCGCGGGCACGCTGGCGCTGAACGTCGCCGGGGTCTTCCCGATGGCGCGCGGCAACGCGCGGACGCTCGCCTTCCTGCTCCCGCTCGCGATCCTCGCGCTCGGCGCCGGGCTCGAGGCGCTCGCGCGCGCCGCCGCAGGGCTGGGCTCGCGCGTCGGCGCGGCGGCCGCGGCGCGCGCGGCGGCCGCCGCCGGCTGGCTCGCGCTCGCCGTGCTCCTCGCGGGCCTGCTCGGCGCGGCGCTGCGGGGCGGGCTGCGCGAGCTCTTCGAGCGACCTCCCGACGAGGACGCCGAGAGCGCCGTCGCCTTCGTCGCGCGCGAGGCCCGCGCGGACGACGTGCTCTACGTGCACAGCAGCATGCGCGAGAGCTTCCGGCTCTACGCGCGGCGCACCCCGCCCGCCGCGTCGCGCGTGGTGCAGGGCGAGGTCGACTGGCCCTGCTGTCCCCGCGGCCGCCCGTACCGGCGCGGCGAGGACCCCGCGCAGGCGATGCCGGGCGAGCTCGCGCGCCTCGCCTCCGCGGGGGCGCGCGGCCGGCGCCTGTGGGTGCTCGTCACCGATCGCGAGGGCCACTTCCGGCAGCGGGGCCGGCGCTCGCCCGCGGTGCTCGAGCAGGCGCTGGCCCGGCTCGACTGCGATCTTGCGGCGACCACGGGCTTCCGCGGCGCGCGCGTCGACCGCTACGAGTGCGCGGCGGGTGGCGGGGGTATGATCGCGCCGGAGGGATCGCGATGAACGGCGCCTCCGGCGCGGAGACCCACGAGGTCACCAACCAGCCGCCTCCCTTCGAGGACGTGAACCTCTTCGACGGAGACGCGGCGCTGCGCGAGGGGCTCCGCCGCGAGGGAGGCGGCTTCGCGGAGGAAGACGTGCGCCGCTACGGCGGGCTCGCCGGCAGCCGCGAGTTCCAGGCGCTCGGGCAGCAGGCCAACGCGAACCCGCCGCGGCTCTCGACCCACGACCGTCACGGCCGCCGGATCGACGAGGTGGAGTTCCACCCGTCCTGGCACGCGGTGATGCGCGCCGCGATGGCGCACGAGCTCCACAACCTTCCGTGGCGCGCGAGCCGGCCCGGGGCGCAGGTGGCGCGCGCCGCCCTGCTCCACCTGCACGCGCAGGCGGAGGCGGGCTCCTGCTGCCCACTCACGATGACCTTCGCCTGCGTGCCGGCCCTGCGCTGCCAGCCGGAGCTCTTCGCCGAGTGGGAGCCGCTCCTCCTCGGCACCGAGTACGACCCGCGCATGGTCCCGGCGCGCGAGAAGCGGGCCGTGCTCGTCGGGATGGCGATGACCGAGAAGCAGGGCGGGAGCGACCTGCGCGCGAACACGACGCGGGCTCGCCCGCTCGGCCGCGGCGGCCCGGGCGAGGCCTACGAGATCGTCGGCCACAAGTGGTTCTGCTCCGCGCCGATGTGCGACGCCTTCCTGACCCTCGCGCAGACGGAGCGCGGGATCACCTGCTTCCTCGTGCCGCGCTGGCGCCCGGACGGGACGCGCAACCCGTTCCACCTGCAGCGCCTGAAGGACAAGCTCGGGAACCGCTCGAACGCCTCGGCCGAGCTCGAGTACCGCGGCTCCTTCGCGCAGATGCTCGGCGAGGACGGGCGCGGCATCCGCACGATCCTCGACATGGTGCACCACACGCGCCTCGACTGCGTGACGGGGAGCGCCGGACTGATGCGCCAGGCGCTCGCCCAGGCCCTCCACCACGCGGCCCACCGCGCCGCCTTCGGGCGCCGGCTCGTGGAGCAGCCGCTCATGCGCAACGTGCTCGCCGACCTCGCGCTCGAGTCGGAGGCGGCGACCGCGCTCGCGCTGCGCCTCGCCCGCGCGTTCGACGCGGCGCCCGAGGATCCCGGCGAGCGCGCCTTCGCCCGCATCGCGACGGCCGCGGCGAAGTACCAGGTGTGCAAGCGCGCTCCCGGGATGATCCTCGAGGCGATGGAGTGCCTCGGCGGCAACGGCTACGTGGAGGAATCGATCCTGCCCCGCCTCTACCGCGAGGCGCCCGTGAACGCGATCTGGGAGGGCTCCGGCAACGTGATCTGCCTCGACGTCCTGCGCGCGAGCCTCCGCGAGCCCGGTTGCCTGCCCGCCGTGCAGGCCGAGCTCGCGAGCGCGCGCGGCGGCGACCGGCGCCTCGACGCCTTCGCCCGCGCGCTCGAAGCCGAGCTCGCGCGGCCCGAGGACGCGGAGGCGCGCGCCCGGCGCAGCGTGGAGCGCCTGGCGCTCGCCCTCCAGGGCGCGCTGCTCGTCCGTTTCGCGCCCGCCCCGGTCGCGGACGCCTTCTGCGCGAGCCGCCTCGCCGGCGAAGGCGGGCTCGGCTTCGGGACGCTCCCGTCCGGCCTCGACCTCGGCCCGATCCTACGGCGGGCCTTGACGCCGCAGGTTGACTGACGGTATTGTCATCGACTGACATGAGTGTCAGAACATCCCTGGCGCGCGCCCCCGCGCGGCGGGAGTCCGCGGCCGAGCGCAGCCGGGCGCAGACCCGCGAGCGCCTGCTCGCGGCCGGGCGGGAGCTCTTCGCCGAGCGCGGCCTGCACGGCGTCACCAGCCACGACATCGCCGCGCGCGCGGGGGTCGCGGCCGGGACCTTCTACCTGCACTTCCGGGACAAGCGCGAGCTCCTGCGCGTGATCGCGGCGGAGACGATCGCGCTCCTGCGCGAGCGGCTCGACCGCGCGACGCACTCCGCGCGCGGCTCGCGGGAAGGGGTGCCGGCGTTCTCGGAGGCCCTCCTCGCCTTCGCCGAGGAACACCAGGATCGCGTCCGCATCCTCTTCAGCCGCGACGGCGACGCCGCGGCCGTCCAGGCCGACGTGCTCGCCGAGCTCGCGGCCTCGATCGCCGAGGCGCGCCGCACCCGGATCGCCAGCGGCGAGATGCCCGCGGCGCTCGACCCCGACGTCCTCTCCCAGGCGCTCGTCGGCATGCTCGCGCGCGTCGTCGCCTGGTGGGTCGAGGATCCCCGGCGCGCCTTGCGCGAGACCGTCGCCCACAGCCTGACCTGCATCCAGCTCGCGGGGACGCATCCGCTCCCCGCGCTGTCCGAGGAGTGAGCATGGCCGACCACATCACGCACGACCCGATCTACGACACCGTCGACCGCGACGACTTCGCCGCGATGATCGAGGTCGATCGCTACGGCGACCGGACGGACGCCTTCGACTCGATCATCTCGGCCAGCGAGGACCACTTCTGGGACCCGCAGGACCCCCGCTACGTCGACTTCTCGCAGGGCTTCGACCTCGCGGAGGAGACGATCCTCCCGCGCGAGATGGTCGTGGAGCTGCATTCCGCGGTCGCCGACCGCCTCGACGAGGGCCAGAAGATCCGCCTCGCCAACCAGAACGCGCGCTTCATGATCTCGAGCATCCTGCACGGCGAGCAGGGCGCGCTCTCGCTCTCGGCGAGCCTGTGCCAGATCCTGCGCGAGCCCGGGGCGCAGGAGTACGCCGCGAACCAGGCGCGCGAGGAGGCGCGCCACGTGGCGGCCTTCTCGCGCTACGTGGCCGCGCGCTGGGGCACGCCGCTGCGCGCGGGCCCGACGCTCGCGAGCCTCCTCGACGAGGTGGTGCGCGCGCCCGAGGTCTACAAGAAGCTCGTCGGCATGCAGATGCTGATCGAGGGGCTCGCGATGGGCGCCTTCGCGACGCTGCAGGTGCGCAGCCGCGACCCGCTGCTCCGGCGCGTGGTGCAGCTCGTGATGGCGGACGAGGCCTTCCACCACAAGTTCGGGAAGATCTGGGCCGAGCGCACGGTGCCGGAGCTCAGCGAGGAAGAGCACGCGAAGGTCGAGGACTGGGCCGCGAGCTGCTTCCAGACCCTGCTCTTCAACCTGGTGAACTCCGAGCAGAAGCAGGAGATCTACGGCGAGTTCGGCCTCGACTGGCGCTGGGTGCGCGGGGCGGTGCTGGAGACCTTCGGCGACGCCGACCGCCGCGACAACCTGCGCCAGCAGACCAACATCTTCCGCGTGCTGGTGAAGACCCTCCTCAAGGCGGGGATCATCAGCGAGCGCACGCGGCCGATCTACGCCGCCTGGGTCGACGTCGACGAGCTGCGCCGCGAGTCGGACGAGGTGGTGGGCAGCGACGTGGCCGACGCCGCGATGGCCGAGCTGCGCGAGATCAACCGCGGCCGCAAGCGGATCGGGCGGCTTCGCCCCTCGGCTTAGCCGAGGAGCCGCGGCTCCGATACCCTGCCCGGGCGCCTCGCGCACCCCCGGAGGTCCCATGCAGCTAGAGAGCGTCGTCCTCGTCGATGGCCTGCGCACGCCCTTCGCGCGCGGGGGTCGCGGGAAGCTCGTCGCCACGCGCCTCGATGACGCCGGCGCGAAGCTCCTGCGCGCGCTCCTCGAGCGCAACCCCAAGGTGAAGGACACGATGATCGAGGACGTGGGCCTCGGGAACGTGAGCGGCCGCGGCGAGTTCGTGCTCCTCGCGACCGTCCAGCGCCTCGCGGGGCTCCCGCTCGAGGTCTGCGCTTTCAACACGAACCGCCAGTGCGGCTCCAGCATGGAGACACTGCACCGGACCGCGATGGCGATCATGGTCGGCTCGATCGAGTGCGGGATCGCCCTCGGGATCGAGCGGATGGGGCGCACCCTCGGCCTCGGCGGCGGCGGGCCGCAGACGCGCGTGAATGCCTGGAACCCGCGCCTCCAGGAGCTGACCCCGGCGCAGAAGCGCATGGCGCCCGATCACGAGCGCTACTTCTCCGTGCCCTTCCCCGACTACCTGCTCGCCTCGCCGCCGATCCAGTCGATGCCCCAGACGGCGCAGAACGTGGCGGAGACCTACTCGCTCGGGCGGCGGGAGCTCGACGAGTTCTCGGCCCAGAGCCACCGCCAGACGCACCAGGCCTACCAGGCCGGGATCTACAAGGACGAGGTGCTCCCCCTCGAGGTCGAGGACCCGGTCTTCGACGAAAAGGGCGAGTGGGTGGAGGCGGAGCGTGGCAAGAGCGTGCTCTTCGAACGCGACGAGTGCATCCGCCCCGACACGACGGTGGAGAAGCTCGCGGGCCTCCCGCCGCTCAAGGGTCTCGTGAGCTACGGCAGCCGGGAGATCGTGATCACCGCCGGCAACTCGTGCCCGACCAACGACGGAGCGTCGGCGGCGCTGCTCATGAGCGAGAAGAAGGCCCGCGAGCTCCGGCTCGAGCCGCTCGCGCGGATCGTCGGCCTCGCGGTCGGCGGCGTGAAGCCGCAGCTCATGGGAATCGGTCCGATCGTCTCGACGCGCAAGGCCCTCGAGCACGCGGGGATCGAGGCCGGGCAGATCGACCGCGTCGAGTTCAACGAGGCCTTCGCCGCGCAGGTGATCCCCTCGCTCCGCGAGCTCGGGATCCCCGCCTCGAAGGTCAACGTGAACGGCGGCTCGATCGCGATCGGCCACCCGCTCGGCGCCACCGGCGCGCGCCTGGTCACGACGGTCGCGATGGAGCTCCGCCGCAGCCGCACCCGCTACGGCCTCGCCACCCAGTGCATCGGCGCCGGGATGGGCATCTCGACGATCCTCGAGCGGATGGACTAGCAAGGCCGCGGAGCGGCCGCGCAGCGAGCCGCAGCCGAGCGAAGTGCGGGACCCCGCTCGGACTAGAGCCCGAGGCGAGCGCGCTCCCTCACCACGAGGTCGTAGAGCTCGCGGGTGAGATCGGCCGGGAGGTCGACGGGGGTGGCACCCACCTCGTCCGCCACGCGGGCCTGATCGAAGCAGTAGCGGCGCCACGCCTCGGGCGGATACTGCTCGAGGTCGAGCGCGACGCCGCCCGTGAGCGCGGCATCGGAGAGCCGGAGGTGGACGGCGTTCGCGCCCGCGCCGCGCAGGCGGTGGCAGGCGACGCAGCCCTTCTCGTGGGTGAGGAAGGCCTGCAGGCGCGGCGGCAGGTCGCGCAGCGGCGCGAGCGGATCCTCGCGGCTTCGCCGGAAGCTCCCGGGCTCGAGCCCGTAGCGGCCGAAGTCCCGCGGCGCGAAGCCGCGCGGGGGCTCCTCGCGGAAGTAGAGGAAGGCACCGAGCGGCCGGGCCATCACGCGGCGCCGTTCCGGCTCGGCCCAGCTGTACATGCGGCGCGTGTGGTAGACGTCGGTCAAGCGGAAGAGGTTGCGCTCGTCGTCGAGGCCGATCACCACGAGCGGCCGGAAGGGACGCACCTCGTCGAGTCGCCACACCGAACGCTCGCGCCGCGCGTTCGTGAGCACGAGCCACTCGCCGCTCCCGCTGCGCGCGGGGCCGAGCGCGTCCAGCAGCTCGAAGAGGTCGACGGCCCGGTAGCGCGCGGGGCGGAGCCTGGGCGAGCTCCCCGCCGGCCCCGGAAAGGGCCGGTTCAGCTCGCTCACGAAGCGCGGGTCGGCGTCGAAGCCCTGCACGCGGGCGCCGAGCTCGAAGAAGGGCTCGGTCGAGAACGGCGGATCGCGCCAGGTGCGCCGGCCGGCGAAGAGCTCGCGCAGCTCGTCGGGGCGCGACCCGAGCCCGAGGAAGCCGAGCACCTGCTCGCGCGCCGGGTTCCGGTCGTCGGCGAGGTCGAGGATCGTCAGGTGATCGCGCCCGGAGGCGATGAAGGTCTCGGCGGCGGGCGCGCCGGCCGCGCGCAGGGCCTCGGAGAGCGACGCCGCCTCGGTGCGAAGCCCCGGCACGTCCGAGCCCGCCGCCAGCACGAGGAAGGGCGGCGCGTCGGCGCGCACGCGGCGCAGCGGCGAGGCGGCGCGGCGGGCCTCGCGTCCGCCGAAGGCGGCCGCGTAGAGGGCCTCCTGCTCCGGAGGGAGCTCCTGCTCCGGATCGAGGTCGTGGATCCCGCTGATCGCGATCGCGCCCGCGATCCGCGCGGGGTCGACGCCGGCGCCGCGCAGGCGGTCCGGATCGAGCGCGAGCTGGCTCGCGACCTGGGCGCCCGACGAATGCCCGGCGAGATAGAGGCGCTCCGGGTCGTAGCCGTGGCGCCCGGCCTCGCGCACGAGCCAGGCGAGCGCCGCCGCCACGTCCTCCGCGAAGGCCGGATGGCGGTGCGCCGGGGCCAGCCGGTGGCGGATCACCGCCACCGCGGCACCCTCGCGCTGGAGGGGGCGCGCCACCCCCCACTCGACGAGGCGAGCGTCGTCCACACGCGACCAGAAGCGGCTGTGCACGAACGCGACCAGCGGAGGCTTGCCGACCCCACCCTCGGGCAGGTAAAGGTCGAGGGTCCGCTGCGGCCCGTCCGCCGCGTAGGCGAGGTCGCGGAGCGGCGCGGCCGCCCCGGCCGCCGAGGCGGCCGCGAGGGAAAGGAGCGCGAGCGCGATGCGGAGCATGGGCCGCGGAGGCCGGGTGTAACGGTGGCGGAGCTCGTCTCCCACGTCCGCGACGGGATGCGGCTCGCGGTGATGGAGCGCGGCGACGGCGATCCGCCGCTCCTCTTCGTACACGGCTGGTGTTGCGACCACGGCCACTTCGCGCCCCAGATCGAGCACTTCGCCGGGCGCTACCGCGTGGTCGCGCTCGACCAGCGCGGCTTCGGTCAGAGCGACCAGCCGCCGGGTGAATACAGCATCGAGGCCTTCGCCGACGATGCGGCCTGGCTGTGCCGCGAGCTCGGCCTGCACCGCCCCGTCGTCGTCGGCCACAGCCTCGGCGGCGCGGTGGCCCTCGCGCTGGCGGGGCGCCACCCCGAGCTCCCCGGGGCGATCGCGCTCTGCGACCCGGCCGTCTTCGTCGCCGAGGTCGGCGACGAGATCCGCGAGGAGCTCGTCGCCGGGCTCGCGAGCGCCGAGTGGCGAAGCCGGGCCGAGGAGTTCATCCGCGAGTACCTCTTCCTGCCGGGCGACGACCCCGCGCGTCGCGAGCGGATCGTGGCCGGGATGTGCGCGACGCCTCAGCGCGTGATGCACTCCGCCTTCCGCAACCTCGTCGACTTCGACGACGCCGCCGCGGCGCGGGCCTGCCGCGTCCCGGTGCTCGTGATCGAGGCCGGCGCCCCCTTCGTCGACCGGGAGCGCCTGCTCGCCGCCCTGCCGGACGCCGTGATCGAGGCGACTCCGGGCGTCGGCCACTTCCATCAGCTCGAGGCGCCCGAGCGCGTGAACGCGATCCTCGAGCGCTTCCTCGCCGGTCTCGACGGCGCGCGCCCGCGGCGATAGCCGGCGCGCCGTGCTGCGGAGCCCGCCATGCCCACGCCCTGGCAGCGCGATCTGGCAGCCGACCGCGAGCGGCTTGCGCGATGGCTCCTGCCGAGGATCCCCGGCGCCGAGGGCCTGATCCTCTCCGAGCTCCGGGCGCCGCAGAGCTCCGGCTTCTCGAACGATACGCTCCTCTTCGAGGCCGAGTACGCGCGCGGCGGCCGGGCGCAGCGCGAGGCGCTGGTCGCGCGCATCCAGCCGACGGGCTTCCAGGTCTTCCCCGAGTACGACATGGGGCTCCAGTTCCGCACCCTCGAGCTGCTCGCGCCGACCGACGTGCCGGTTCCGCGCGCGCGCTGGCTCGAGGCAGGCGACACGTCGGTGCTCGGCGCTCCCTTCTACGTGATGGACCAGGTGCCGGGGCGCGTGCCCCCCGACAACCCACCCTACCACGTCACGGGCTGGGTGACGGAGATCTCGCCCGAGGAGCGCGCGGCCCTCTGGTGGGGCGGGATCGGGTGCATGGCGAAGATCCACCGCCTCGACTGGCGCGCGCTGGGCTTCGGATTCCTCGACCGGCCCGAGCGGGGTGCCACGGCCCTCGAGCAGCAGCTCGCCTACTACGCGGAGTATCTGCGCTGGGCGGCCGAGGGCCGCGAGCAGCCGACTGTGGAGTCGGCCTTCGCGTGGCTGCGCGAGCACCAGCCCGCCGACGAGCCGACCGTCCTCTCCTGGGGCGACGCGCGCATCGGCAACATCCTCTTCGACGCCACCCGGCCCGCGGCCGTCCTCGACTGGGAGATGGTGGGCCTCGGCAGCCCCGAGATGGACCTCGCCTGGCAGGTCTTCCTCGACAAGCACCACAGCATCGGCATCGGGCAGCCGCGGCTCGCGGGCTTCCCGAGCTACGCGGAGACGGTCGACCGCTACCAGCAGCAGAGCGGCTTCACCGTCCGCCACCTGCACTACTACGAGGTCTTCGCCGGCTTCCGCTTCGCCGTGATCATGCTGCGGCTGATCCAGCAGCTGGTGATCTACAAGGCGATGGACGAGGCCACGGGGCGCGCCTTCGAGCGCAACAACACCGTGACGCGGCTCCTCGCTCGGCTCCTCGACCTGCCCGAACCCGCCTAGCGGGACCCGCACTTCGCTCGCCTTCGGCTCGCCGCGCGGCCGAGGCGCGCTCGGCTATCCTCGGCCCGCGGTCCGCCCCGCCGGGGCCGCCGTCCCGGAGGATCCCCGTGAGCCAATCGCTGCGTCGCTTCGAAGGCAAGGTCGCCCTCGTGACCGGCGCCGCCTCCGGCATCGGCCGGGCGACCAGCGAGCGCCTCGCCGCCGAGGGGGCCCGGCTCGTCTGCGCCGACGTGCAGGCCGAGGCCCTCGAGGCCAGCGTGAAGGCCTGCGTCGAGCGCGGCAGCGAGGCGCAGGCGAGCCTCTGCGACGTGAGCGACCCGGCGCAGGTCCGCGCGACCGTGCAGCTCGCGATCGACCGCTTCGGCCGCCTCGACGTGCTCTGCAACATCGCCGGGATCCTGCTCATGCAGCACGCGCACACGACGACGCTCGAGCAGTGGCGCCGCATCCTCGACGTGAACCTGACCGGGACCTTCCTGATGTCGGTGGCGGCGCTCCCGCACCTGCTCGCGTCGAAGGGGAACATCGTGAACGCCTCCTCGACCTCGGCGCTGGCGGGCCTCCCCTACGGCGCCGCCTACGGCGCCTCGAAGGGCGGCGTGCTCGCCTTGACGCGCACCTTCGCGGTCGAGTACGGCAAGCAGGGCCTGCGCGCCAATGCCGTCTGCCCCGGCTCGATCACGACGCCGATGACGACCCGCAACATGCTGCCCGAGAACCCGGACATGAAGCTCATCCTGCGCGCGGCGGCGCTCGACAAGGCGAGGGGACCCGAAACGGTCGCCGGCGTGATCGCGATGCTCGCCTCCGCGGACGGCGCCCACATCAACGGCGAGCACATCCGCATCGACGGCGGCACCCTCTCCTAGCGCCAGCCCAACTGGACGGAGCGCTGCAAGAGCGCGCGGCGCCCTTCTTCGCAAGGCCGCGAAGCGGCCGCGCAGCGAGCCGCAGGCGAGCGGAGTAGAGCGGGAGCTCTCGATCTAATTATAGAGCCCCCCTCCTGCGCCTACCACGCGGAGTAGGCTGGATGCAAGCAAACCAAGCGCGCATCCGCGCAGGAGGGAGACCGATGCGATTCTACAACGGACAGCACCGCCACTGGTGCGGGATCGATCTACACGCCCGAACGATGTACGTCTGCAGACTCGACGCCGAGGGCCAGGCCCTCGTCCACAAGAACCTGCCCGCGACGCCCGAGGCCTTCCTCGAGGCCGTGGCCCCCTACCGTGACCGCCTCGTCGTCGCCGTCGAATGAATCTTCACCGGGTACTGGCTGGCGGACCTCTGCGCCCGGGAGGAGATCGCGTTCGTGCTGGGCCACGCCCTGTACATGAAGGCCATCCACGGCGGCAAGGCCAAGAACGATCGAACCGATGCGCTCAAGATCGCCACGCTGCTGCGCGGCGGCCTGCTGCCGCAAGCGTATGTCTGGACCTACCTGGGCAACTTCACAGCACACCTTCGTACCTTCGAGGGCGAGGGCGAGTCGTCTCTTCTCATCGTTCGCCGCGCGGTCTAACGTGTGGGCGATCAGCGGCGGGGCAAAGCCCCGTCCGCTGCAGCGCCTTGGGCGGCGCGCGATCTAGATGGACGGTTCTCGCCCCCGGTGCGAGTGCCAGAGGGCGAGGATCTCGATGCGGCCGGCTTCTGCGTTGACCTGGTAGTAGGTAAGCGACCGACCAACTGCATCCTGACGCCAGGCGCCGGGGCGCGGTTTCCTTCGGCCTGGTGGAACGGGAGCGGATCTCAGGCGGGGCGCTCGCAGCGCACGGCTTCGGGATGCTCGAGCATCCAGCGGTCGGGCAGCAGGGCGTCGATTTCGCGTTGCAGCCAGCCGGCGGCGAGCTTCTCGAGGACGTCCCGCAGGTACGCCCACGGGTCGAGCTCGTGGAGCGTGCAGGTCGCGATCAGCGTGTAGACGACGGCCGCCCGCTCGGCGCCGGCGTCCGAGCCGGCGAAGAGATAGTTCTTGCGCCCCACGGCCACGAGGCGCACGAGCCGCTCCACGCGGTTGTTGTCGATCTCGAGCCGTCCGTCCTCGAGGTAGCGGAGCAGCGCCGGCCAACGGCCGCGCGTGTAGCCGATCGCTCGCCCGAGCGGGCTCTTGGGAGCCACCCGCTCTCGCATCGTGGTGAGCCAGCGCTCGAGCTCGCCGAGGATCGGCCGCGCCTGCTCGTGGCGCCGCGCCGCGCGGCCCGCGGGGGCCAGGGCCTCCGGCTGCGCCTGGCTCTCGACCCGGTAGAGCCCCTGCACCCAGGCGATCGGCTCGAGCGCCCGGTCGTCGCCGGCGTCGAGGGCGCGCACGAAGTACCTCCGCGCATGCGCCCAGCACCCGACCTCGATCCGCGGACAGGCCTCGCCCGCGAAGAGCGCGTCGTAGCCGCTGTAGCCGTCCACCTGGAGGTAGCCCCGGTAGCCCTCGAGCCAGGCCTTGGGAAACTTCCCTTCGCGGGTCGGCGTGTAGACGAAGGCCGCGAGCCGCTCTTCCGCCACGTAGGGCCACAGGATCCCGCGCTTGATGTTCCCCGGGTGATCGCGGTCCAAGACCCGGATGCCTGTGTCGTCGGTCTGCACGATCGGCGCTGCGCGCACCCGCTCGCCGATCCGCTCTGCCAGCGGCTGCAGCGCGAAGGCCGCCGCCGCGACCGCGTCGCCCAAGGTCGAGCGCGGGAGCTCCACGCCCTGGCGCCGGTAGATCTGGCGCTGGCGGTAGAGGGGCAGGTGGTCCTTGTACTTGGCCACCAGCACCTGGGCCAAGAGGCCCTCGCCCAGGGCCCCGCGCTCCACCAGCTGGGGCGGCACCGGCGCCCGCACCACGGCGTCCCGGCAGCGCGGGCAGGCGCGCCGCTCGCGGCGGATGCGCTTCACCACGAAAGAGGCCGGCACGTACTCAAGCCGCTCGCTCTCGTCGTGCCCGATCACCGCCCGCTCCTGCCCGCAGCCGCCACAGCGGCGCTCGGCCTCGGGCACCGCGATCACCACCTCCTGGCGCGGGAGCGCGGGCGGGAAGGGCTGCCGGCCGCGGCGCTTCCGGCGCTCGCGCCCCGGCGAGCCCTCGCCGCGCGGCTGCCCCTCGTCCAGCTCGAGCGTGGGCGGCCCGAGCTCGGGCGCGTTCGCCTCGGCCTGCTCCTGCGCCTTCTCGGCGAGCACGCCCTCGTAGACCAGCCGCAGCTGCTCGTCCGAGAGCATCCTCTCGCTGCGGCGGCCGTAGCGGTGCTTCAAGGACTGCTTGAGCGAGAGCAGCACCCGGGCGTGGGACTCGGCCATCTCGTCCACGAGCGCCGTCATCGCCGCGATCATCTCGTCGACGCGGCCCGACTCCACCATCGTGCGCATCCACTGCGGCAGCTCGTGGTGCGCGACCTTCGGCGCGGACGGCGTCTCACTCCCCACGGCGCAGAAGATACGCGACCCGAGCGAGAGCGCAAGAGGTATAACTCAAAACAGTGTCTCACACAGCGCACTGCGGAGACGACACCGGAGCGCGTCGAGGCGACCAGCCGCGTCGACGCCGCGCCCCGCGCAGGTCGATCCCCTGCAGGATCAGGGCGAGCTCCGCCGCAGGCATCTCGACCGCCCGCGCCGAAGCCGCCGGAGTCTCGGCGAAGACCCGGAAGCGGCCGCGCTCGAGCCGCTTCGCGAACAAGGCGAAGCCGTCGCCGTCCCACCAGAGCACCTTCACGCGGTCGGCGCCCCGGTTGAAGAAGACGAACAGATGCCCCGCAAAGGGGTCCTGCGCGAGCACGTGGGAGATCGCAGCCGAGAGGCCATCGAAGGACTTGCGCATGTCCGTGGGGGCGGTCGCCACGTAGATCCGCACCGCCGGCGGGAGGTTCCACAGCACGGTTCAAACCCCCAGCACCTGAAGCAGGCGGGAGAGCGCCTCGGGATCGAAGTCCGTGGAAAGCCGAATCCGGCGGCCGTCGCCGAGCCGCAGCTCCATGCGCCCCCCGGTCGCCGGGAGCGAGGCGGCCACGACCCGCACCGGCGCCAGCGCCACCGACCCCTCGAGCGAGCGCTCGAGCTTGCCCCGCCAGCGCCGCAGTCGCTCATAGCCGATCTTCCGCCGGCGGCAGTAGTCCGGGAGCGGAAGCCCGCGACGTCGGCAGTCCGCGAGCAGCGCCTCCGCCTCGGCCGCCCCCCACCGCGAGGATGTCTTCGGAAGCTCACGATCTCCGCGCATGGCACGTACCTCCGTGGAGGATCGTGCGCCGCGCGAGCGGATCAGACAACGATGCGGTTCATCGGGCGCTTACGGTAGTAGAGATGGTAGCCCGTCCGGCTCAAGAGGAGGCGGCGGATACCCTCCCTCTTGGCGTTGCGAGCTCGCGCCCCGATCCCAGGCTGGGCCGCGACGAGCTCGAAAGCTCGCTCAAGATCCTCAGCGAGGGCAAACGGGGCTGCCTCACGGTTGGCTCGCCACCACGCCGACGCCCGCCGAATCTCCGCCGCGGCGCGGGGCGTCGGCTTGACGGGGAGGCGTGTGGGCACCGGCTACTGGCGAAGTTCTCGGAGGAGGGCCTCTGCGTCGACGAACTGACCCCGCGCGGCCTGATTGAGGGACTCTTCAAGGGCAGCCTCCTCATCGGGGGTTAGTTCAAAGGTCTCGTCAGGCTCCGGAACGAGAACGGTGACGGTGGCTCCTTCCTCGAGGGCATCACCATCGAGTTCCAGCTTGCCGTGGACCACTTTGCCGGTCGCGATGCGCATGACTGAGAGTTTACCCCATCCCACTTCGGAACGTCCTGGGTCCGCGCCGCCCTCTATGTGGACGCTGCTGTCAAGCCCCTTCGATACTACACGCTTCTGACCTCTGGGAGTAACGTGGTGCTGGCGACTTCCTGTGGCGTCGGGGCTTGTGCCCTCGGACGACCCTCTATCCGTGCCGGCGCTCGTCGGTGCCGATCACCGCATCCTGTGTTCGCCCGCAGGCGACTGTGAAGTCTCGTGGCGAAGGCCCCATCCAACGGTCGGTTCCCACTACGAACCCGGCGGCGACAACGGGCGCTCCGCACCAAGGCGAGCTTCCAACTCGACTCCCCGAGCTCGAACGATACGAACAGGGTCGGCGTGTTTGCGGTAGTCTCGAAGTGGCGGGTCGTTGCTGTCATCGTCGTGCTCCTCCGTGGTGTGACGACTTCGAAGGAGCCTAACAGCAGCGACCCGTCTCTCTCCGGCGCACCTACATAGGATCCAACGGATCAGGCGCTGAGCTGCCGCCCCCCGCGCCACCGACGCGCGAGCGGAGCTCGACGCCCGCCGCCAGAACGGTACCACGGGTCGATCGGGCGCAGCGGGGGGCGGTCAGCTCCAGCGCCGTGATCCTCATTGGGTCCTCCTCCTGCGCGCTACTCGCCGTGAGTAGTCTCCGCGCAGGTGAGTAACAAGCGCGCTTTGCGCGCAGAAGGAGAAACCCGATGCGATTCTACACCGGCCAACATCGCTTCTACTGCGGGATCGACCTCCACGCGCGCACGATGTACGTGTGCATCCTCGATGCCGCGGGTGAGATCGTCGTCGAGCGCAATCTCCCGACGACACCCGAGGCTTTCCTCGAGGCGATCGCGCCCTATCGCGACGGTCTCGTCGTCGCCTGCGAGTGCCTCTTCACCTGGTACTGGCTCGCGGATCTGTGTGCGAAGGAGCAGATCCCCTTCGTGCTCGGCCACGCGCTCTACATGAAGGC
>CAZUYC010000106.1:0-11523 GCA_964624475.1 uncultured Spirochaetales bacterium | reverse complement strand
CGGCTACCCGGTGCAGATCGCGTCGCTCTCGCGCTTCACGAAGCCGGCCGAGGCGCGGCAGGTCCTGGCCGGGCTCGCGGACGGCCGCATCGACATCGCGATCGGGACGCACCGGTTGCTCCAGGCGAACGTGCGATTCCGCGACCTGGGCCTGCTCGTGATCGACGAGGAGCATCGCTTCGGCGTCGGCCACAAGGAGCGCATCAAGCAGATCAAGAAGACGGTCGACGTGCTGACGCTCACGGCGACGCCCATCCCGCGCACCCTCCAGCTCGCCTTCACGGGGCTCCGCGACCTCTCGGTGATCGAGACCCCGCCCGTGGACCGGCTCGCGATCCGCACCCACGTCTGCCGCGCCTCGGAGTCGCTCGTGCGCGAGGCGATCCTGCGCGAGCTGCGGCGCGGCGGGCAGGTCTTCTACGTCCACAACCGGGTGCACTCGATCGACGGCGTGCGCCAGATGCTGGCGAAGGTCGTCCCGGAGGCGCGCGTGCTGGTCGCCCACGGCCAGATGCGCGAGCGCGAGCTCGAGGAGCGGATGCTGCGCTTCCTGCGCGGCGAGGCGGACGTGCTGCTCTGCACGACGATCATCGAGAGCGGCCTCGACATCCCGCGCGCCAACACGATCCTGATCGACCGGGCCGACGCGCTCGGCCTCGCCCAGCTCTACCAGCTACGCGGGCGCGTGGGCCGCAGCCACCAGCGCGCCTACGCCTATCTCATGACGCCCCCGGAGGAGGCGCTCTCCCCGGACGCGCAGAAGCGCCTCGTCGCGATCCAGGAGCTCTCCGAGCTCGGCAGCGGCTTCCGGCTCGCGAACATGGACCTCGAGATCCGGGGCGCCGGAAACCTCCTCGGTCCCCAGCAGTCCGGCAGCCTCGCGGCCGTCGGCTTCGAGACCTACATGGAGATGCTCCAGGACACGATCGACGAGCTGCGCGGGAAGGTGCGCGAGGCGGAGGTCGACCCCGAGATCCGGCTGCCGGTCACCGCGCGCCTCCCGGAGTCCTACGTCCCCGACGTGAGCCAGCGGCTGATCCTCTACAAGCGCGTCGCGAGCTGCCGCGACGACGCCGAGGTCGCGCGCATCCGCGACGAGCTGCTCGACCGCTTCGGGATGCTCCCGGCCGAGGCGGAGAACCTCCTCGACGTGATCCGCGTGAAGATCCGCGCGCGCCGCCTCGGCGTGATCGCGATCGACGCCGGCCGCGGCGAGATCGTGCTCACCGCCGGCGAGAACTCGGGCCTCGACCCGCGCCGGCTCGTGAACCTGCTGACGCAGGCGAACGGGGGCATGCGCGTGACCCCGGGCCACAAGATCCACGTGCGCGCCCCGCTCGACGACCCGCCGCGCCTCTTCGAGGCCACCCGGCGCCTGCTCGACAACCTCGCCCCGGGGTAGCTCGCGGGCTCTCCTCGGCATCGGCGTCGGGGCTCTCCGCGCTCACTCGTGCGGGGGGCTTGGCGCGGGAACGTCCGGCACTGGGCGGCCGAGGAGCCAGGCCTCGAGGATCTCGTTCACCGCCCCGGGCGCGTCCTGCTGCACGAAGTGCGAGATCCCGGGCAGCGTGCGGAGGGTCAGGTCCGGGACGAAGCGCTCCGTCCCCTGCGTCGTCTCCAGGCTGAGCGCGACGTCGTTCTCGCCCCAGACGAGGAGCGTCGGCGTCTCGATCGGCGCGATGCCCTGGGCGAGCTGGCGCCGGAGGCCGCCGCCGCGCAGGAGCGCGCGGTAGTAGTGGAGCATCGCCGTCAGGGCGCCCGGCTGCGCGGCGTTCGCCCGGAAGACGTCGAGCGCCGCGGCGGGGAAGTTCTCGGGGTGCGCGGCCCCGTCGCGCAGGAAGTCGATGAAGCGATGGCGCCCGAGCGCGAGCAGGCGCTCGGGGAGCCAGGGGATCTGGAAGAAGAGCATGTACCAGGAGCGGAGGAGCTGCCGGAAGCTCCGGATCGCCGGCGCGCCGGGGTGGGGGCAGTTCATCACGACGAGTCGCTCGAGCGGCCGCACGCGCCGGATCGCGAAGGTCCAGGCGATGATCCCGCCCCAGTCGTGCCCGACGAGGAGCGTCCGGCGGGCGCCGGCCGCGTCGATCAGGCCCGCCGCGTCGGCGAGGAGCTCCTCGAGGGCGTAGTCGGCGACGCGCTCCGGCCGCTCGCTCTGGCCGTAGCCGCGCAGGTCCGGCGCCCAGACGCGATAGCCGAGACGCGCGAGCAGCGGCATCTGGTGGCGCCAGGAGTACCAGCTCTCGGGGAAGCCGTGCAGGCAGAGCGCCAGCTTCTCTCCCGCGCCGCACTCCGCCACGTGGAAGCGGCGGCCGTTCGCCCGCACGAAGCGGTGCTGCACCTGCGCGCCTGCCGGCTCCAGCGCGGCCACGCACGCACGCTAGCGAAGAGCCGGAGTACCCCGCTTTCGCACGGGAGCGAAGGCGTGCTCGAAGACGTAGCCCGCCACGTCGCGGCCCTGCGCGATCCCCTGCGTCTTGTCGAAGGCCCAGTGGATCCCGAGGTAGATCCGGCTCTGGCCGTTCTCCTCCTCGGCCTCGGAGAGCGACTCGAAGCGGCGCGGCGCGAGCGGGCGGACGTTGCCCTGGTTGTCGCGCGTCACGCCGTCGAGCTCGTCCGATACGAAGGTGAAGGGGATGGCATCCGTCCCGTAGAAGCGGCGTAGCGTCTCGAAGAGGGCGCCTCCGAACCCCGCGTGCCCGGACGGGTACGCGGGAAAGGGCGGCGTGAAGTTCGGGCCGGCGAGGTGGCTCGCCGGGGCGCCGAGCGGCGAGAACTCCGGGTCGGCCAGCGTCGCCGGATTGCCGTCGCCGGCGCCGGTGGGCCCCGTTCCCGGGTCGGCCTCGCGGATGCCCGTGACCGGGCGCCAGAGCTCGTAGTGGTACTTCGACTCCCAGATCGCGATGCCCGCGTCGGCCATGGCGACGTTCACGAGCGCGAGCAGCCGCGCGAGCGCGACGGCGCCGGTGCGCCGCTCCCGCGCGATCTGCACCGCGATCTGGTTGTAGAGGCGGGGCGGGGCGCACAGGCTCGGCGTCCCGTCGTAGGCCCAGTAGATGCCCGCGAGGCCCTGGTCCTCGCTCCGCTCCGTCGGAGTGACGAGCCCGTCGCCGCCGAGCCGCTTCGCCTCCTCGAAGGCCGCGACGTACTCCTCGCTCCCGAGCGCCGGCGGGGGCGGTACGCGGAACTGGTCGGCCGATTCCAGCACGAACGGCAGGACGCCGCCCCAGTGCGCGCCGAGCGCGAGCGGAATCAGGCTGATCGGGTCCTGGCGCCAGCGGCCCGGCTCGTCGCTCGTCTGGAACTCGATCCCGACGCGCGGCTCTGCGTGCGCCGAGCCGTCGTCGGCCCGCAACGCGAGGATCGCGGCCGCGGCGCGGCGCCCGAGGGCGGCCCCGTCCGAGCGCGGGCGGCCGCGCGGGAGCGCCTGGAGCGCTTCCGCGAGGCGCGCGTCGAGCTCCGCCGCCTGCGACGGGAAGAGCGCGACGAGCGTGTCGTGCGCCGCCGTCGCGATGGCGGCCTGCACGGACGCGCCGGCGCGCGCGCGTGGGATTCGCGTGTAGCTCCGGTAGCCGCCCGCGATCGCGTTCACCGCGTCGAAGATCGCGATGTGGACGATCGCCATCGCCCGGCTCGCCCGTCCGGGCCCGAGCTGCTCGCCGAAGACCCGGCTCTCGCCGGGCGCCACGGGCGTGTGATCGATCCCGCTCGCGTCGATCGCGATCCGGTTCCAGGCGCGGATCCAGCTCGCCGCGTCCCCCCGCCGGCGCGGCGCCAGCCTCGCGGCTTCCCGGGCTTCCGGTGCGGGCTCGAGGCGCGGCCCGAACGCCTCGCGGAAGCCGCCGGAGAGCCCTTCCGCGGCGGCGAGCGCGGGCAGGATCGAAACGAGGCCCGCCAGCGCCGCAGGGCGGCGCGTCCGGGTGCAAAGGGCGAACATGCGCGTTCCTCACTGCGGCCCGGGGGTCCGGGATTCCGCACTCTGGCGTCTTCGACACCTGGGAGTGTGGACGAGCGGAACGCCGCACGCCGTGAGTGGCATCACCCGGTCGGGGGGTGTCGCGGGTGCGCTTCGCGAAGCGGCGCGCGGGTCGGTGGGGCGGGCGTGCGCCAGCGTGTCGCCGATCACCGCGGCGCGCGGGCGCGGCGGAGGACGCGCCCCCTCAACCCGAGCCTGGTGCGCGCCGATCCAATTGGATCGACCCGCGGGCGGAGGCATCCCCGGGGAGTGGCTCGCCTCCGTCCCTCCACGCCCCAAGGAGGTGGACCATGCAAGAACCGCTCTCGAACCGTCTTGTCGTCGGCGTCTCGGCGCCCGCCCTCTTCGACCTCGAGGCCGAGGAGGAGATCCAGCCCACGCGCGGGGCCGAGGAGCAGCGCCGCGCGCAGATCCAGCGCGACGGCGAGGTTCTCGCGCCCGGGCGCGCGTTCCCGGTGGTCCAGGCGCTCGCGCGCCTCGGCGAGCGCGTCACGCGCCACTTCGAGCTCGTGCTCCTCTCGCGCGCGAGCGCGGACGCGAGCCCGCGGATCTTCGCCTCGCTGCACGAGCACGCGGTGCACGTCGCCCGAGCCGCCTTCACCGGGGGCGAGCCCGTCGCCCCCTATCTCGCGGCCTTCCACGTGGACCTCTTCCTCTCCGAGGAGGAGGAGGACGTGCGCGCCGCGCTCCTCGGCGGGACGCCGGCCGCCGTGGTGACCGCCCGGCTGGAGGACGCGAAGCAGCCGATCGACCAGGTCCGCATCGCCTTCGACGCCGACGCCGCCGTCTTCGGCCGCGCTCCCGGCGCGGACGGCGAGGCCGACGAGGTCCGGGCGGAGAGCCTGGAGAAGCCGCTCGCGAAGCTCCTGAGGGTGCTCGCGGGCCTCCAGGGCGGCGACGCGGACAAGCGGCCCGTCCGCACCGCGCTCCTCACGCGGAGGGCGAGCCCCGCGCAGGAGCAGGTGATCAAGTCGCTGCGCGAGGCGAAGGTCCGCCTCGACGAGGCCTTCTTCGTGGGCGACCTGCCGCGCGAGCAGGTGCTCGAGGCCTTCCGCGCGCACCTCCTCTTCGACGACGGCGGCAGCCATTTCCGCATCCCCGAGGAGATCGTGAAGGCCGACCTGCACGCGACGGAGGAGGAGGCGAGCGCGACCTCGAACTCGCGCTTCGCAAGGCTCCGGCTGCGCTCGAGCAGCTGATCGACGGGCCGGGCGAGTGCGGGTCGGAACGATCCGTGCGAGCCTCCGCAGGGCCGCGGCGCCGGGAGCCGCGGCTTCGCGGAGGGGCGCGCGTGACATCGCTCGGGGTCGCCTGGATCGGCGCGTTGGCCGGCGCGCTCGCGGGGTGCGGACCGGTCGACTCGCCGCCCGCGACGCGGCCCGCGGCCGTGAGCCACGCGCCCGGCGAGGCGCCGTCGGGCTCCGCACCCGCCGCGGCGGAGCCAGGACGCGAGGCCTTCGTCGGGAGCGCGCGCTGCGCCGGCTGTCACCCCGCCGAGGCCGGCGCCTGGCGCGGCTCCCACCACGACCTCGCGATGCAGGTCGCGGACGAGACCACGGTCCTCGGCGACTTCGGCGATGCCAAGCTCGCGAGCTTCCCGACGCTCACGCGCTTCTTCCGGCTCGACGGCCGCTTCCTCGTCGAGACGGAGGGGCCCGAGGGTCTCCCGGCCGAGTTCGAGGTGAAGTACGTCTTCGGCGTCGATCCCCTCCAGCAATACCTGGTCGAGCTCCCGGGCGGTCGCCTCCAGGTGCTCCCGGTGGGCTGGGACGTGGCGCGCCGGCGCTGGTTCTCGACGCAGGAGGGCGAGCGGAACGCGCCCGGCGACCCCTTCCACTGGACCGGCCGCTACCAGGGCTGGAACGCGATGTGCGCGGAGTGCCATTCGACCGACCTGCGCAAGGCCTACGACCCCGCGACCGACGGCTACGCCACCAGCTGGGCCGAGATCGACGTGGCCTGCGAGGCCTGCCACGGACCCGGCGCCGAGCACGTGGCGCTCGCGGAAGCCGGCCGGGCCGCGACGACGCCCGGCGCCGCGCTCGGCGTGCGCTTCGACGCCGCGCACCCGCGCGCCGAGATCGAGGCCTGCGCTCCCTGCCACGCGCGGCGCTCGCGAGCGTCCGCCGAGGACCTGCACGGGCGGCCCTTCCTCGACGACTTCGCTCCCGCGACGCTGCGCCAGGGGCTCTACCACGCCGACGGCCAGATCCTCGAAGAGGTCTACGAGTACGGCTCCTTCCTCCAGAGCCGGATGCACGCCGCCGGCGTGCGCTGCAGCGACTGCCACGACCCGCACTCACTGCGCCTGCGCGCCGAGGGAAATGCGCTCTGCACGCGCTGCCACTCGGAGAGCCCGGAGCCCCGCTTCCCGGGGCTGCGCGCGAAGCGCTACGACGCGCCCGAGCACCACCACCACGCGGAGGGATCGCCCGGCGCGGGCTGCGTCGGCTGCCACATGCCGGAGCGCACCTACATGGTGGTCGATCCGCGCCGCGACCACTCGCTGCGGATCCCGCGCCCGGACCTCTCGGCGAAGCTCGGGACGCCGAATGCCTGCAACGCCTGCCACGCCGATCGCGACCCGGCCTGGGCGGCGGCGGCGATCGCGCGCTGGTACGGGCCGGAGCGGCAGCAGGCACCGCACTGGGGCGAGGTGCTCGCGGCCGCGCGGGCGCGCGCGCCCGACGCCGGGCCGGCGCTCGTCGCGCTCGCGCGCGACGCGACGCAGCCCGCGATCGTGCGCGCCACCGCGGTGGAGCTCCTGCCGGGCCAAGGCCCCGAGGCAGAGACGGCGCTCCTCGAAGCGAGCTCGGACCCGGAGGACCTCGTGCGGCTGGCGGCGGCGCGCAGCCTCGATCTGCTCCCGTTCGAGGCGCGCCTCGGGCCCGCCAAGCGCGGGCTCCGCGACCCCTTGCGCGCCGTCCGCATCGAGGCGGCGCGCGCGCTCGGCCCGCTCGCGAGCGAGTTCCTGGCTCCGCCGGACCGCCGCGCGCTCTTCTCCACGCTCCGCGAGTACGAGGCGGTCCAGCGCGCCGAAGTCGACCTCGGCCCCGCGCACCACAACCTGGCGCTACTCGCGGAGGCCGGCGGCGACCCGGAGGTCGCCGAGAGCGAGTACCGGGAGGCGCTGCGCCTCGACCCCGGTTTCCAGCCCGCGCGCGTGAACCTCGCGACGCTGCTCAATCGCCTCGGTCGCAATCCCGAGTCCGAGGCGCTGCTGCGCGAGGCGCTCTCCCGCGCGCCACGCGACGGCGAGATCCACTACTCGCTCGGCCTCCTGCTCGCGGAGGGGGGGCGCAACGAGGAGGCGGAGGCCGAGCTGCGCAAGGCCGCGGAGCTGCTGCCGCCGCGCGCGCGCGTCCGCTACAACCACGCGCTCGCCCTCCAGCGCCTCGGGCGGGCCGAGGAGGCGGAGGCCGAGCTCCTCTCCGCCCGGGCCGCCGCCCCCGACGATCCCGACGTGCTGCGCGCGCTCGTCGTGCTCTACGCGCAGTCGGAGCAGTGGGAGCGCGCGCTCCCGCATGCGCGCGCCCTGGTCGAGCTCTCGCCGGGCGAGGGCCCGCGGGCGCTGCTCCTGCGGGTGGAAGAGGAGCTCGCGCGCCGCGCGGCTGGCCCGCCGCCCGGGAGCGGGTAGACTCCCGCGCCAAGGCAGAGCGAGGGGGGCGTGCGGAATCCGCTCCGACACGGAAGAGCGGCGCGCGCCGCTTGCCGCGCGGTCATCGCGATCTTCGCGGCCGCGGCGGTCGGCTGCGCGGGCCCTCCCCCGGTCTCGCGGATGGCCTTCGTGACGCGCATCCCCGGCGTCGTCGAGCCCGAGCTCCTCGCCCGCGGCGTCGAGGGCGAGTTC
This sequence comes from uncultured Spirochaetales bacterium, assembly GCA_964624475.1. Taxonomy (GTDB): domain Bacteria; phylum Myxococcota_A; class UBA9160; order UBA9160; family SMWR01; genus CAZUYC01. The sequence continues at coordinate 3,700 of CAZUYC010000106.1, read as the reverse complement.
TGCTTCCTCGAGGACGTGGTCTCGGTGAGCGTGCGACCGCCGTGGCGGGCCCGACTCGCGGACCCGGGGCGCGCGGTCGAGGCGGCCCTGGCCTCGGTGCCGGGCGCGAACGTGCTGACCCACGTCTCGGTCCGCACGCGCGTGGAGCAGTACCTGCTCTTCCAGCGCATCTGCTCGATCGTCGTCGGAAACGCGGGGCGGATCGAATGAGGCGCACGCGTGCCCTTCCGCGCCCCGCGTGGGTCGCGCTCCTCGCCGGCCTCGCGGCCGCCGGCTGCGTCACCTACGAGAGCGGATCCCTCGCCGCCGTCTCGGCGCAGACGCTGCCCCTGCCCATGACCTTCGTGGCGGAGCGCGTGGAGGGCCGCTCGTGCGCCGGCGAGGCGGAGAGCGGCTTCCGGCTCGCGATCGACGACGCCGTCCGCAAGGCCCCGGGCGCCAACGCGCTCGTCGACGCCGCGATCTACTTCGAGCGGCTCTGCCTCGTCGTGCGCGCCAAGGCCGTGCGCGTCGAGCGTCCGGGAGCCCTCGACTGAGTCTCTCCTCGCGCATCCTGACGGGCCTCGCCGCGGGCATCGCGGCGGGGCTCTTCTTCGGCGAGCTGGTGGGGTTCCTCCGCCCCCTGGGCGACGCCTTCATCCAGCTGCTCCAGATGACGGTACTCCCCTACGTGACCGTCTCGCTCGTGACCGGCTTCGGGCGCCTCGGCCCGCGCGACGCCCTCGAGCTCGCGCGTTGGGCCGGAGGGTTCCTGCTGCTGCTCTGGGGGATCGCGCTCGCCGTCGCGCTCACCATGCCTCTCGCGTTCCCCGCCTGGGAAGCCGCGTCCTTCTTCAGCACCTCGCTCGTCGAGGAGCCGAGCGCCTTCGACCTCGTGAGCCTCTACATCCCGGCCAACCCCTTCCACGCCCTCGCCAACAACGTGGTCCCCGCCGTCGTGCTCTTCAGCACCGCGCTCGGGATCGGGCTGATCGGCGTCGAGCGCAAGCAGGCGCTCCTCGACACGCTCGACGGGCTCGGCGCCGCGCTCACTCGCGTGAACGACTTCGTGGTGAACCTGACGCCGTACGGCGTCTTCGCGATCGCCGCCAGCGCGGCGGGGACGCTGACCTTCGAGGAGCTCGCGCGGATCCAGGTCTACCTGGTGACCTACGTCGCTCTGGCGAGCGTGCTCGCGCTCTGGATCCTGCCCGGGCTCGTCGCGGCGCTCCTGCCGCTGCAGCGGAGGGAGGTGCTCGCGGCGAGCCGCGATGCCCTGGTCACCGCCTTCGCCACGGGGAGCGTCTTCATCGTGCTCCCGATCCTGGTCGAGCGCTCGCGCGAGCTCCTGGCGAGGGCCGCTCCGGGACACCCCGACGCCGGCGCGGCCGTCGAGGTGGTGATCCCGGCCTCCTTCTCCTTTCCGAGCTCGGCCAAGCTCCTCGCGCTCTCCTTCCCGCTCTTCGCGGGCTGGTTCTCGGGCCAGGAGGTCTCGCTCACGCGCTATCCGACCCTCGTCGGCTCGGGCGTGGCGAGCCTCTTCGGCAGCGTGAACGCCGCGATCCCGTTCCTGCTCGACCTGCTGCAGATCCCCGCCGACATGTTCCAGCTCTTCGTGGCGACCAGCGTCGTGAACGCGCGCTTCGGGAGCCTGCTCGGCGCGACGCACACCCTCGTCCTCGCCCTGCTCGGAGCGGGCGCGAGCGCCGGGCTCGTGCGCGTGCGCGCGCCGGCGCTCGCGCGCTGGGCGATCTCGAGCGTGCTCGCGGTGGCCTGCGTGGTGGGCGGCGCCCGCCTCTACTTCGAGCGCGCAGTCGCGCAGCCGTACCACATGCACGAGGTGCTGGAGGGCATGCACCTCGTCCTCGACCCGGTCCCCGCCGTGGTGCACCGGACCCCGCCGCCGGCTCCGGCGCCCGAGCCCGGCCGCTCCGGCATCGGGCGCGCGATCGCGCGCGGGCGCCTCCGCGCCTGCTACTACCCGGACTCGCTGCCGCTCTCCTACTTCAATCGCGATGGCGAGCTCGTCGGCCTCGACATCGAGCTCGCGCACATGCTCGCGCGCGAGCTCGTGCTCGGACTCGAGTTCGTGCCCACGCTGAACACGGAGCTCGCCGCGCGCCTGGAGGCGGGAGAGTGCGACCTCGGGGCGCTCTCCATGGCCGTCACCACGCGCCGGGCGCAGGCCCTGACCTTCGCGCAGCCGCACCTCGACGGCACGCTCGGCTTCATCGTGAAGGACCACCGGCGCGACGACTTCGCGAGCCGGGAGGCGGTGCAGCGGCTCGCGCACCCGAAGATCGGCGTCGTGAACGCGCCCTACTACATCGACATGCTGCGGGGCTACCTTCCGCGGGCGCAGATCGAGATCACGACGCCGCGCGAGTTCTTCGAGTCGCGCGGAGAGGAGCTCGACGCCTACCTCTACGCCGCCGAGCTCGGCGCCGCCTGGACGCTGCTCTACCCGCGGTACACGATCGCGGTGCCGAGGCCGGACGTGGTCTCCGTCCCGATCGCCTGGACCGCGGCGCGCGGAGACCTCGAGACCGCCCACTTCCTCAGCACCTGGATCGAGCTCAAGCGCGCGGGCGGCACCCTCGACCGCCTGCGCGAGCGCTGGATCCTGGGGCGTGAGGCCGTGCCGTTGCGGCCGCGCTGGTCGGTGCTGCGCGACGTCCTCGGCTGGCGCGACGCGGCGGCCGAGGCGCCGGGTGGCGAGGCGCGTCCGCTCGGCGGGGGCGAGTAGGCCCGGCGGGCTCGCCGGCCGGCTACCATGGGCGCCCCCCGGACCGCCCCGGCGAAGCGAAGGAGCGCGCAGCCATGCCCATCGCAGACTTCTCGCTGGCCGGAAGGGTCGCCATCGTGACGGGCGGGAGCCGCGGGATCGGGCGATCGATCGCGCTCGGGCTCGCGGAGGCGGGCGCCGACGTCGCGATCGCCGCGCGCAAGCCCGAGGCCCTGGCCGAGGCCGCCGACGCCGTGCGCGCGCTCGGGCGGCGGGCCCTCGCGGTGCCCACCAACGTGCGGCGCCTGGAGGAGCTGCGCAATCTCGTCGACACGACGCGAGAGGCACTCGGGCGCATCGACGTCCTCGTGAACAACGCCGGTACCAACCCGGTCTTCGGACCGGTGCAGGACATGGACGAGCGCGCCTGGGACATGATCATGAACACGAACGTGAAGTCCATGTTCCAGCTCTCGGTGATGGCGCGCGAGGCGATGTGCCTGCACGGCGAGGGCGGGAGCATCGTGAACGTGAGCTCGATCGGCGGGCTCCAGGCCTCGGACGTGATCGGCGGCTACTCGATCTCCAAGGCGGCCGTGATCATGCTGACGCAGGTGCTGGCCAAGCAGTGGGGGCGGGACGGGATCCGCGTGAACTGCATCGCGCCCGGGCTGATCCGCACCGAGTTCTCGCGCGCGCTCTGGGAGGACGAGCGCATCTCGCGCGGCGCCGTCGAGGGCGCCGCGCTCCGCCGCATCGGCGAGCCCGACGAGATGGCGGGCGCGGTGGTCTACTTCGCGAGCCCCGCCGCCTCGTTCACGACGGGTCAGACACTCGTGATCGACGGCGGTCGGTGGCTCTGAGGCCGAGCGGGCCACGAGGCAGCGGAGCAGCCGACGTGCCATCGGGCGCCGCCAACGGGCGGTCCCCTTCCTTTGGCTGGCCGCGGGCTAGACTCCGCGCGAAGAGCGGGGACGGTGTTCAGATATTTCGAGT
>CAZUYC010000105.1:0-2673 GCA_964624475.1 uncultured Spirochaetales bacterium | reverse complement strand
ATCCAGCTCCTGGCCCACGAGCTCGTGCCGCTCGGGGCGGTGGCTGCGACGGAGCTGGCCGGCCCCTTCCACACCCTCCGGCATCCGATCCTGAGCGACAGCGCGGCCCGCGCATTCTTCGCAGGCGGTGCGGCACCCCTGTCCCGGATGCCCTCGGAGGCCGCCACCCAGGCGGCCGCGGGGCGTTCCCTGCTCCGGCGGGAGATCGGGGGGGACGAGGCGAGCGAGGACGTCCTGGAGGAGCTCTCCCGCCACGCCTGTGCGATGGCGCGGGGCACCGAGTGCGCGGCCCTGCTGGCGCGCTGGACGGCCAGCCACCCGGACTCGCCGCGGATGGCCCAGGCTGCGCGAGACCTGCGATCCGTCGATTACCTCGGCGCGGGGGCGGAAATCCTCCCGGCCTCGACCATCGAGACCTTGGTGGAGCTCTACCGTGGACACCCCCTGACGGCTGCGAAGTCCCGGGGACCCGTGAGGAACGCGGTCGCCACGTCGAATCTCTACGCTTCGTACTACCTCCACGCCTTCCCGTTCGACCGTGCCGCGGTGCGCCGGGCCTGGTCGAAGTGTGCGGCGAACCCAAAGACGGTGATGGCTTGCACGGCGGAGCGGCGGAAAGCCGAGCAGGAGCTCGGGCCGATCTACTCCGAGAGCACCCCGCACTAGGCGGGGCTGGCGACGGTGGATGACGCACACTCGGAGTTCTTGTGACGGCGCCATCACTCAGCCAGGAATGATCGCGCCATGCAGCCCGCTCCCGAAACCCTGATCGACTTGTCCTGGCCGCTGACGTAGGATTGCCGCATGGCGGCGCGATCCAAGGGCGTCACGGGGGCCAGTCGACCTCCGCGTTGGCTCTTCGGTCCCCTTCCGGATCTGATGTTCGGCTGTGGCCTGGCCTACGTGGCCCTCTTCGCGGGCCTGGCCGTTGCGGGGCCCGGCGTCACTCTGTGGCTGCCGGCGAGCCTTCTGCCTCTGCTCACCGTGGTGGCTGGCGGTCCACACTACGGAGCGACACTGCTCAGGGCCTACGAACGGAAGGAAGATCGGGTCAAGTACCGAAACGTGACGGTCGTGGCCACACTCGGCCTCGCGCTCGTCTTTCTGCTCTCGCTCCGGCTCCATCTTCTCGGCACGTGGGTGGCGACCCTCTACCTGCTGTGGAGCCCCTGGCACTACTCCGGGCAGAACTACGGCCTGATGTTGATGTTCCTGGGGCGGCGCGGCATCTCGACTCCACCGGCCCTCAAGCGGCTGATTCGGGCCTCGTTCGTACTGTCCTTCCTGCTCGTCATCGTGCAGCTGAACGGGGAGAACCCGTCGGCGAGCTATGCACCCAGCGTCCAGGCGGCATCGAGCAGCCCGACCCAGCCGCTCTATACCCAGCTGTCGTTGGGCATTCCGGCGCCGATCCAGTCGGCCCTCTTCTTTGCGTTGGTCGTGGCGTATCTGGGCACGTTGGGTGTAGCCGGTGTCGCCCTGTTCCGGCGCGGATCCGTTCGCGACCTGCTGCCCGCCCTCGCGATCGTGGTGACTCAATCGGTGTGGTTCAGCCTGCCGGCGATTGCCCGGCACGCGAGCCTGTCCTTCGGTCTGGTTCCGCTGGACCCGGACTTCGCCGTCTACACGTTCCACTACATCGCCGCTGCCCATGGCATCCAATATGTCTGGGTCACGCTCTACTTCCATCGCAGAACCCACGCCGGCTCCCGGATGAGCTTCTTCTACGGCAAGAGCATGCTGGCGGGGCAGTTGCTCTGGGGCCTGCCCGCACTCGTCTTCGCACCGATGATGGTCGGTTCCTTCTCGTACTCGGCCGACGTCGCATTGCTCGTGGCTTCGACCGTCAATCTGCATCACTTCGTTCTCGACGGCGCCCTATGGCGGCTGCGCGATGATCGCGTCGGGAGGGTACTCGTGAACGAAGCGCCGATCGTGGCCACCCCGCTGGGTGAAAGCGGTCGATCCTGGCTCTCTCCGCTCGTCTTCGGAACCGGAGCCGTCTTCGTCGTCTCCCAGATCGTGAACGCGCTCGAGGGACACGCGTTCGCGCGCTCGCTGGAGCGACGAGAGGTATCCAGAGCCGAGCAGGCTCTCGACCGCCTTCGTCTCGTCGCGAACGACGCGTATGACCTCCGGCTCGACCTGGGCCTCCTGGCGCGAGAGACCGGCGATCTCGATACGGCGATCCGAGCCTTCGAACGCAGCGCCGAGCTGCGGCCGAACCCGGGGGCGTGGTACGAAAAGGCGCGCGTGCACGTGCTCCGAGCCGAGTGGGCACTCGCTGCGGACGGCTTCGAAGGCGCCTACGCGCTGGCACCGTTTCCGCCGTCCTACATCGCGGAGTTCGTCGATGCCCTGACACGAGCCGGTCGCCGAGAGCGAGCGCTCGAGGTCTTGAACGACGGGTTGAGGAAGTTCCCGCGAAGCCCGGAACTCGGGCCTGCTCGGCGCGAGCTCGCCTCCGGAGCTCCCTAGCCAGAACGTCGAGCGCTCGAGTTTCTCCCGCGCAATTGCCCGCTGCGAGTCACGGAGGCCGAGCCCACGAATGATCCGACCGATCGCGCTGCTGCTCACCGTGCTGACGGGCTTCAGCGGGCTCGTCTACCAGGTGGCCTGGCAGAAGTACCTGGCGATCCTGCTCGGGTCTCACAGCGAGGCCGTGGCCGCGGT
>CAZUYC010000104.1:0-2026 GCA_964624475.1 uncultured Spirochaetales bacterium | reverse complement strand
ATCCACACCGACGCGATCTCGCGCGGCGAGAAGGTGCTCCTCGTCGACGACCTCGTCGCCACCGGCGGCACGCTCGAGGCCGCGATCCGGGTCGTCCTGGCGAGCGGCGGCGAGGTCGTGGGCGCGGGCGTCGTGATCGATCTCCCCGACCTCGGGGGGCGGCGGCGGATCGAGGCCCTCGGCCACAAGCTCGTGGCCCTCTGCGCCTTCGAAGGCGAATAGGCCGTGCGAATCCGGGGCGTCGCGCGGCGCACGATCCGGCTGGCCGACGACGGCTCCTCGGTCGAGATCCTCGACCAGACGCGGCTCCCCTTCGAGGTGGTGGTGCGCCCGCTGCGGACGCTCGCGGACGCCGCGGAGGCGATCGCCCGCATGCGCGTGCGCGGCGCTCCGCTGATCGGCGTGACCGCCGCCTACGGCCTCTGCCTCGCGCTGCGCCGGGATCCCTCGGATGCGGCGCTCGGCGCCGCGTGCAAGCAGCTGCTCGCCACGCGGCCCACGGCCGTGAACCTCGCCGCGGCCCTGGACGTCCTGTGCGCGGAGGTCCTGCCGCTGCCGCAGGCCGAGCGCGCGCAGGCGGCCTTCGCGGCGGCGGCGCGCCTCGCCGACGCCGACGTGGCGACCAACCGCGCGATCGGGGAGCACGGGCTCCCCCTGCTCGCGGCGGCGGCGCGGGCCGGGCGCGGCGCACCGGTGCGCGTGCTCACGCACTGCAACGCGGGAGCGCTCGCGACGGTCGACCTCGGCACGGCGCTGGCGCCCGTCTACCTCGCGCACGACCGCGGGACAGAGGTCCACGTCTGGGTCAGCGAGACGCGGCCGCGCAACCAGGGCGCGGGGCTCACCGCCTTCGAGCTCGGCGAGCACGGGGTCCCGCACACCGTGATCGCCGACAACGCCGCGGGCCACCTGATGCAACGCGGCGAGGTCGATCTCTGTCTCGTCGGGACCGACCGCACGACGGCGACCGGCGACGTGTGCAACAAGGTCGGCACCTACCTGAAGGCGCTCGCGGCGCGCGACAACGGCGTGCCCTTCTACGCCGCGGTGCCGTCCTCCTCGATCGATTGGCAGCAGCGCTCCGGCAGCGCGATCCCGATCGAGGAGCGCGACGAGCGCGAGGTCGCCTACGTCGCGGGGCGGGCGGCGGACGGGCGCCTGCTCGAGGTGCGCATCCTGCCCGAGGCGAGCCGGGCCGAGAACCCCGCCTTCGACGTGACGCCCGCGCGGCTCCTGACGGGCCTCGTCACCGAGCGCGGCGTGTGCCCCGCAAGCGAGGAGGGCCTGTTCGCGCTCTTCCCGGAGCGCCGCGACCACGCGCCGGGGCGCTGAAGCCGGAGGGAGTGGCGGGTGGGGAAGGTCTCGCTCGTGGCCACGCCGATCGGCAACCTCGAGGACGTGACGCTGCGCGCGCTCGCCGCGTTGCGCTCCGCCGAGTTGCTGTACGCCGAGGACACGCGCCGCACGCGCATCTTGCTCGATCGCCACGCGATTCCAGTACGCGCTCGCTCGCTTCACGCGCACAACGAGGCCGAGCGTTGCGCCGAAGCGATCGCTGCGCTGGCTCTGGGCCGCCGCGTCGCGCTCGTTTCCGATGCGGGCACGCCCACGGTTTCGGACCCGGGCGAACGGCTCGTGGCGGAAGCGATCGCAGCCGGACACGAGGTGATCGCGCTGCCGGGCGCTTCCGCGGTGCTCGCCGCGCTCGTCGTCTCGGGCCTGCCCGCCACGCCCTTCACGTTCGTCGGTTTTCTGCCGCGCCGCGGACGCGACCGCACCGATGCGCTCGCGAAGCTGCGCGACCGCACCGAGACGCTCGTGCTGTTCGAATCGCCGCAGCGCGTGGCGGACACGCTTGCGGAGCTTGCGCGCGTGTTCGGGCCGCGCCGCGCGTGCGTCGCGCGCGAGCTCACGAAGCTGCACGAGGAGGCGGCGCGGGGCACGCTGCTCGAGCTCGCGGCGCGCTTCGCGGAGGGCGCGCGCGGCGAGATCACGCTGGTGGTTGCGGGCGCGAGCGCGGAAGCCG
>CAZUYC010000103.1:0-16987 GCA_964624475.1 uncultured Spirochaetales bacterium | reverse complement strand
ATGCGCAGGGCAGGCGCCGACGAACCCGCTGCTCTCGGTGGTCGAGATCGTGGACCACGAGCCCGACGGCGACCACGACGGCGAGGACGTCGCCGCGGCGCTCGCCGAGTGCTCGCGGCGGCGCGGCTGCGTGCTGCGCGCGCTCCCGGTCGTCTACGAGGACGTGAACGCGCAGCTCGCCCTCGCCACCCGCTACGACTTCTCGCACGGGCTCGTGATCGAGGGCTACGGGTCGGCCAGCGTCTTCCGCTCCCGGGTCTTCTCGGAGCGGGACCACGATCCGCGCCTGTGCGCCGCGGGCGCCGTGCCGCCGTGCTACCTGCCCCGCGCGGTCTTCGCGATCTCGCAGCCCGGGGGGACGCGGCTCGACGGCGTGCGCTTCCGGAACTTCCGGATCGACGGGCGCAAACGCGAGCAGCCCGATCCGGGGCTTCCCGGCGACGCCTCCTGGGAGCACTGGGGGATCGTCGTGATCGCATCGACCCCCGAGTACACGGACGGCGGCTGCGTCCACAACGTGAGCGCGCGAAACCTCATGACCGGGGGCTTCGGAGTCCAGCGCGGGAACGGCTGGATCTTCGAGGACAGCAACGTGGAGGACGTGGGCTGCCAGCAGGACCTCACGCCGTGCGACGGGCTGGTGCGAACGCCGGAGCACCTGTCGATCCCGGGATGGCACGCTCCGGCCACCGGCATCCTGGCGGGCCCGCTGACCGACGGCACCGTGGTGCGCAACAACCGCGTGGTGCGGGCCGTCAAGTACGGGATCGCCGCCGTCTTCGGCGCGTCCGGCTTCCACTTCCACGACAACGCGGTCGAAACGGGTGGCGGCGCCGGGATCCAGTGCAACATCTGCGACGCCGGCGTGATCGAGCGCAACCTCGTGCGTTCGATGCACTATCCGACCGGGCGCAACGCCACCTGGCCCGCGGGATACGGGGGTGAGCTGGCGCAGGGGATCCAGTGCACCGGTCCGGCGCGCGAGATCCGCATCGTCGACAACCTGGTGCTCTACGGCGACGGGAGCGGGCTCCGTCTCCAGTGCTCGGGGCCGGACCTTCTCGTGCAGGGCAACGCCATCATCGGCAACTGCCAGAAGCACGGGGAGAGCCTCGTGGTGGCCGACGGCGAAGGGGCGGTGGTGCGCGGCAACGTGGTGAGCGACCACGAGGGTGGCTGCCGCTACTCCGTGTTCGTCAGCAGCGCGCGAGGCGCGCGGATCGAGGACGGGAGCATCGCGAGCGGACCGGCGACCGCGGCGGGGCTCTTCGTCGTCGGGGTCGCGGGAAGCCCGACGACCGGGCTCCTGCTGCGCAACCTGCAGATCACGGGCACGGGAGCGGGTGTCGGCGTCTACCTCGCCCCCTCGAACTCGGGCACCACCCTCTACGATTCGACCTGCATCTCGGGGTTCCCGACCCCGCTCGTCGACCAGAGCCCGGGCGGTGCGCGGCGCGCGGCCGACCCCGCCGGCGCCTGCTCCCCCTAGCCTAGGGACTAGTGCTTCGCCGCCGCCCACCCCGTCATGATCGAACCGGACTCGGTATCCTGCTTTCCGTTCTGCTGACCGGCGGACGCGCGGCGGAGCAGAGCGTTTACCGGCAGCGCCGGCGCCGCGCCCCGAGGGCCGCGAGGCCCGTGCCGAGCAGAAGCGCGGTATCGGGCTCAGGGACGAGGGTCGCGACCCGGAAGCCGAAGTTGACGTTCTCGAAGGTGGGCAGGTCGGCCGTCTTGGACGACGATGCGAGCTGACTGGGGGAGGAGTTGTAGGCGCCGCCGCGGAGGGCACGCAGCGAGCCGGGCGCGATCTGCTCGGTCCACTCCAGCATCAACCCGCCCTGATCGAAGCTGCCGTACGGGCTCGCGGAGTTCGTATAGGATCCCACGTCGGGAAAGCCGGGAAGGCTGCCGCAGAATGCGCGGTTCGGCGTCGCAGTCGGCGCCGCGCAGACGATGGCGGTATCGGTTCCTGCCGGATAGTCGAAGTAGGCGCCACCCGGGCTGTAGTAGGCAGCCTTGTACCACTCGTTCTCGCTGGGGAGAAAGGTCGTCGCGAGGACATTCCGCGTCACGGTGGCCGCGTTGGTCGGCGTCGCGGTGCCGCCGAGGAGGTTGTAGGCACCGGTCTCGGTATCCGCGGTCCCCTGTCCGTTGTTGAGCCAGTTCGCGAAGCGCGCCGCATCGATGAACGAGACGTTCCTCACGGACTTGTCGGCATAGCCCAACGTCACGCTGTAGACAAAGCTTCCGGAGACGCCGCCGCGCGCGATGCCGCCCCCGCCGGAGTTCATTCCGGCGCTCCAGAGGCTCAAGGGATCCGACGCGGCCTTGACGTTCAGGAACTCCGCGTACTGCGCGTTCGTCACCTCGTACTTCGAGATGAAGTAGGAGTACGCGACCGAACCGCAGCTCGCGCCGTAGCAGTTGGTCGACGGAGTGTCGGCGGCGTTGCCCGGGTTCCCCAGCGCGACCCAGTCGATGGTGACCGCCGCCGCTGGCGCAGCGGACCAGACGAGAGCCAACAGGAGCGGAAGCCAGGAAGTCAGACGCCGGAGCGCGAGCAGACGCGTGCGCATCGCTTTCCCTTCCCAGGGTTCCTCCAAACGGCTCGAGACGAGCTTTTGAACGCCGCTCATTCATCTTCCCCGAAGGGCAGTCGTCGCGCCGCGGGGTTGAGAAACCTTCTGCGCGGCGGAGCACGGCGGGACGCACCTCGATGCGCCCTCCCACTTCTCCGAGCACGGGCTGACCTCCGACGCGATCCCGCCCGAGCGCCTGGTCGGGCCGGGAATCGTGATCGACGTCGCCGAGCGCTGCGGCTCGGAGCCCGATTGCCTGGTGGGCGTTGCCGACGTGCACGACTTCGAATCTCGCCATGGTCGCATCCCCGCGGGCGCGATCGTGCTGCTGCGCACCGGCTTCGGCGAGCGCTGGCCGGATCGCGAGGCCCTACCTGGGGACCGCCGAACGGGGCTCCGGGGCGGTCGCCCGGCTCCGCTTCCCGGGCCTCGATCCGGAAGCCGCGCGCCTGCTCGCGGAGGAGCGCGGGATCGACGCGGTCGGGATCGACACGGCGAGCATCGATCCCGGCCGCTCGACGCGCTTCGAGGCGCACCGCGAGCTCGCCGGGCGCAACGTCTCGATCCTCGAGAATGTCGCGAATCTCGAGCAGCTCCCCGAGATCTCGTTCACCGTGGTGGCGCTCCCGATGAAGATCGGCGGCGGCAGCGGCGGCCCGCTGCGCATCGTCGCGATCCGGGATCCCGGGCGCTAGAGATCCTGGCTCGCGCACACATTTGACGCTCCGGCCCCGCTGGCCGCACACGACGTTCGCCGTGGATCGTGGTCGTGAGCGGAGATGGATCGGCGCGTCGTCCGATGAAGCGGACTCGTTCACTCGCGGAGCGTGCCGAGGAAGCGCACCGCATCGAGGCCCGGCATGAACAAGTAGGCGGCGCCTCGCACCGTCACGAAGCGCGAGAGGTCGTTCAAGCGTCTCCGCATCGGCGCCGCCTGGAGCGTGAAGGAGCCGCCCGCTTTGGGCTGTGCGCCGAGCATCGGGTCGCGCTCGTCGTAGAGCCCGCCGAACTTCGCATCGTTGAGCCAGGTGCCCTGGATCAGCTCGAACTGGCGCTCGATGTCGGCCATGAAGCACAGGAAGTGCACGCCGCGCTCGGGCGAATCCGGGTCCGCGCCGAGGATGTCCTCGGGCTCCATCGAGGCCGCCACCGGCGGCCCGTAGGGTCGCCCGCGGCGGATGATGCGGTGGCCGTTCGCGATCGCGAGCGAGCCCTCCGGCTTGGAGGAGAGGTTCCAGTCGCGCGGGTTGCCGCGCCGGATGTGCGCGCCGTGGGGCGTGTGATAGCCGTGCGGATCGCTCTGCATGTAGGAGAAATCGTTCCGATCCTCGAGGCTCGGGTCGTCGGTCTCCGGCGCCAGCGCCAGCGGCGCGCCGCTCGGCCAGCGACCGAAGAACTTCGCTGCGAGCTTCCGCCGCGCCTCCCGATCGTCATCGGCGTTGTCTCGGACTGCGCGCCAGAATTCCTGGACCTGCTCCTCGAGCTGCCGCCACACCAGGAAGGTTCCGTTGCGCGCGAACTCGTGCACGGCGGGCGAGCTCGGCCGCGGCGGCAGGAGGCCTCCCGGGTCGAGCTCCGCCGGCACGCCCGGTCCGCTCGCCACCGCTCCGTATTGATTCCGGTAGCCGAACAGGAACTCGCCCGGCTCCACCGTGTTCTCGGGACGGTCCTCCTCGAGTACGCCGGGGCACTCGCCGGGCGGGTTCGCGTTGCGCAGCGCGGGCTGTGAGATGCCGTCGCGGAAACCGAAGTGCTCCTTGCGCCCGGGCAGCTCGTGGGCCCGGAACTCGTCGACGACGTCGAGCCCGTGCTTCGCCAGGCGCTCGCGGTGGAATGCCGTGAACGCGGCGATGTCGGGCTCCGTGCGCGTGAAGAGCAGCAGCGCGATCTCGATCGGCCGCTCGGCGTTGCCCCAGCGCCACCGCTCGGGGGCCGACGCGTCGACGTCGCCCAGCACGAGGCTGCGATGGCTCGGGGATTCGCCGCCCCCCGCCACCCCCTCGACGAACGCGCTTCGAAAGCCCGTCAGCGTGCTCCGAGGCAGCCCGAGGCTCTCCAGCGCGGGGTAGGTGAAGGCGACGTTCAGATGCCGGTCCGTCAGCGGCCCGGCCGCGGAACTCACTTCGGGCGCGATCTCGCTCAACCAGGCGCGCGCCCCGGCGACGCGGCCGGCCCCGATCCGCAACGTCAGGTAGCAGGCGCCCTTGAGCGCGCCGTATCCGCGCAGGACGAGCCCCTGCACGTCGTGGACGTCGATCTTCTCGGGCGGCTTCGTCAGAGGAGCCGGAGCCATGCCCGCCGCTCCTCGAGTCCGCGCAGCCCCTGCAGGCCGCGGCGGATCTTCGAGTCGTTCTGCACGTTCGAGACGCTCAGATCCGGATACGCGCTGTACCAGACCTGGGTCTGGATCTGGCGCGCGCGCACCCAGCGCTTGAACTTCAGCTCCCTGCGAGCGCCGCTGCCGATCAGCCACTTCGCCTTGGGGAAGCCGACGGTGTTGCTCCAGATGGCCGTCACGCCGCTCGCCGCGTCGTCGATGAACTGCCCGAGGTAGCTCTCCCAGTTTCCGTCGTAGTTCGAGAGGAACACGAGCCGGTGCATCCCGCCCTGCTCCACCAGGAACCAGCGCGCGAAGTGGATCGTCCGGATGCCGTTGAGGGTCCCGTCCCAGAGGGCTCGAGCGAGGAAGTCGACCGCCCAGAGCACCACGCGGAGCGTGGCCAGGCGCAGGAAGCCGGGCTTCAGGTCCGCGACGGCCGTCATCTGGTTCTGGACGCCGAGATCTTCGTCCAGGAGCAGAGAGCGCTTGTGGTCCCGCCCCGCTTCGCGGTCCTTCTGCAGCTCCTGCTCCGAGTGGTCCGGCGATCTGCGAGCGTCGCGGAGCTCGAGGGCGCGGATGCACAGCAGCCACACGGCCAGCACGGGGGCGAGCGCGAGCGCAGCCAGCCCGAAGGCCAGGAGCCGCAGCGCTCTCGAATACCACGGGGGCCGGGTGGGATCGGGAGGCGAGAGGGCCCAGCGCAGATCCTCGCGCCCTCTCACGCAGCGCAGCGCCTCCGCAAACGGCTCCCTGCACAGGCGTCCGCTCGCTCGTCCGAGCGCGGACTCGAGCTCGAGCTGAAGCCGCGATTCGTTCAGGATCTGCGAGACGGAGCGACCGCGATGGCCGACGTAGAAGGCGTTGCACCCGACCCCCGAGTTCCGCTCCAGGAACGCGAGCAGCCGATCGCTCCCCGCGCCAGAGAGCCCCCTGTCGCAGTGCGAGAAGACGCGCTCGAGCACGTCGCCGGCGACCGCGACCAGCTCGCGCAGGTGTCGGGCTCGCGATCCGTCGTAGCTCGTGGCGAAGACCAGGAGCGGCGGCGCGCCGGACCGGGTGGCCGGCGGGTCGATCACCACGAAGCGCGCGAAGTGCACCGTCGCGAGGTCCGCGAACGGGAACAGGGCACCCTTGGCGGCGGCGAGCCTCCGCTTCCGGACGTCCGCCTCGATGGACTGGAGAAGCGCTCGCAGGGGGGCGAGGTCCGACCGCTCGATCGGGACCACGACGGTCAGGGCGGCCTGGTCCACGGCAGGGCTCCGTGGCCGGCATTAGGCCACAAAGCGCTGCGCCTCTCAAGCGAATTCGGCACGCAGGGGGCTTGACAGCGTCCGGCGCCGCGGTCCAGGCTGGGCGCGAGGAGATCGCGGATGCCTCCCGCGTTCGACGACCGGACCCTGCTCACTGGGCCGCGCCGCCTGCTGCGCCACGCGTACCTCCGCGGGCACGTCGCTGACCGCTCGAGGCGCGGCCTCCTCGCGCTCGCGCGCCGCTTCTTCCCGATCGTCCAGCGCGGCAATACGGTCTACGTGCTGCGCTCCGCCGACGTGCGCTCCGTGCTGGCGCGCCCCGAGGAGTTCTCGGTCGCGATCTTCGGGATGCGGATGACCGACACGACGGGCATCACCTTTCTCGGCATGGATCCGTCTGCGGACTACGCGCGCGAATCCGGCGCGATGCGCGCGGCGCTCGAAGGGCACGACCCGCGGCGGGAGCGTGAGGGACCGGAGAGCCTCGGCCGCCTGACCTGGGTGCGGCGCTTCGGCGCCACGCTCTCGCGCGAGCGCGTCGAGAACGCGCTCAAGACCAAGGGCGAGATCGACGTCGTCGGCGATCTCGCCGACGTGGTGCCGCTCCACTTCGCGCGCGTGTTCTTCGGCACCCCCGAGCCCTATCCGGAGCGCCCCGAGATCCTCCACTGGCTGAGGCTGATCTCCTACTACGTGTTCGCTCCGGCAGCCTCCGACTGGGCGGTGCCGGCTCAGCGCGCGGGCCGCAGCATCGCGGCTCACTTCCGGCACCTGGTCGCGGAGCGGCAGGCCGCGCTCGCGGGCGGAGGCGAGGCGCCCGACGACGTCCTCGGTCGCCTGATCGCCGCCCAGGGCGGGCTCGACGACGCGGCCATCGCCCGCAGCCTCGGTTTCATCTCGGGCGCGATCATGCCCACGAGCTGGCTCTTCATCGAAGCGGTCGACCGCCTGCTGCGCCTCGGGCGCGCGCAGCGGAAACGCCTGCATCGGCTCGCGATCCAGGGCGACGCGACCGGCGTGCGCGCGTACGTGATCGAAGCCGCGCGCTTCTTCCCCTTCCCGTTCATGATCTTGCGCTATGCGGAGCGCGACGCGGAGATCGCGGGGCGAACGATCCGGCAGGGAACGACCGTCAACCTCGTGATCGGCTCCGCGACGGCGGACTCGCGCGCGATCCCGCGCGCCGGCCGTTTCCTCCCCGGGCGTCCGGAGAGCGAGTACATGCTCTTCGGTCACGACACGCACCTCTGTCAGGGCAAGGACATCGCGGAGGAGCTATTGACGCAGATGGCGCTCGCGCTCTTCTCGCGCGAGAACCTGCGCCGCGCGCCCGGCCTGCGCGGCTACATCGCCCATGGACCGAAAGGCGTGATCCCGGACGGCTCCTACCCGCGGAGCCTGATCCTGAAGGCCGACGGCTAGATCCTCTCGAGCAGGGCCTCGGATCGCGCGCAGTACGACGGCATCCGCAGCGCGCGGAAGCGCTCCACGCACTCCCGGAGCCGATCGCGCGCCCAGCCCGGGTCGCGCTCCGCCAGCGCCTCCGCGGCTCGCATGAGCGTGATCAGCTCGTCGCACACCGAGCCGCGTCGGCGAGCCGCGGCGAGCGCGCTGGCGAGCGCGACGTCGATCCGGCCGCGCTCGCCGGGCGTGCGCCGGGCGGCGACGAGCATCAGGACGCGGTGAGCCTGCGGCTCCCCCATCCGGTCGTCGCGCGCCGCGTGCTCGAGGGCGCGCCCGGCCAGGTACTCGGCCTCGTCGACTTCGCCACCGAGCACCAGCGCCTCTGCCAGGCACGCGCCGGCGAACGCGATCATCATCCAGATCTCGCTGCGCTCGAGCATCGCGACGCCGCCGCGCAGCATCGCGATGCCCTCGCGTTGCTGACCTTCGAAGCAGCGCGCGTAGCCGCCGAGGGTCTGGCTCACAGCCAGCATGAAGGTCGAGCCGATGCGCTTGCTCTTGCGCTCGAGCTCCGCGGCAACCCACCGGCAGGCGGGCCAATCGCCCCGGAACAGCTCGACCACGCCGCGCGTGCCCGCCACCGCGGCCTCGACGTGGAGCAGACCGGCGTCGCGCGCGAGGGCGCTCGCCTCGTCGAGTCGCTCGTCGGCGAGATCGAAGCGGCCGGTGTCGGCGTGGATCATCGCCTGGTATCCGAGCGGGTACGAGATCATGCGCCCGGCCGCGCTCTCGCCGCTGATCGAGCGGCCGAGCCTCACTGCCTCTTCGAGCAGCCGGATCGCCTCCGGGTAGTCGCCCCAGTGGAAGAGCGTCTGGCCGAGATTCGCGCAGGCCAGGGAGAGCAGCTTGTCGTCGCGCCGCTCCCTGGCCCTGGCGATGCAGCCCTCGAAGTGGCCGCGCGCCGCCGCCCAGCTCCCGAGCGAGTGCTCGAGAAAGCCCATCCAGTAGAGGCTGTAGCTGGCGGCTCTCGCGTCTCCGAGCCGCTCCGATAGCTCGAGGCAGCTGAGGAGCGGCTCGCGCAGATCCTTCGAGGGGCGATAGACCGCGGCGTGGGACAGCTTCAGCGTGATGTCGACGCGGCGCCGCATCTGGACGGGGGTCTCTTCCATCTCACCCAGGATCCGCACCGCCTCGACGTATTGGCCGAGGGCCTGGATCATCGCGCCGGAGGCGACCGCCTTGTCCGCCGAGCGCACCAGGTAGAGCACCGCCTTGTCGCGGTCTTCGCTGCGCGCGAAGTGGTGCGCGAGCCGCTCGACGTGCTCCTGGATGCGATCTTCCTCGCGCTGCTCGATCGCGCGTCCGACCGCATCGTGGAGCGCGCGGCGGTGCTGGAGCAGAAGCATCTCGTAGGCGACATCGCGCACGATCGCGTGTTTGAAGCGCACGCTCGTACCGTCTCCCAGCTGCTGGAGCAGCTCCGCATGCACGAGCGCGCCGAAGGTCCCAACGAAGTTGCGCTCCGGATCGCAGAGGTCGCGGAGCAGCGGGAGCGGGAACGACTCGCCGAGCACGGAGGCCAGCTTCAGCATCTCGATGCAGGGCGACGGCAGGCGGTCGATGCGAGCGCGCAGTACCGCGGCCACGTTGTCGGGAACGACGCTCTCGACCAGCTTCTCCGGGTCCATGCCGCTGGCGAAGCCGAGGTCGACGAGCGTTCTGCTCAGCTCCTCGACGAAGAGGGGATTGCCGCCGGTGCGTTCGCAGATGCGGTGGACGAGCGCGTCCGGCGCGTCCGCGCCGACGATCCGGTGGATGATCGACCGGGTGTCGTCGGTCCGCAGCGGGAGCAGATCGAGGCGCATCGCGCTCGGCGCCCAGTGCGGCTCGTAGAAGGAACGGAAGTTCACGAGCAGCAGCAGCCGCTGCGCAGCGACGCTCTCCGCCAGGTACTCGAGCGCCTGCTGCGAGGCGGGGTCGGCCCAGTGCCAGTCGCCCAGCAGCAGCACCACGGGACGCGAGTGCGCGAGCCCCGCGAGCACCGCCTGCAGCGCCGTCAGGATCGCGACCTGCGGGCGGTCTTCAGCCGGGGCCGGGAACGGGGGCGCATCGGAATGGAGCGAGAGCAGGCCCAGCAGGGTCGCGAGGTGCTCGGCGCACGCGGGCAGCTCGCTCTCCACGCGCGCGATCACGCGATCCGCCTCGGAGCCCTCGCCGCCGGCGGAGAGCAGCGCGCTGCGCAGCACCTCGAGAAAAGGCTCGTAGGGGGCCACGCTGCCGAAGGAACGGCATTGCCCCCGGAGGACGAGGGCGTCCGCGGGCAGCCCGTGCGCGAACTCCTCGGACAGGCGCGACTTCCCGACGCCGGCCTCTCCCGAGATGCCGACCAGGCGGCCGCGGCCGGCACTGGCGTCATCGAAGCAGCGCGCGAGGATCTGCATCTCCTCACGGCGCCCGACGAAATCGGTGGTCCGCGTCCGCGTCGCAGCCGCGTCGTCTCTCGCGGTCGCGCCGCGAACCACGCGATGGGTGACGAGGGGCTCGCCCCTGCCGCGCAGCTGCAGCTCGCCGACGAGTTCGGTTTCGAAGGCCGCTCGGATCGCGCGATGCGTCTCGGGGCCGATCAGGATCTCGTCGCTGGCGGCCGCCTCGGCGAGCCGGGAGGCGGTGTTGATGGCGTCGCCGGTGACGCCATAGAGCCCGTCCCTGCGATCCCGGAGCTGGGTGATCATGAGTCCGGTGTTGACTCCGGTGTGCATGCGCAGCGCCGTGCCGAGCTGTGGCGCGAGCTGATCGCCGATCTCGCGGACGTGATCGCGCAATGCGATGGCGGCGCGCACGGCGCGCAGCGGATCGTCGTCGTGGGCGCGCGGAACCCCGAAGAGCGCCATCACTTCGTCGCCGACGAACTGGTTGACGATGCCTCCGTGGGCCTCGACGATCCGGGTCGCCTCGGCCTTCAGCCGGTTCAACACGCGCGCCACTTCCTCCGGATCGAGCGTCTGGTTCAGCGCCGTGTACCCGGAGAGATCGGCGAACAGCACGCTGGCGTTGCGCCGTTCGCCGTGGGGGATCTCCTGCGCGGGGTGCCGCCGGTCGGGCGGCTCCGCGCGCGGGGATGCGCGGGCGCTGGGCGTGCCGCAGTAGGGGCAGAAGCTGGCGTAGCCCGGGATGCCGCGCTGGCACTGCGTGCAGGACTGGCCGAGCTCCGCGCCGCACTCGGCGCAGAACGCGGCGTCGCGTTCCACCGAGGCGCCGCACGCAGCGCATGCAACCGCGCGGATCTCCATCCGGAGACCTCAGGGAGTGCTCGAGACCGGCATTATGCCAGAAGTCCGCGCGGTCCACCGGAGGGCCCGCGACCGGGGGTGTCGGAGGTCGTTCCCTGGACCCTCGAGCTGCGATTCCCGCGTCGGGGAGGCGGTGTGACGGGCACGCCTCGAGCGCCTACCTGGGACCGCGGTTTTCGGGCTCAGTCGGTGAAGAAGTCGACGAGGTCCTGCTCGCGCGCGCGCGCGTCGCGCATGCCGAGCTCGGCGAGGGGAGCCAGGAACTCGCCGTCGAAGAGCAGGTAGGACAGCAGGTCGGACTCCGGCGTCCGGCGGCCGTCCACCAGGTTGCGCGCGGCGAACCGGATCAGGGGCGAGCGCGCGCGTTCGCCGCCCATGCCCTGGAGGATCTGCCCCGCCAGGATGGCGAGGTCCGCCGAGGGGCGGATCACGAGGTCGCGGATGGGGCGAAAGGGATGACGGCCGTCGCGCACGGCCTGCGCGTTGAGCTTCTCGAGGAACCCCGGTCCGAAGGCGGCGACGCCGTCGTCGAGCATCTCGTTCATCACGTGCATGCGCGCGAGGTCGGTGTCCACGTGGTCGAGGAGCAGTGCGTTCAGGAGCTTCCCGAACAGGAAGAGCAGGCTTCCGTAGTCCTCGACGCGCTGCTCGGCGAGCGCGGCCTCGCTGGCCTGGCGCGGGTGCGGGCGCAGCGCCACCACGAGGACCCGGTCGGCGCCGAGGCGCAGGGCCGGCGCCAGCGGGGTGTTGAGCCGGAGCCCGCCGTCCACGTAGTAGGTGCTCGCCACGCGCACGGCCGGGAAGAGCAGCGGGATCGCGGCCGAGGCCAGGGCGTGGGTGGGCAGGAGGCGCGTCGGCCGCGGCAGGATGTTCGGGTCGCGCGTCCACTCGGTCACCGTCTGCTCGCGGCTCTCTATGAAGATCGTGACGCGGCCGGTCGCGATCTGCGTCGCGGCGACGCAGACGGCGTCGACGCGCCCCTCGCGGACGTTCTGGCGGATCTGTCGCCACGGGATCGCTTGCACCACGAGCCGCTCCAGCGGCGCGGTGTTCAGGAGGCCGTAGAGCCGCGCCGGAGTCGCGCCGCCGCGCATCGCCTCGACGACGCGGCGCACGCCCAGGATGCGGCGGGGCAGGTTCAGGATGTCGCGTCGCGAGAGCGGGAGCACGTCCTCGATGCGCATCGAGGACCAGAGGTCGACGAGGCGTGCGCCGCGCTGCGCGCCCTCCTGCGCCGTCGCGGCGAGGAAGCAGGCGTGGATCGCGCCCACCGAGGTGCCGCAGAGGATCTCGAAGCGGACCGGCCGACCGAGCCGCCGCGGCAGCTCCTCGAGCAGGTAGCGCACGACGCCCGCCTCGTAGGCGCCGCGCGCGCCGCCACCGGAGAAGACCAGGGCGCGACGAGGGGGGCGGCGGGCTGCGGAACGTGCCAAGGCGCTAGCCCGCAAGTCTCACCAGAGCGTGACTTTGGCGACGCATCTGCCCGCCCCGGCACGAGATCGCTCCCTGCGGGTGCTCGACGTAGCGTCGGCTACGCCTCCGCTTCCCTCGGTCGCGATCTCGTGCCGGGACAGGCATCTGCGCCGCCTCGCTACGCGCCCTGGTGAGACATGCGGGCTAGCCGACCCGCTCGACGTACTCCCCGGATCGGGTGTCGACCCGGATGGTCTCGCCTTCCTTCACGAAGAGCGGCACCTGCACGACGGCGCCGGTCTCGAGGGTGGCGGGCTTGGTGACGTTGCTCGCCGTGTCTCCCTTGATGCCCGGTTCGCAGTGCGTGATCGCCGCCGTGATGAAGGCGGGAAGCTCGACGCTGATCGGCTGGCTGCGCCAGAAGACGACGTCGACGTCGAGGTTCTCCTTCAGGAACTTGCGGGCGTCGCCCACCTGCTCCGCAGTGAAGGGGATCTGCTCGTAGCTCTCGGTGTCCATGAAGACGAGCTGGTCGCCGTCCGGGTAGAGGTACTGCATCCGGCGCTCTTCCACGTCCGCGAGCTCGACGCGCTCGCCAGCCCGGAAACGGCGCTCGAGCATCTTGCCGTTGCGCAGGTTCCGGACCTTCGTGCGCACGAAGGCGCCGCCCTTGCCGGGCTTCACGTGCTGGAAGAAGACGATCGTGAACGGCTCGCCGTCGAGCTCGATCTTGAGGCCGTTGCGGAACTGCGACGTGTCGACGGCCATGCTCCCCCCACCTGCGTAGCCGGCCGAGAATAGCCGCGAGACCGGGCGGGGGCACGCTCCTAGCTTGCGGCGGTCTCGAGGCGCAGCGAGCCGTCGCCGGCCCGGGAGAGGCCGATCCGATTGGCGGGCCGGAAGCCGAGCTCCCGCTCGGCGCGGCGCGTGTCGAGCGTGAAGCCGAAGCGCAGGCGCGCCGCGTCGGCGGCGCCGGGCAGGGCCTCGCGGCCGAGCAGGCGCGAGACCCGGTCGGCGAAGCCGAGGAGCACCCCCGGGAGCGGGAGGCTCGCGCGCCCGGTCCAACGGGCGAGCAACGAGAGCGGGACGGATTCGCTGCCCGCCACGTTGTAGATCCCGGGCCCCCGCGCGTGGACGGCGGCCTGCACCGCCCGGGCCACGTCCTTGTCGGACACGAGCGCGCAGATCGGGTCGTAGCCGAGCGGCCGCAGCCGCGCTCCGGGTCGTCCGGCGAGCAGCGGGTGCAGGTAGACGAATCCCCCGTCCGCCACCACCGTCGGGATGCGCAGCAGGACGACGCGCAGCCTGTCGTTGTGGAGCTCGCCGTGGAAGATCATGTCGCAGTCGATCCACGACCGCGCCTCGGGCGGCACGTCCGGGTCGAGGTCGAGCTCGCTCTCCTCGTCGAGGCGGTTCGCGTTCCCGGGCGGGAGGCGGTAGACGAAGGCAGAGCCCAGCGCAACGAGGCTCTGCACGCCGGTCGCCTCGAGGCAGTGCTGGAGCACGAGCCGCGCCTCGGCCGTGCGCTCGGCCACGCCCGCCACGAGCGGGGCGGTCACCCCCGCCGACGCGCCGTGGCGCGGGACGTGGACCAGCGTGTCGATCTCCGCCTCGCGGAAGCGAGCCGAGCGGAAGAGGTCGCTCATCGGACGGTGACGCGCGAGGTCGGCCCGCGCGTAGCCGAGGCGCGGCTCCGCACCGCCGAGGAAGCGGTCGAAAGAGCGCGGCGGAGGGCCGTCGCCCACGGCGAAGATGTAACCCACCTCGGGATCGTGGAAGAGGGTCTTGACCACGCGCCGCCCGATCGGCTCGTCCGCGTGGGTCACGAGCACGTGGGTCACGAACGGCTCCGATCGAGGAGGAGCTGCACGGCGCGCCGGACCTGGTTCGCGAGGTAGCGCACGAGGCGCGCGTCGTTCGCGCTCTCCGGACCGAAGCGCTCGTGGAAACGGAGCGGCTCGCCGTAGACGATGCGGTAGCCCACGGGGTAGGGCAGGAGCCCGAGCGGCCCGAGCCACGGGAAGGTCGGGGTCAGCGGCAGGAAGGGCAGGCCGAAGGCGCGCGCGAGCGGCTTCAGGTCGTAGAGGACCGGGGCCTGATCGTCGCTCCCGACGATCGCGACGGGCACGATCGGCGCACGCGCCCGCAGTGCCTGCTCGACGAATCCCACCCGGAAGCCCTGCAGGCGGTAGCGCTGCGTGATCGGCTTGCGCACGCCCTCCATACCCTCCGGGAACACGAGGACGAGCTGCCCGTCGTCGAGCAGGTCGGCGAAGTTCTCGCGGGTTCCGACCACCTGCCCGACGCGAGCGTAGAAGACGTTGATCCACGGGAGCGTCCCCGCCCAGCGGTCGACGATCGCTCGCGCGAGCCGCGGAGGATCGGTGTGGAGCAGCACGTCGACGACCGCCATCGCCGCATCGAAGGGCAGGAGCCCGCCGTGGTTCGCGACGAGCAGCGCGGGCCCGTCGAGCGGGAGGTGCTCGTGGCCTTCGCTTCGCACGCGGAAGTACCAGCGGTAGAGCGCCTGGAACCACGGGAAGGCGGTGCGGATCGCCTCGGGCGAGAAGCCGTAACGGTCGTAGGAGGTCTCGCCGTCCACGAGATGGGCGAGGGCGGCGAGGCGCCGTCGCTCGTCCTCTCCCATCAGGCGGTCGAGGAGCCCCTGGGTCTCCGGAAGCTCGACCTCGGCGAGCGCGGGGCTCGTCGCGCGCCGGCGCCGCAGCGGGATGGCCGGCCGCTCCAGAGCGCGCGCGGTCGGGCGCGGGGCTTCGCGCAGGGGAGCCTCGCGAACGGGGACCGGGCGCGGGGCGGGCGCGACGGCCTGCAGGCGCGGGGCTCGCCGCGCGCGGGGCGGGGGACCGAACGCGGCTCGCTCGAGCCGAGCCACGAAGGGGTCGACCGCGGTGGCCTCCTCGAAGGGATCGCGACCGAGCGCCGGCCCGTCGGCGGGGGCGTCTTCCCAGGCGTCGGCAGTCGCGGCGTCGAGCTCCTTCACGCGGCCGTTCCTCCCTCGGGCGTGGTGCCGCGCAGCTCGAGCTCCTCGGCGAGCTCGGCCATCACCTGTGCACCCCGGTCCTTCGGGGCGTACTCGAAGATCGAGAGGCCGCGCGACTGCGCCTCGTCGATGCGCACGTGGTAGCCGACCACCGAGTGCGCGATCTCCTTCGGGAAGCGGCGCTTCAGGCGCTCGAGGAGCTCGTGGGCGAGCTTCGTGCGCCGGTAGAAGGTGGGGACCACCATCGAGATCTTGAGCGCGGGGTTGCCGTAGCGCGTTCGCACCGTCTCGACGCTGCGCAAGAGCTCCGCGCAGCCGTCGAGGGCGAGGAAGGTCAGCGGAACGGGCACGACGATCTCTCGGGCCGCGCGCAGCACGCCCAGGGTCAGCGGTCCGAAGGACGGCGGCGCGTCGAAGAGCACGAAGTCGTAGGCCTCGAGCTCCCGCGCCTCCTCGAGCGCCCGTTCCAGGCGCCCGGTCGGGTCCTCGTCCTCGCCGCCCTCCCACATCGGGAAGAGCGCGAGCGACTTGTTCGCGACCACGAGGTCGAAGGCCGGGATGTGGGTGCGCACGATCGGGAGCGTGGAGGACGGCGCGTCGCTCGGCGCGCCGGCGCGCGGGCGGTCGAGGCTGGAATCGCCGAGCATCGTGTCGAGCAGGAGATCGATCGCGGTCCGGCTCGAGCGGTGGACGTCCACCCCGAGGACCTTCCCGAGCTGTCCCTGGGGATCCATGTCGATCCCGAGCACGCGGCGGCCACGGCGCAGCGCGAGGTAGGCGCCGAGGTTGGCCACCAGGGTGGTCTTGGCGCTTCCCCCCTTCTCGTTGACGAATGCGATCCGGCGCGGACCGGGCACTCCAACCCCCCCCGAGGGCGTCGCCTCCGACGCCTCACATCGAACGGCCCGCGCGAGCGCAACCCGTTGCAGCGCCGCGAGATCCCTGCCAAGAGCTCTGATCTGCTGTGCCGACCGCCCCGATCCTCTGCGTACTCCTCCACGGCGGCGATGTCAACCGCAAACCAACGATCGGGTTCGAAACGGCGGTCAGCCATCCGGCTCCGAGGCGGATCGGCGCGCCCACCTCGAATCCAAACACTGTCTCGAGCTTGCGAGAGGCTAGCCCTTGGCGGCGAGCACGGCCTTCGTGAGGGCAGGCACGATCTCGAAGAGGTCCGCCACCGCCCCGAGGTTCGCGACCTCGAAGATCGGTGCGTCCGCGTCCTTGTTGATGGCGATGATGTAGTTCGAGTTCTTCATGCCCACGAGGTGCTGGATCGCACCCGAGATACCGACCGCGATGTACAGCTTCGGTGTGACGGTTTGCCCCGAGGAGCCGACTTGGTAGGCATGCGGGAGCCAGCCGGCGTCGACGACGGGCCGCGAGGCGCCCATCGCGCCACCGAGCGCATCGACGAGGGGCTGGATCACCTCCGGGAACTTCTCCGGCGCGCCGAGGCCGCGTCCGCCCGAGACGATGATGTCGGCCTTCGAGAGGTCGACGCCCGTCTTCTCGACCTTCCGGATCTCCACGAACCTCGTCCGCAGCTCGCTGGGGGAGAGCGCGACCGCGAGCGGCGTCACCTTGCCGTCGGCCGAGCCTTCGAAGGCCGCGGTCGCGCCCGGCTGCATCGATGCGACCACCGGAAACGAGGCCGGCCGCAAGCGCGAATCGAGCTTGCCGTTGAAGAAGCGGCGGAAGAACACCAGCTCGCTGCCTTCGACCTCGACGTT
>CAZUYC010000102.1:0-28714 GCA_964624475.1 uncultured Spirochaetales bacterium | reverse complement strand
CCGAGTGCGCCCTCGACCACATCGCGAACCGGGCGCGGCGCGCGCGGGTGCAGATCGCACTCTCCAACTCCTTCGGCTTCGGCGGCACCAACGCCACCCTCGTGCTCTGCGTTCCCGGCGCGGCGAGCTAGCGCGCGAGCTGTCGGGGCCGGCGCGCTGGCCGCCCGCGCGCTCTTCGGGATCCCGCCCGCCAGTTTCGGCTGAAGCCGATACACTGGTCTCGTGGCGAGGGAGAGCCAGGGGCTGCCGGTCGAGGGAACCGATGGTCTGGTGCGGACCGTCGCTGCGTGGCGCCGGGAGGCGAGCCCCATCTATCAGGTGCTCTTCCTGGCGGCGCTGCTCGTGCTGGGCGGCTCCTTCGTCGCCGGCTTCGTCGAGGGCGTACGCCTCTTCGGGCTGCCCCCGATCCAGGGGGACGCGACGATCCTGGGCCGGGCGCTCCTCGAGCGCGGAGACTACGCGACGGCGCTCGAGGAGTTCCGTCTGGCGGGCCTGATCGATCCGGAGAACTACGGCGCCACCAGGCCCCGGCTGGCCTTCTCGCCTGCGCCCGGCGCGCCGGCGCGCGCCGAGCCGCTGCGGCAGCGGGTTCGCGAAGATCCGGGGGACCCGGGCGCACACCTGGCCCTGGGCCGGGCGCTGCTGGCGCAGGGGGATCTCGCCGCGAGCCTGCAGAGCCTCGAGCGAGCGCGCGACCTCGATGCGCGTCAGCCGGGGCTTTCCGCGACGCTGGGACGCGCCTACTGGGAGGCCGGCAACTGGGTCGAGTCGGAGCGCGCGCTGCGCGAAGCGCTCGCGGCAGATCCGCATCCCGATCTCCACGACCTGCTCGGCTTCGCGCTGCACGAGCGGGGGAAGCGCGAAGAAGCGGCAGAGCACTTCGAGCGCGCGCGGGCACTGCGCGCGCAGCGGGCCGAGCGAGCCCCGTGAGCAGCGTGGCGGCCGCAGCGCCCGGCTCGTCACGCCACTTCCTGCCGCCGGCGCGGGTCTTCCTGAACCGCCCCTTCGACTACCTGGCGATCGGCGGCGGGCTCAGCCTGCTCGTGATCGTCGCGCTGGCGCTGGCGGGCCAGCTAGGCGCCGACGCGCCGGCGGCGGCGTGGATCCCCTTCCTGGTCCTGGCGTCCAACAGCGCGCACTTCGCCGCGTCCACGGTGCGGCTCTACACCAAGCCTGGCGCCTTCCGACTCTGGCCCTTCCTGAGCATGGGCCTTCCCCTGGCGACCCTGGCTGTCCTTGGCGTGGGCCTGCTGTGGCCCGAGAAGATCGGCTGGCACCTCCAGGCGCTCTACCTCACCTGGTCCCCCTTCCACTACGCCGCCCAGGCCTTCGGCCTGGCCTGCATGTACCACTACCGCTCGGGAGGAACGCTCGGCGACGTCGACCGCCGGCTGGTGTTTGGCACGTGCATGCTGCCCTTCGTCTTCGCCTTCCTCGACGCGCGCGACTCGGGCCTCGCCTGGTTGCTGCCCGCGCACGTGCTGGCCGGCCATCCCCTGCTGGAGCAGGCGGTGCGCACGGCGGGCGCGTGGGTGGCGCTGCTGGTCTTCGTCACGCCGCTGCTGCTGGCCGTGCGCCTCTACGCCCACCAGGGACGCGGCCTGCCGGCCATCAGCTGGCTCCTGATCGTCAGCAACGGCATCTGGTGGATCGTCTTCCGCCTGTACGACGCCTTCATCTGGGCGACCGTCTTTCATGGCCTCCAGTACCTCGCCATCGTCACCATCTTCCACGTGAAGGAGCAGGTCGCGCGGCCCGGCAACCGGCGCGGCCCGGTGGCCCACGCCGTCGCCTTCTACGCCGTGAGCCTGGGGCTGGGCTACCTGCTCTTCTACGTCTGGCCCTTCGCGTACCGGCTTGCGGGCTTCGGCCTGGCCGAGAGCATGTTGCTCTGCGCGGCGGTCATCAACATCCACCACTTCATCGTGGACCGCTACATCTGGCGCCTGCGCCAGGACACCAACTACCGGGTCGTCACCGAACACTGAGTTGCGACCGCCCTCCACCGCAGCGATTCTCTTCATCGGCACGATCGCCGCCAGCGCCTTTCTGCTGTTCATGGTCCAGCCGATGGTGGGCAAGCACATCCTTCCCTGGTTCGGGGGGGGACCCGGCGTCTGGACCCTCTGCCTCACGTTCTATCAGTCGACGCTGTTCCTGGGCTATGCCTACGCTCATCTGCTGATCGAGCATGTCCCTAGAGAGCGACAACCCTTCGTCCACGCGCTGGTCTTCGCCTCGGCGCTGGCCGTGCTTCCGGTCCTTCCCGGTGCGTCCTGGCAGCCCGAGGCCGGTGCGGATCCCAGCGCACGCATCCTGATGATGCTGCTCGCCAACGTCGGGCTGCCGTTCTTCCTGCTGGCAGCGACGGGGCCGTTGCTTCAGGCCTGGTTCGCGCGCGCGCAGCCGAGTCGCTCTCCGTATCCGCTGTATGCCGCTTCCAACCTGGGTTCCCTGCTGGCTCTCGTGAGCTACCCCCTGCTGATCGAGCCGCGGGTTCCCCTTCTGCGGGCATCGCAGATCTGGTCCTGGGGATTCGCCCTCTGTGGCATCTCGATCCTCGCGTGCGCCTGGCTGGCGAAGTGGGGTCCGCGGGTCGAGGGAGTGATGAAAGCTCACGACGCGGTGGGGGAGGCGGTGGAGGCTCGGAGCGTCGCGGTCTGGATCCTGCTGCCCGCCGTTGCCGTGGTGCTGTTGCTGGGCATCACGAACAAGCTCTGTCTCGACATCGGCAGCGTCCCCTTCCTGTGGATCGTTCCGCTCTGTATCTACCTCTTCACCTTCATCGCATGCTTCGGGTCGGATCGGACATATCGGCGCGGCGTGTTCACCAGCCTGGCAGCGAGCGCCACGCTCCTTCTGGTCCTGGTCTGGCTATCGTCGGACGAGCTGGGCGGATGGAGGTACGGGTCCTCTTCCATCCTCCCTCAGGTGGTCGTCTACTCGCTCGCGCTGTTCTCGACCTGCATGCTCGCCCACGGCGAGCTGTACCGGTTGCGCCCCCCGCCCGCGCGACTCACCGCCTACTACCTCTGTATCTCCGGGGGAGGCGCTCTCGGCGGTCTGTTCGTGGGCCTCGTCGCGCCGCGGATCTTCTCGGACTACCACGAGCTACCGCTGGGTTTGGGCACCTGCTGGCTCCTCTTCGTGCTGGCCTGCCGGAGAGATCCCGGCAGCGTGCTCCACGCGGGCCAACCCGGCGGAGCGCGGCGAACCGCAGCCCTCGCAGGTGTGGGCGCCCTGGTGACGCTGATTGGCATCGCTGCCTACTCCGAGCGCGGTGCACTTCTCGGCGGCCACGGAGACCGACCCGAGCGACGGGTGCTGCTCCAGCAGCGGAACTTCTTCGGCGTGCTGACGGTCCGGGAGGTTCGCGCCGTCGATCCCGTGCGCCATCAACTCGAGCTGAGCAGCGGGACGACGATGCACGGTGCGCAGCTCGTCTATCCGGCCCCGCGGCTACCCATCAGCTATTTCAGCTCCCACACGGGGATCGGATTCGTGATGCGGGGACGGGAACCCGGCGAGCGCCCGAAGGTAGGCGTGATCGGACTCGGTGTTGGAACCCTGGCGGCGTACGGGCGCAAAGAGGACCATTACCGGTTCTACGAGATCGATCCCAATGTCATCCGGATCGCGCGCGACGACGGCGGATTTTCCTACCTCCGGGACAGCGCCGCCGAAATCGAGATCGTTCTGGGCGACGGCCGCCTGTCGCTCCAGTCGGAGCTGGATCGAGGTCTCGTGGGTGGCTTCGATCTGCTCGTGATCGACGCGTTCAACAGCGACGCGATTCCGATGCACCTGCTCACCCTCGAGGCCTTTCGACTCTACGAGCGCCGCGTCGCGCGCGACGGCGTGCTGGCCCTCCACGTCTCCGCGGAGTACGTCGATCTCGCCCCGCTGGTCTTCCGCCTGGCGGAGAGCATCGGGTTCCACGCGGTGGCGATCTCCAATCAGGAACATCAGGTCTCCTCCTACTCCGATTGGGTGATTCTGAGCCGCGATGCCGACTACATCGATTCGCTGGTGGCGCTCGCCTGCGGAGATCCGGTGGCCGCGGCGACGGTCTGGATCCCCAAGGCGGAGAGGTTGGCTGGCACGCCGCTCTGGACCGATGACTACAGCGACTTGTTTCGGGTTCTCAGGCCGATCGCGGGCCCGGATCCGAGCGCTCTGTTCCGTGACAGATGTGCCGAGCGTGAGGACGGGACGGAGCGCCGCTCGCGGGAGAACCCGATCGCGCGGTCCTTGCCTTGAATTCCCGCGGCCGAGAAGTCGTTCGTCACCATGCGTCAGCCGGCAGGCGGAGCACTCGTCTCTGCAATTGGCCGAATCGGGCCTCGATGGTTTGCAGGAGGCGGTCGCTCGCGAAGATCGGCGCGATGCTGACGCAGACGAGGAACTCCGGGATGGCCAGGATCGCCGCGTTGCCCAGATGGAAGGACGCGGCGGCAAGCATCGCCCACCACTGGGAGCGGCGGAAGAGAAAGCCGAGGCCGACCAGTAGCTCGAAAGCGATCACCGTCCAGGCAAGGAGCGTCCAGAACTGGGGCCCGAGGTCGAGCCCCGCAATCCAGAAGGCCACCGGCGTAGCCCACATGCTCTGGTGAAGGGACTCGAAGAGTCTGCCGTCGTGCCACAACGGGTTCGCGGCCTTCCAGAGCCCAGATCCGAAGTAGAGCATGAAGGCCTGCATCGTCAGCACGCGTTCTCCCCAGCCGCACGCCGGATGCGCTGCACTGGATTCGACCGAGTTCACCGCCCAGACGCGTCCGCTCTCGGCGAACGTCAGCACCAGGAGATAGATCACGATCAAGCGATCGAACGTCGTGTAGCTGACGGCCATCCCCAGGAAGTAGTGGTAGAGAAAACCGGCGAGTAGCAGCGGAACCGTGATGCGGACGCGGAATCCGACCGCGACCGCCAGCGCGAGTGACATCGTGATTCCGAACAGGATCCTGGCGACGGCGGGCGCAGGCGCGTAGTCGGGTACCAGGAACGGGACGTACACGCCGTTCGAGGAGAAGAGCAGCGTGACGTGCGGTGCCATGGCGCCGAAGTAACCGACCAGGGAGAGCCCGAGCAGGATTCGAAAGCCCGCCACCCTGTGGGGCGCGCGGGGCGGGAACCAGAATTCCTCCCACCGCTCCCGAGCCATGCCGGCCGTCATTCAAGCGCCTCGCTGAACCACATGCGTTGCTGGATCTTGCCCGGCACCTTGCCCGCGCGAAAACCCCGTGGGTCCGTGGGCCACTGGACCGCGTCCAGCCGTATCTGCGCGACGGGGAGATCCGGGTACAGCCGGTTGTGGTTCGCGCGGATCTTCCCTGCAAGCATGGACCAGGCGCGATTCCGGCCCACTGCACCGTGGATCCTCGCAGGGAAGGGAACGTAGATCTGCATCGTCGTGATCGCGTGTCGGCGGGGAAAATGATCGATCAGCGGCAGCCTGATCCAACGCCCCCGATCTTCGGCGCGTCCCGCCTGCGTGCGTTTTGCATAGATCATGTAGTCTTCGTTTTTCGGCGAATAAGTGCTGAACATGGAGGTCAACTCGAAGGCGTCCCGCACGAAGTTCGGATGCGGGATGTAGAGGCCGAGCTGTACCAGCTCGGGCGGTTGCAACGCGACCATGGCATTGCCACAGAGCAATGCCAGCGCGATGGTGTACATGGTCAGCCGGCGGCTCGCAGACATCGTGGGAAGTGGTTGGCTGGGGTGCGCGAGCGATCCAGGCACGTCTCACCCGATGAGTTGACGGCGCTTTGCCTTCGATCCGTCGTCGATGGAGAGTACTTCGGTGCTGCGATGGGCGCTCTCGGCCGATAGGAAGGGACTCCCTCGCTCCGCTCGAGCCGCGCGGGCTTGGGATACCGTGATAGAGGTCGGCTGTGGCCCGGTCGCCGAAGTGATCGGGAGGGTCAGGCGAAGGCCCGGCCGCAGCACCCGGACGATGAGCTCGGGCTCGGGGGGGCGCGTAGTCGTCGGCGCTCCGGGCGTTTCGGCGAAGGACCGGAGCGAGAGGAGGGGCGCGCCGGAGCGGCGCCCGGGTACAATCGAGAGATGATCGAGGCACTCCGTCGCGTCCTCGCCAAGGATCCGCGGGTTGCATACGCGCTCGTCTTCGGATCGAGCGCGCGCGGCGAGGCCAGCGCGCACTCCGACGTCGACGTCGCGGTCGGCCTCGGGACTGGGGTGCACCTCACGGCGCTCGAGCAGGGCGAGCTCGCCGCGAGACTGGAGGACGCGGTCGGGAAGCCTGTCGACCTGGTCCTGCTCGAGGAATCCCCGCCCGGGCTCGCGTATCGGGTCTTTCGCGACGGCCGGATGATCGTGGAGCGCGATCGCAAAGCGCTGGTCGAGCGCAAGGCGAGAGCCATCCTCGAGTATCTCGACTTCCAGCCCATCGAGGAGCTCTGTGCGCGCGGCGTCCTCGAGGCCGCCACGCATGGTCGATAGGCAGGTCCTCGCGGAAAAGATCGCTTCGGTCCGGGACGCGGTCGCTCGCATCCGCGAGGTGTTGCCGAGGGAGCGCGACGCATTCCTCGCGGATCGCACGGTCCGCGAGATCGTGATCCTCAATCTCTTCGTCGCGCTCCAGGATTGTGTCTCCCTGGCGGCGCATTGGCTCTCGGACGCAGGGCTCGACGTACCCGAGAGCTACGCCCAGGTGTTCCTCCGCCTCGGCGAGCGAGGCGTCGTGGCGCCGGATCTGGCGGCGCGCCTGGCCGCGGCCTCGGGGCTGCGCAATCTGCTCGCGCACCGCTATGGGGCGCTCGACTGGGCACGGGTGCACGAGATCGCGTCGACCCGGCTCGACGAGCTCCTGGCCTTCTGCGAAGCACTCGCGCGAAAGGCCTCCGGGTAGGACGAGCGCGGGCAGGCCACGGGGCTTCTCGGCGTGCTCCTCGGAGCACCATGGAGAAGTCTTCTCGACGGCGTTCGGCCGGTCGCCGCGAGATCAGGGTAGGTCTTCGATCTCGAGCCCCGGAATTCGCGAAAAGCTCCGCTGGTCCCGCGTCACCACGGAGAAACCCCGCGCCAGGGCGGTGGCGCCGATCATGAGATCGTGGGTTCCCACGGTAATCCCGCGGCGCGCGAGCTCCGCGCCGAGCCGAGCATGTGCGCGAGCGCAGACGAGATCGAAGGGGATCACGGGAATCGAGGAGAGCAACGTTTCGACTACGGCTTCGGCGCGCGGCTTGCGCTTGGAGACACGCAGGCGATGGACGCCGTGCAGGAGCTCGGCTGCGGTGATGGCGGCCATCGCGATGCCACGGTCTCCCCGTTCTTCGAGGAGCACACCGAGATCCGTTCTCCCGCGCTCGATGTCGACGAGGACGCTCGAGTCGATCAGCGAGGCCACTCGAACGCCTCGAACTCGGCTTGCTCCGCCACCCCCTGCGCGACCGCGCCCGCCCATTCCTCGCCGGGAGAGGGCAGGGAGTCGAGGAGCGCCACGAGGTCCGAGAGGTGGAAGTCGAGCGACGTGGGCACGGGCGTCAGCTGGCAGAGCGGCTTGCCGCCGCGTTCGACGATCACCGTCTCACGCTGGTAATGCACGCGGTTCAGCACGTCCGAGAGCCTCTTCGCGAGCTCCGTCGCCGAGAGCCGGCGCGGGGTCCGGCCCGAGGCGGTCTTCCTCGCCGTTGCTCCCTTCGCCATGGCACCCCGCACGGAATCGGAAATCCCGATCCCCTCCCTGGAATCTGATTATCGGATATTCTGAAATCCTCCGCCACTTCGCGCCCGCTTCAGCGGCGCTCCGCCGTGCCCGCGAGGCACTTGGTCAGCAAGCAAGGGCGCCGCTCTCTGCGTCGGCCGCGCCCTCCGCGTCGCGGGCGTCGTCCGGGTCGTCGGGCTCCCCATCTGCGAGCTGCGCGAGCGAGGGCGCGGGGGCTCGGTGGAGGAGTTTCGGCTCGCGCAGCGCGACGCGCGCGAGCTCGACCTCGACCGGAGCCCGGGGCGCCCGACGATCAGCGGCGGGACGTCGGCGAAGAGCGGGATCGGCTGCCGCGGCGTCGAGGCCGCTCGGGCCGAAGACGAGGTCGTCCCACTCGAAGCGCCCCTCGCGCGGGAGGCGGAGGCGCACGGCGTGGGGCCCGCACTCGGGGCCGATGTCGCGGTCGCGGCAGCAGCCGGCGTAGGTGCCACCCTCGTGCTCTCCCTTCCGGGCGCGGCGAGCTAACCTCTCTCCCGTCCGATCCCCGGGGGGCTCGCGTGGGTCAGCCGATCGTCCTCGCCAGCGATCATCGCGGAGCCGCGCTCAAGCGCGCGCTGCGCGAGCGCCTCGAGCGGGCGGGCCACGAGACCCTGGATCTCGGCACGCACGGGAGCGAGTCGGTCGACTACCCGGTCTTCGCCGCACGGGCCGCGCGGGCCGTGGCCGAAGGGCAGACCGACCGCGCGATCGTGATCTGCGGCTCTGGCCTCGGGGTCATGTACACGGCCAATCGCTTCCCGGGCGTGCGCGCCGCCTGGGCGCAGGACGTCCTGGCGGCGGAGCTGGCGCGCCGGCACAACGACGCCAACGTGCTCGCGCTGCCGGGCGACCGCCTCGACGGCGAGCGGGCCTGGCCGATCGTGTGCGCCTGGCTGGAGACGCCCTTCGAGGGCGGGCGCCACCTGCGCCGCGTCGAGATGATCGACACGCTGACGCGCGACGCGGTCGCCTCTCCCGTGCGCCGGCTCGCCGAGGTCGATCCGGCCATCGCCAGCGTGCTGCGCCGCGAGGCGCGCCGGCAGGCCCTCGGCCTCGAGTTGATCGCCTCGGAGAACTTCGTCTCCGAGGCGGTGCTCGAGGCCACGGGCTCCGTGCTCACCAACAAATACGCGGAGGGCTACCCGGGCCGCCGCTACTACGGCGGCTGCGAGGTCGTCGACGAGGCGGAGCAGCTCGCGATCGATCGGGCCCGGGCGCTCTTCGGCGCGGACCACGTCAACGTGCAGCCGCACTCCGGGTCGCAGGCGAACGAGGCGGTCTACCGGGCGGTCCTCGCGCCGGGCGACACGATGCTGGCGATGAATCTCGACCACGGCGGCCACCTGACGCACGGCAGCCCGGTGAACTTCTCGGGGCAGCTCTACCGCGTCGTGGCCTACGGCGTCCGCCGAGAGGACGAGCGGATCGACACCGACGAGGTCCGCCGCCTCGCGCACGAACACCGCCCCAAGCTGATCCAGTGCGGCACGACGGCCTACTCGCGCACGCTCGACTTCGCGGCCTTCCGCCGGGTCGCCGACGAGGTGGGCGCTCTGCTCTTCGCCGACATCGCGCACATCGCGGGCCTGGTCGCGGCCGGCCTCCACCCGACGCCGGTCGGGCAGGCGCAGATCGTGGCCACCACGACGCACAAGACGCTGCGCGGACCGCGCGGGGGCCTGATCCTCTGCGACGCTTCGTTCGCGCGACGGATCGATGCGGCGGTCTTCCCGGGCGGCCAGGGCGGGCCGCTCATGCACGTGATCGCGGCCAAGGCGGTCGCGTTCCTCGAGGCCGCGCAGCCCGGGTTCCGCGAGCATTGCGCGCAGATCCTCGCCAATGCGCGCACGCTGGCCGGGGCCCTGGCGCGGCGCGGCTTCCGCATCGTCGCGGGCGGGACCGACGTGCACCTCTTCCTGCTCTCGTTCGTCGACCGCGACCTCACCGGCAAGGCGGCGCAGGTCGCGCTCGAGCGCGCGGGCATCACGACCAACAAGAACATGGTCCCCTTCGATCCGCGCAAGCCGGCCGTGACCTCGGGGCTGCGGATCGGGACGCCCGCGCTGACCACCCGGGGCATGCGCGAGCCCGAGATGGAGGAGATCGCGGGCTTCGTCGCGCGTGCCCTCGAGCGTCACGGAGACGTCGGCGAGCTCGACGCCATCCGGGCCGAGGTCCTGGCCCTGACCCGGCGCTTCCCCTTGTACCCAGGGCGCTGGGATGCAAGCGAAGCGCGCAGCGAGGCGAAGCCGAGCGAAGGCCCGCCGAACCAGGGCTGAGTCGTGCGCTGCCCCTACTGCTCCGACGAGGCGAACCGCGTGATCGACTCCCGCCTCGGCCGCGACGGCTCCGAGATCCGGCGGCGCCGCGAGTGCATCGAGTGCAACCGCCGCTTCACGACGCGCGAGAGGGTCGAGGAGATCCTCCCGAAGATCTGCAAGCGCGACGAGCGACGCGAGGACTACGAGCGCCAGAAGCTCGTGCTCGGCATCCAGAAGGCGTGCGAGAAGCGCGCCGTGAGCGCGGACGCCATCGAGCGCCTGACGGACCGCGTGGAGCGCCACCTCCAGGAGCTCGGCGAGAAGGAGGTCGCCTCCGCTCTGATCGGCGAACGCGTGATGGAGGAGCTCAAGCGACTCGACCCGGTGGCGGCGGCCCGCTTCGCCTCGGTGTTCCGCAACTTCCAGGGGGTCGAGGACTACACCGCGTTCTTCGCCGGACTCGAGGGCCCGGGGCGCGGCTCTCCCGAGGGATGACGCCCGAGGCCGCGATGCGCCTCGCGCTCGGCCTCGCGCGCCGGGCCAGCGGGCGCACCTTCCCGAACCCTCCGGTGGGCGCCGTGGTCCTGCGCGACGGGCGCGTGCTCGGGCGCGGCTTTACAAGACCTGCCGGCGGACCCCACGCCGAGGTGGTCGCGATCGAGGCGGCCCTGCGCCGCCACGGCGCGCAGGCGCTGCGGGGCGCCTGGCTGGCGGTCACGCTCGAGCCCTGCTCCCACGTGGGGCGCACGGCGCCCTGCGCGGAGCTCGTGGCGCGGGTCGGGATCGCCAAGGTGGTCGTCGGACACGCGGACCCACACCGGTCCGTGTCGGGTCGCGGCGTGCGCTGGCTGCGCCGCGCCGGCGTCCGGGTCGCGGTCGGGATCCTCGAGCCGGAGTGTCGCGAGCAGCACCGGGGCTTCCTCTCGGTGTGCGAGCGCGGCCGCCCCTTCGTCGGGCTCAAGCTCGCGAGCAGCCTCGACGGCCGCATCGCGACCGCCTCGGGCGAGTCGCGCTGGATCAGCGGCGAGCGGGCGCGCGCGGCCGTGCATGCGATGCGCGCACGCGTCGACGCCATCCTCGTGGGCTCGGGAACGGTGCTCGCCGACGACCCGGAGCTCACGGCGCGCCGGGAGGGGCGCGTCGTGCACCGGCCCGTGCGCGTGCTCGTCGACTCGCGCCTGCGGGTCGGGCCGGGCGCGCGGATCTTCGCCGCCGACGGCGGGCGCCCCCTGGTGCTCTGCGCCGCCGGGGCCCCGCGCTCGCGGCGGCGGGCGCTCGAAGCCCGCGGGGTGCGGGTCCTCGTCTGCGCGGGCCGCGCGGGGGCCCTGGACCTGCGCCGCGCGCTCTTCGCGCTCGCGCGCGAGGGGCTGACGGAGCTCCTCGTGGAGGGAGGGGGGCGGCTCGCCGCGGCGCTGCTGCGCGGCCGGCTGGTCGACCTGGTGCACTGGTTCGCCGCGCCGCGGCTCGTGGGCGCCGACGGGATCCCGGCGCTCGGCCCGCTCGGGGTCGCCTCCCTGGCGCGCGCGCCCGTCCTCCGCGACGTTTCCATGCGTCGAACGGGCGACGATCTTCACCTGTGGGGTCGCATCCGATGAGGAGCTTCGAGACCTGTGTCGACGCGAGCGGGCTGCGGGTCGCGGTCGTGGTGGCGCGCTTCAACCACCCCCTCCCCGCACGCCTGCTCGAGGGCTGCGCCGCCGAGCTCGAGCGGCGCGGAGCCCGCCCCGAGGACGTCCACGTCGCGTGGGTCCCCGGCGCCTTCGAGATCCCGCTCGCGGCGCGCGCCCTGGCGGCGAGCGGGCGCTACGATGCGATCGTCGCCCTCGGGGTCGTCGTGCGCGGAGGCACTCCTCATTTTGAGTACGTGTGCCGCGGCGTCACGGACGGAGTGCAGGCGGTGATGCGCGATACGTCGCTGCCCGTGGCCTTCGGCGTGCTCACCGTGGACGACGCCCTGCAGGCCTACGAGCGCTCCGGCGGGAGCGAGGGGAACAAGGGCGCGGAAGCGGCCGCCGCGGCCATCGAGATGGCGCGCCTCGTGGCGAGGCTCGGGAAGCCGCCGCGGGAGGAGGCGCCGTGAGCCGTGCGCGTCGCGCGCCGCGCCAGGCCTCGCGCCAGGCGGCGCTCCAGGTGCTCTTCGCGCTCGACATGGGTCCGGCGCAGGCGCCGGTCGAGGAGGTCTTCGAGCGCGTCTCCGACAACTTCGACCTGCCCGAGGGCGCGCGGGCCTTCGCGAAACAACTCGTCTGCGGCGTGATCTCCGAGCGCGAGGCGATCGACGCGATCCTCGCCCGCGCCGCGCGCAACTGGCGCCTCGCGCGCATGGCCGCGGTGGACCGCAACGTGCTGCGCCTCGGCGCCTACGAGATCCTGCACACGGATGTCCCCGCGGCCGTCGCGATCGATCAGGCCGTCGAGCTCGCGCGTCGCTTCGGCGCGGAGGGCTCTCCGGGCTTCGTGAACGGCGTGCTCGATGCCGTGGCTCGCGAGGCGGGTCGCGCCGAGGAACGCCCGGGGTGAGCACCGGGGGCCGAGCGGGCGGCGAGTCGCTGACGAGCGGCGATGGGCCTGTGCGCGGCCTGCTCCACCTCGAGATCTCCGCGGTCGCGGTCGAGCGCGCGCGCGCCGATCTGCTCGTCGTCCCGGTCTTCTGCGACGAGCGACCGCTGCGCGCGGCGGCCGGGCGCGCCGACTGGCGCCTGTGCGGGCGGCTCTCGGCACTCGCCGCCAGCGGGCGTCTGTGCGGCCGGCCCGGGGAGGCGGTGCTCGCGGCGACCTTCGGAGGCCTCGTGGCCCCGCTCGTGCTGGCTCTCGGGCTCGGCGCCCGGTCGGAGTTCGACGCCCCCGGCGTCCAGACCTTCGCGGGCGAGGCCGTGCGCCGCGCGCTCGCCCTGCACGTCGCGACGCTCGCGCTTCCGATGCCCGAGGACACGACCGATGGGGCTGGGCTCGGCGAACGCGAGGAGCGGCTGCTCTTCGGGGCGGCGGACGCGCTCGCCTCGCGCGCCAGCGGCCAGCCCGCGGAGCTCCGGATGATCCTGCTCGTGCGCGAGGACGAGCTCCCGCGGGCCCAGGACCTCGTGCGCACGAGCAAGCCGGTGCGCCTCCCGGCCGCCGTCTCCCTGCGCACCGCCGAGGCCCGCGATCGCCCGGAGTCCCGAGGGCGTCACGCCCGGCCGGGCGCCCGTGCCCTCTCGGCCGACTCCGTCAAGTAGCGGCTTCGCGCGCCGATCTTCTGGCTGGCAACGGGCGTCGGCGCAACGACGGCGGGCCCTCGCGAGGTCTTGCCCATGAGCCTGGTCGGAAGCCTCGAGGACCTTGGTCTGGCCGACATCCTGCAGCTCGTGAGCCTCGCCCGGAAGTCGGGCGTGCTCGTGCTGCGCTGCGAGGACGGCGAGGGCCGGATCGTGTTCCGCGAGGGGCTCGTCCACGCGGCGGCCGTGAAGGCCCAGCCCGAGGCTCTCGACTCGCCGCGCGGGGGCCCGGCGCCGGGCGCGGCGTGGGCCGAGCGCCGGGAAGCGGCCCGCCGCGAGCAGGTCGAACGGGCCGTCGCGCGCATGTTCGAATGGTGCACGGGCGAGTTCAGCTTCGACGTGCGCGACGACGTCGCTGCGGGGGAGGCCGGGCCAGCCCTCAGCGCCGGGCTGTCTCCCCAGTACCTCACCATGGAGGCGACCCGCCGCGGAGACGAGCGTCGCGCCGGCGTCGCTCGGCAAGACGAGCGGAGCCTGGCGGCGGATCGCCGGCAGGAGGCCCGCGACGAGCCGTTCGTCTTGAGCGGAGAGGCCGACGAGGCCGGCGATGCCTGCGAGGCGCTGGTCGACGCCGTGCTCCGGCGGGCCGACCCCGGGGAGGAGGGCTCGCTCGCGGACGGCGAGGACGAGCGCAGCGGCTCGAGGCCGCCGAGCGGCCGCGGCGACGCGGCGCGGGCCGCCTGTGCGCAGGCCGTGGTGGTGGATCCGGACCTCGCGGCGCTCGAGTGGCTGAAGGCCACGCTGGCGGACCTCTTCGGGCGGGTCCACATCTTCCAGGGCGCGGAGGACGGGATCGCGCGCATCCGCCAGTACCTGAGCCGGGGCGAGCTGCCCGCCGTGCTGGTCTCGGATCGGGCTCCCATGGATCCCCTCTCCGGGATCGCGAGCGCGTCCGAGCTGCTGCGGCGCCTCCGTGCCCAGGCACCCCGCATGCCGCTCCTGCTCCTGGCGGAGGAGGGCACGCCGTCGCCGCGGGCGGCCCGGTTCGCCGACGGCGTCCTCTACCGGCCCACCACGGCGTCGCTCCTCGATCCCCGCGGCGCCGGTCGGGTCGCCGGGGCGGCCCAGGCGCTCCGCATCCACCTGGCGCCGTTCGCCCGCCCCCGCGGGACCTGAGCGCAGCCCGCACCTCGCCGACGGAACCCCCCCGCGCGCCTCAAGAAACCGGGCGGGCGCCCCGATACGCAGCTCGCTGCGCCTCGGGCGGCGGTCCGGAGGTCCCGCGCGTGCGGAAGGTGCTGATCGTCGAAGACTCGCCCACGATGCGCGCGTTGCTCGTCTCCGCGCTCGAGGGGCTCGATCGCGCGCTCAAGGTGACCGAGGTCGGGAGCGGGTTCGAGGCGCTCCGCCGTCTCCCGCGAGAGCGTTTCGACCTGATCGTGACGGACATCAACATGCCCGACATCAACGGGCTCGAGCTCGTGTCCTTCGTGCGCCGCAATCCCGCCTACGCTCGCGTGCCGGTCGTGATCGTGTCCACCGAAGGGTCCCAGCGCGACCGCGAGAAGGGCCTCGCGCTCGGCGCGGACGCCTACCTGGTGAAGCCCTTCGAGCCCGACGACCTCCAGCGCATCGTCGAAGCGCTCCTCGATCGCGACCGAGGGCAGGATCCCGTCGATCCCGCCCGAGAGGACTAGAGCCTTGGCGGCGCGACGCCCCAGGCGCCGCTCGAGCGGCAAGGCGGAGAGGGAGTTCGTCGCCGAGGCGGACGAGATCCTCGAGCGGATGCGCGAGCAGACCGCCGACTTCGCCGACCGGGTCGCGGGCGGAGGCGAGCTGCCCCCTGAGCTCGTGAACGGCCTCTTCCGGTCGGCGCACTCGCTCAAGGGCCTCGCCGGTCTCTTCGGCTTCGAACCGATCCGCCAGCTCGCGCATCGCCTCGAGGACCTGCTCGACGGCCTCCGGCTCGGCCGGGTGGACCCCCAGCGGGCAACGGTCGAACGCATCGAGCAGGCGGTGAAACTCTTCGCGGAGCTCCTCGTGCGCGTGGGCGATGGCGAAGCGCTCGCCGCGCTGGCGGGTCCCGTGACCAAGCTCGCCGCCGAGCTCGGCGAAGCGCGGGACCAGACCAAGCCCCCCCCGGCAAGCGAAGCGCGCAGCGGGCCGGAGCTCCGGTGGAGCTCGGCCCAGGCGAGCGGAGGGGCACAGGCCGGCGAAGCGCGCAGCGGGCCGGAGCTCCGGTGGAGCTCGGCCCAGGCGAGCGGAGGGCGGTCGGCCGTCCAGGACCCGACCGGGGCCGATCCCCTCTCCGGTCTCGACCTCGACCCGTCGCTCCTCGCGGCGCTCACCGAGTACGAGGAGCACCGCCTGCGCGAGAGCCTCCGGCGCGGCCATCACGTGCTCCTGGCCGAGTCGAGCTTCGACATCCTGTCCTTCGAAGACGGCCTCGCCGAGCTCACCGGGGGCCTGCGCCCGCTGGGCGAGGTGATCTCGACCCTGCCGGCGCCCGGGGAGTTCGCCGAGTCGCAGATCCGCTTCTCGCTGCTCGTCGGGTCGGACCGCTCGGCGGCGGATGTCGCGGCGACCCTCGACATGCCCGGCGTCGCGATCCGCAGCGTGGGAGGAGGGCCGAGCGCAGCGGCCCGCCTGCCGGCGAGGGGCCTGCCGGCAGACCCCTCGCCCGGCTCCGCCCGGCTTCGCGCCTCGCCGCAGGCGGCGGCCCCTGCACCCCAGACGAGCGAGGCGGGCCCCGCCCAGGGGTTCGCGGCGGAGCCCGGGGGCTTCGAATCGCTCCGGTCGCTCGGCGAGACCGTGCGCGTCGACATCCGCAAGCTCGACGAGCTCATGAACCTCGTCGGCGAGCTCGTGATCCAGCGCGAAGCGCTCGCGAGCTTCGTGGCGCGGCTCGCGGCGGAGCCGACGACCGCGCGCCGCGCGGGCGAGCTCGCGCGCATCCACAAGGCCCTCGATCGGCGCCTGCGGGAGCTGCAGGGCGCCGTGATCGAGGTGCGCATGGTGCCGCTGCGGCAGGTCTTCGAGAAGGTGGCGCGCGTCGTGCGCCGGCTGCGCGTCGAGCTCGGCAAGGACGTGCGCCTCGAGGTGCACGGCGCGGACACGGAGCTCGACAAGCTGATCGTCGAAGCGCTGGTCGATCCGCTGATGCACATCGTCCGCAACTCGCTCGATCACGCGGTCGAGGGCGCGGACGAGCGTCGCGCCGCGGGGAAGCCGGCGCAGGCCGTGGTGCGCATCGAGGGGTTTCAACGCGGCAACCACG
Organism: uncultured Spirochaetales bacterium; assembly: GCA_964624475.1. Classification (GTDB taxonomy): domain Bacteria; phylum Myxococcota_A; class UBA9160; order UBA9160; family SMWR01; genus CAZUYC01. The sequence goes on along the minus strand of CAZUYC010000102.1, from coordinate 12,277 downwards.
TCGTGATCGCCGTTTCCGACGACGGGCGCGGCATCGACCGCGCGGCGCTGCGCGCGAGCGCGGAGGCGAAGGGGCTCGTGGAGCCGGGCGAGGCGCTAGGCGACCGCGAGCTCCTCGACCTGGTCTTCGCGGCGGGCGTCTCCACCCGTGCCGAGGTGACCGAAACGAGCGGCCGTGGCGTGGGGATGGACGTCGTGCGCACCAACGTCACCCTGCTCGGCGGGGTGGTGGACGTCGAATCCATCCCGGGCCGCGGCACCACGATCTCGCTGACGCTTCCGATCACCCTGGCGATCATCCAGGCGATCGTGGTCGAGGTGGACGGCCAGCGCTTCGCGGTGCCCCTCGGCGCGGTGAAGGAGACGCTGCTCGTCGATCCCGCGCAGATCCAGCGCAGCGAGGGCCGCGAGCTGCTCGACCTGCGCGGTTCGCCCCTGCCGCTGCGCCGCCTCGCCGCCGAGTTCGGACTGCGCCCCGCGCCGGCGGGCGCGAAGCTCTTCGCGGTGGTGCTCGGGATGGGCGACGCCCGCCTCGGGCTGCTCGTCGACCGCCTGGAAGGCCAGCAGGACGCCGTGATCAAGCCCATCCACGGGCCGGTCGCGGCCATCCGCGGGATCGCGGGGGCGGCCGAGCTCGGCGGACCCGAGCCCGTGCTGGTGCTCGACGCCTCGGCGCTGCTGGCCGAGGCGCAAGGCCGGAGGGAGGCGCCGTGAACGGGCCTGCGGAGCGGCCGCGATCCGAAGGGGCATGGGTCGATCTGGCCCGCGAGGCGTCGCACTCGCGCGGCGATCGCAGCGGGGCCATCCACGCCCAGCGCCTGCTCGTCTTCGTGCTCGACGGCGCCCCGTACGCGCTGCCGATCGAGCGCGTGCGCGAGATCGTGCGCCAGAGGCCGATCACGCCGGTTCCGCGGGTCCCTGCCGAGGTGCTCGGCGTGATCTCGCTCCGCGGCCGGGTGATCCAGGTGATCGACCTGCGGCGCCGCCTCGCGCTGCCGGCCGGGGCCGTCGGCCGTCGCTCGCGAATCGTCGTCGCGCACGACGGCGAAGGCCGCGTGGCGGGGCTTCTCGTGGACGGCGTCCTCGAGGTGGTGACGGTGGCCGAGGAGGCTCTCTGCGACGCCCCGGCCGGCTCCGGAGGCGCCGTCGAGGGGCTCTGCCGCATCGGCGGACGCTTCGTATCCGTCGTCGATCTCGACCGCGCGATGGACCTCGATGCCGGCACCTAGCCAGGACTCCCACGACGGGTCGCGCGTGCTGCTCGGCTGCTTCGAGGTCGGCGGGCGGCCGGTCGCGATCGACGTCGCGCAGCTGCGCGAGGTCGTGCGTTTCCAGCCGGCGACGCCGCTTCCGGGAGCGCCGGCGCTGATCGAGGGGGTGATCGATCTGCGCGGCGCGCTCGTCCCGGTGGTGGATCTCGGCCGCCTGCTCGGAGGCGAGCGGCTGCGCCCGGGTCCGCGGTCGCGCATCGCCGTCGCGGAGGTCGAGGGGCTCGCGATCGGTCTGGCCGTGGACGCCGCGCTAGAGATCCTCGCGGTCGACACCGCGGCGCTCGGCGATCTTCCGGCCCTGGCCGTGCACTCCGGCTGCGAGACCACCCGGGCCATCGTGCGACGCCCCGGGGCGGCACCGATCGCCCTCCTCTCGCTCGAGCACGTGATCGAGGTGCTCTATCGCACGGCGCTCCCGAGCGCGGAGGTCTCCGCGTGAACACCCTCGGCGCTCCGGCACGGCTCCCCAGCGCCACGGCCTTCCGCAGCCGCGTGATCGGGCTCGCCTTCGCGGTGTGCGGGCCCGCGCTCGCGATCGTGCTCGCCGCGCTCGGGAGCCTGCTGGAGCTCACCGGCGAGCAGTGGGCCTGGTTCCTCGCGGTGACGCTCGTCTACGCGCTGGCGGCGAGCCCCAGCATGGCGGCCTACCAGTGGCGCATGCTCGCCCCGGTCGCCGCGTGGCTGGCGGACGGGCCGGAGCCGAGCGGGGCGCGGGCCGCCGCCGCGTTCGCCCGCGTCGTGGATCTGCCGCGCCGGACCGCGATCGTGGGGGCCGTCGGCTGGATCGTGCCCGTGGTCGTCGTCGCGCTGGCGATGGACCTGCGCTGGCCGCAGTGGGAGGGCTTCGAGACGGGGGTGCTGCTGGCGTCGGGAGTCGCCGCGGGCTTCGTCACAGGGAGCTTCATGATCTTCGTCGTGAAGCAGAGCACCGCGCCGGTGCGCCAGGCCCTCGCCGAGGCGCTGCACGACCCCGCCGAACGCAACGCGCTCGTGCGACCGCTCGGACTGCGCACGAAGCTCCTCGTCTCCGTCGTCGGCGTCACCGTCGTCTCGGCCGGCTTCTCCGTCCTGCTCGCGCACGCCATGGCGGTGCGCGCCATCCACGCCGTGGCGATCGGCTGGCAGAAGGAGCTGCTCGCAAGCGGAGCGCGCAGCGAGCGCAAGCGGAGCGCGCAGCGAGCCGAAGGCGAGCGAAGGCAGGCCCCTGCCGGGCCGGCGAGCGGAGTGCCTGCCGGCCGGCTCCTCGCCGGCAGGCAGCCCGCAACGGGCGGCGAAGCGCGCGGCGAGCCGGAGGCGAGCGCCGCGTTCGCCGGTGCGCTGCGCATCGCCGAGCTCGACCTCGCGGCCCCGGACGCGCGAAGGCTGCTCGAGCCGCAGGTGGTCGCCCACCTGCGCAGCGAGATCGCGCGCGGCGCGGTCGCCGGCGACAGCCGCGGTCTCCCGACGCGCGCCGTCTTTGCATGGCGGCGCGCGCTGGCGGGCACCCCCGACGAGCGCATCTCCCTCGCGATCCTGCCGCGCGACGCGCTTCCGATCGACGTCTCTCGCATCGGCCTCGTCTTCGGCGTGCTGCTCTTGGTGTCGACGGGGGTGGCGGTGGGGCTGTCGTGGTTGTTGGCGGGGGACGTGAGTCGGGCGACGGAGGCGTTGCGGGGGGAGGCGGAGCGGTTGGCGTCGGGGGACCTGCGGCGGGGTCGGGTGTGGGAGTCGGAGGACGAGCTCGGGGGTCTGTGGCGGAGCTTCGAGGGGATGGCGGGGTCGTTGCGGGAGACGCTGGGTCGGGTGTTGGGGGCGGCGGACCGGGTGGAGGCGACGGTGTCGGAGATGGTGGAGGTGGCGGCGAGCGTGTCGGGGGTGACGGCGGAGCAGGTGCGGGGGATTCGTCAGGCGACGGGATCGATGGAGGCGACCTTCGAGCAGGTGCGGGGGATCGCGGAGTCGAGCGCGACGCTGGGCGTGTCGGTGGAGGAGTCGAGCAGCTCGATCCTGGAGCTCGGGGCGGCGGGGGAGGAGCTGTTCGGGACGGCCGGGGTGCTTTCGGAGCGGGTGAACGAGGTGTCGGCGTCGATCGAGCAGATGGGTCGGAGCGTGCGCGAGGTGCGGGGGAGCACGGAGGCGCTGTCGGCGGCGGCGGAGGAGACGTCGGCGTCGATGGGGGAGATGGCGGCGTCGCTGCGGGAGGTGGACGCGGCGGCGGAGCAGACGGCGCGTCTGTCCCGGCAGGTGGTGGAGAGCGCGGAGGCGGGACGGGGCAAGCTCTTGGAGGCGCGCTCGGGGATGGAGGCGATCCGGGCGGCGACGGAGGCGGCGGAGGGGGTGGTGCGCACGCTCGGGGAGCGGACGCGGGAGATCGGGGCGGTGGTGGACGTGATCGACGAGGTGGCGGACGAGACGAATCTGTTGGCGCTCAATGCGGCGATCATTGCGGCGCAGGCGGGGGAGCAGGGGCGGGCGTTCTCGGTGGTGGCGGAGGAGATCAAGGATCTGGCGGACCGGGTCTTTTCGAGCACGAAGGAGATCGGGGGTCTGATCCGCTCGGTGCAGGCGGAGGGAGCGGCGGCGATTGGGGCGATCGAGCGGGGCTCGCGCAGCGTGGCGGTGGGGGTGCAGCTGTGGGCGGCGGCGGGGACGAGCTGGGAGGCGATCACGCAGGCGAGCCGGGAGTCGGGGGAGCGGATGGGAGCGATCGTGGGGTCGGTGCGGGAGCAGTCGCGGGCGTCGGGGCACGTGGTGGAGCTGATGGAGCGGGTGCGGGAGGGGGTGGAGGCGATCCGGCGGGCGGCGGCGGAGCAGGAGCGGGGCAATGCGGTGATTTCGCGCGGCGCGGGGACGATGCGGGAGGTGGCGGTGCAGGTGCGGGGGACGACGGAGGAGCAGGCGCGGGGGTCGGGGCGGATCCGGGAGTCGGTGGAGGGGGTGCGCGAGGCGGTGGAGCGGATCAACCAGGCGTTGCAGGAGCAGAGCGCGGCGTGCCGTTCGGCGGCGGAGTTCCTGGAGGCGGTGTGGCGGCGCACGCAGAGCAACGAGCAGAGCGCCGGGCGCCTGGACGCCGTGGCGCGCGGCCTCGCCGCGGAGGCGCGCGGCCTCCGCCAGCACGTCCAGGGCTTCCGGGTCGGATGAGCCCTGGCAGGAGAGTGAAACCATGACGGCGCGAAGTGAATCGATGGTCGCCGCGTGTCCGCACTGCGGCGCCCGCTATCGGATCGAACGGGAGCGCCTGCCGGCGCAGGGAGCGCGCCTGCGCTGCTCGCGCTGCGAGGCGATCTTCCGCGTCAGCGCCCCGCCCCCCGCGAGCCAGGCCGCGGCAAGCGAAGCGCGCAGCGAGGCGAAGCCGAGCGGAGTCCTGCCCCCCGCGAGCAAGGCCGCGGAGCGGCCGCGCAGCGAGCCGGAGGCGCGCGGAGTGCGGGCCGCGGGCCCGGCCGCGGCAAGCGAAGCGCGCAGCGAGGCGAAGCCGAGCGGAGGCCCTTCTGCCGGCGCCTCGGCGGGCCGCCCGCAAGGCCGGGCGGAGCCGCGAGGCGAAGCCGAGCGGAGCTCGGGGCCGCGGCGACTGGTCCTCGTGGCGGACCCCGACGTCGAGGCGGGCAAGGCCCTCGCGACAGCGCTCGCGGGCTGGGGCATCGAGCCGGTCCTGGTGCACGACGGCGTGGAGGCGGTGTTGACCATCCAGCGCACGCTCCCGAGCCTCGTCGTGCTCGAGGCGAGCCTGCCCAAGATGTTCGGGTTCCAGGTGTGCGAGCTCATGAAGCGCAACGAGCAGCTGCGCGCGATCCCGGTGGTGCTGGTGGGAGCCATCCACCACCGCGACCGCTACCGCCGACAGGCCGCCGAAACCTATGGCGCGGATGCCTACGTCGAGCGGCCCGAGCTCCCCGAGGAGCTGCTCGCGATCATGCGCCGCCTCGGGATCGTCGCGCCGCCGCCGCCGAGCGCAGCGCGGGCCCTCGCGAGTCAGGCCGCAGCAAGCGAAGCGCGCAGCGAGGCCAAGCCGAGCGGAGTGCCTGACGGCCGGCTCCTCGCCGGCCGTCCGCCCGCCGGACCGCCCGCGCGCGCGCCGGGCGGCGCCCCCGAGCTCGCGGCGGACATCGCGCGCGCCGAGCGGCTCGCACGCATCATCGTGTCGGACATCGTGCTCTACAACCCGGAGCGCTTCGAGGCCGCGATCCGCTCCGGGGGGGTCGTCGGGGCGATGGCCGCCGAGTTGGAAGAGGGGCGCGCCCACTTCCGCGAGCGGATCTCCGAGCGCGTCCGCGGGCAGAAGGACTTCCTGGGCGAGGAGCTCGTCCGGGTCGCGCGGCTGCGAGGGATGAAGTGAGCCTCCCGTTCGACGAGCGCGACCGCCGGAGCGTGCTCCACGACCTCGCGAGTGCTGACGCCGAGGCGCGTCGGCTGGCCGTGGAGCGCGTCGTCGCGCTGCCGGTCGACGAGGCGGTTGCGCTCCTCGTCGAGCGGCTCGGCGACCCGAGCTGGCGCGTGCGCAAGGCGGCGGTGGAGCGGCTCGTCGGGCTGTCGGACGTCGAGGCCTGCGCCGGGCGGCTCATCGCGGCGCTCGCGGACGGCGAGAACCCGGGGCGCCGCAACGCCGCCGTCGAGGCCCTGGTCCAGTGCGGCGCGCGCGCCGTGCCGCAGCTGATCCTCGCGACCTCGAGCCACGATGCCGACGTGCGCAAGCTCGTGATCGACACCCTGGCCGGGATCGCCGACCCGAGCGCCGAGGAGGCGCTCGTCGCCGCGCTCGCCGACCGCGACGCGAACGTGCGGGCGGCTGCGGCGGACGCACTCGGGGCGTTCGGCGGGGCGCAGGCGCAGCGAGCGCTGCGCAGCTCGTCGCTGCGCCACGACGAGGAGCGGCTGGTGCGGCTCTCCGCGCTGCGCTCCCTCGCCCTGCTCGATGCCCCCGTACCGGCCGTGGAGCTCGGCGCGCTCCTCGACGATCCGATCCTGCGCCCGGCCGCGCTCGACCTGCTCGGGAGCAGCGAGGACACGACCGCGCCGATGCTGCTCAAGTGGCTCGGATCCGACTCCCGAGCGAGCCGCATGGCCGCGGTGCGCGCGCTGCTGCGCCTGCTGGCGCGCTGCGACGGGTTCGAGGCCGCGAGCCTCGTCGAGCAGATCCGCGAAATGGCGCTCGCCCTGCCGGTCGTCGACGATGCGATCGCCGCGCTGGCCGAGGCGGACCTCGCGACCCAGCTCGTCGCCGTGCACTTCCTCGGCATCGTCCGCGAGCCGCGTGCGGTCGTCCCGATCCTGCGCGCGGCCCGCGACGAGGCCCTGCAGGAGACCTGTTTCGCGACGCTCGAGGATCTCGGGCCGATCGCGGAGGCGGCTCTCGACGACGCATGGCCGCAGCTCGATTGGGAGGCGCGACGCGACGCCTGTCGGCTGCTCGGACGGACGCAGGGGGAGGCGAGCGCCGGACGGCTGCTCGCTGCGCTCGAGGCGGGGATCCCCGAGCTGCGGATCGAAGCGACGCGCGCGGTCGCACGCCGGGGTCTCGTGAGGGCGCTCCCGACCCTGCTGCGGCGCCTCGAGTCGATCGCCGACGAGGTCGAGGTCGAGGCTGAGGACGAATCCTCGGCGCTCACCGACGCGCTCGTCGCCCTGGCCGGCGAGCCCGTGCAGGCGAACGCGACGCTCGACCTCCTCGTCGCTCGGCTCGTCGGGGCGGGTGACGGCGGGCGCCTCGCCATCGCGACGGTGCTCGGTCGCGCCGGACGCAGCGCGGACATCGGCACGGTGACGCTTCTGCTCAAGGACCCGAGCCCGAGGGTCCGGCGTGCGGCCGTGGCAGCCCTGGCGCGGCTCGACCCGGGGACGGCGGCGGAGCCCTTGCGCCTTGCGCTCGCCGACGAGGTGGCGGAGGTCCGCATCGCGGCGCTGGCGGCCCTCGGGGCGGCGGCGGACGATGCGGTGCTCGACGACATCGAACGCCTCGCCGACGATCCAGACGCCCGGGTGCGTGCCGCGGCGATCCGAACCGTCGGGAGGCGGCTCGCCTGCTGCCACGATCCGGGGCTGCGCGCGCGAGGTCTCGGCCGGCTCGACGCCGCGCTCGACGACGGGGGCCTCGTAGCCCTCGCCGCGGTCGAGGCGCTGCGGGAGATCGGGGGGCCCGCGGCGCGCGGCGTTGCGCGGGTCCTCGGGCGGCCCGAGCCCGAGCTCGCCAGGGAGGCGGTCGCCTGCCTCGCCGCCCACGGCGACGCCGACGATCTCGCTGCCCTCGTCGAGCTGGTCGGCCATGCGGACTGGTCCGTGCGCGCCGAAGCGATCTCGGCGCTCGCCGAGCGCAGGTGTGTGCGCGCCGTCCCCGCGATCCTGCGCCGGCTCGAGGCGGAGCGGGACGAGCTGGTGCGCGCCAGCATCCTGCGCGCCCTCCAGAGGCTCGAGGGCTGAGCCGTGCAGGACGGTACGATTCGCAGACAGGCAAGCGAAGCGCGCAGCGAGCCGAAGGCGAGCGGAGTGGACGACGCCCTCCCGAATCCTCGCCACGTCCTCGAGCGAGCGCGCAGCGAGCCGAAGGCGAGCGGAGTGCCGGACGGCCGGCTCCTCGCCGGCCGTCCGCCCGCGAGGCCGCTGGCCCCGAGCGAGCCCATGGCGATGGACGACGCCGAGTTCCGCATGCTCTCGGAGTTGCTGCGCGCCCACTGCGGGCTCCACTTCGGGGTCGATTCCCGCTACGTCTTCGAGAAGCGCGTGCTGCGCCGGGTGCGGGAGCTCGAGCTCACGAGCTTTGCCGCCTATCACCTGCTGCTGCGCACCGGCTCCGGCCGCGAGCAGGAGCTCGCCCTGCTCGTCGACGAGCTCACCATCAACGAGACCTACTTCTTCCGCGAACGCGGCCAGCTCGGCGCGCTGGTCGCGGAGATCCTGCCCGAGCTCCGCGCACAGCGCGGCGGAAGGCCGGTCGGCATCTGGTCGGCCGGCTGTTCGAGCGGCGAGGAGCCCTACAGCGCCGTGATCCTCGCTCGCGAGGCGGGCTTCGTGCCGGGCGTGGACTTCCGGGTCTACGCCTCGGACATCTCCAAGCGCATGCTGCGGCGGGCCCGCGAGGGCGTCTATCGCGAGGCGTCGTTCCGAGACACCGAGCCCGCGCTGCGCGAGCGCTACTTCACGCCCGTCGAGCAGGGCCTGCGCATCTCCACCGAGGTGAAGCAGCACGTCGACTTCATCCACCTGAACCTCTTCGATGCCTCCAAGCTCGCGCTGCTCGGCACGCAGGACGTGATCCTGTGCCGCAACGTGATCATCTATTTCGACGGCTCCGGCAAGCGCCGGGCCATCGACCTCTTCCACGCCAAGCTGCGGCCCGGTGGATACCTGCTGCTCGGGCACTCGGAATCGCTCATCAACCTCTCGACTTCCTTCGAGCTCCGCCAGCTCCGGCGCGACCTCGTCTACCGCCGGCCGCTCGGGATCGGCAGCGGCGCGGATCCCTGGCTGACTCCGGGCGAGGGCGCGCTCGGCGACGCGGATGCGCGGGAGCTCGGGCGATGATCCCGCGCGGGCCGATCCGCGTGCTCGTGATCGACGACTCGGCGTTCAGCCGTCAGGCGATCACGCGCATGCTCGAGGCCTCGCCGCGGGTGGAGGTCGTGGGCACCGCTCGCGACGGCGAGGATGCGCTGCGCAAGACCCTCGATCTCGCTCCCGACCTGATCACGCTCGATCTCGAGATGCCGGGCATGGATGGCTTCACCTTCCTGCGCGTCGTGATGAGCCGGTGCCCGACCCCCGTGATCGTGATCAGCGGGCGCGGGGCCGAGGGAGACGTGTGGAAGGCTCTGGAGCTCGGCGCGGTCGATTTCATCGCGAAGCCCACGCCGCACGCCACGCCGCTCCTCGCGTCGATCGAGCGGGAGCTGATCCGCAAGGTCCACTCGGCTCGCGAGCTCCGGATCGGGAGGTTCCGCGCTCGGGCTCCGCGTCTCCCGGCGCGGCTCGCGACGGAGCCGCCGGACGCCGTCCACGCGCCCCGGGTGGTGGCGCTCGGGGCCTCGACCGGAGGGCCGGCGGCGCTGATGGAGATCCTGGGCGCCTTTGCCGAGGCCCCGCCGTGCGCCTTCCTGGTGGCCCAGCACATGCCCGAGGGCTTCACCGCCAGCTTCGCCGCCCGCATCGACCGGCTCACCGCGCTCGCGGCGCGCGAGGCACGGGGCGGCGAGGAGGCCGAACCCGGCAGCGTGCTCGTCGCGCCGGGCGGGCGCCATCTCGAGATCGAAGTGGTGAACGGGCGCGCGCGGGCTCGGGTGATCGCGAGCGAAGCGAGCGACAAGTACGCGCCGTCGGTCGACCGGCTCTTCGAGTCGTGCGCGAAGGCCTTCGGCCCCGACCTGCTCGCCGTCGTCCTCACGGGAATGGGAGACGATGGTCGCCGCGGCGTGCTCGCCGTCAAGGAGAACGGCGGGCGCGTGATCGCCGAGTCCGAGCAGAGCGCCGTGATCCACGGCATGCCGCAGCAGGCGATCCGCACCGGCGCGGTGGACCAGGTGCTGCCGCTCTCCGAGATGGCGGCCGCGATCCAGTACGGTGTCTGCCCCGGGCTTCCGGCGGGGAACGAGGAGGGATGCCGGTGAGCGACCGGTCCGGCCTGTCCGCGCAGGGGGAAGAGGTCCTCCAGGCCGTGAGGCGCGGCATGGAGTTCACCCAGGAGCTCCTGCGCGAGAACGAGCGGCTGCGGTGGCGGCTCGCCGAGATCGAGGATCCGCAGCAGCACGCCGCGCGCAGCCCGGAGGAGTGGGAGAAGCTCCGCCACGAGTTCCTCGAGCGCATCCACGGGCTCGAGACGGAATACGCGAGCCTGCGCGAGCGGCTGCACGAGGTCGAAGGGGAGAATCGCGCCTTCGCGGATCGGTACCTGGAGATCGAGGAGGAGAACAACAGCCTCGCGAACCTCTACGTGGCGAGCTACCAGCTCCACTCGACGCTCGACGTCGACGAGGTCCTGCGCATCATCACCGAGATCGTGATCAACCTGATCGGCGCGGACGCCTTCGCGATCTACCTGCTCGACGAGCGCCGACAGGAGCTGCGCGCCGTCGCGGCCGAAGGCGTCGACCCAAGGAGCCTCCCGGCCTGTCGCGTCGGAGAGGGTCGCCTCGGCCTGGCGGTCGCCGCCGGCGCGCCCCAGACCTTCGACGCGCCGCCGACGAGCGGGCCCCGCGCCCGCGACCCCGAGCAGCCGCTGGTCTGCATCCCCCTGCGCCTGGAGCGGCAGGCGATCGGCGCGATCGCGATCTTCGGGCTCCTGCAGCAGAAGGAGGGCTTCTCGGCACTCGACCAGGAGCTCTTCAACGTGCTCGCCGGCCACGCGGCCACGGCGATCTTCGCGGCGCGGCTCCACTCGCAGTCGGAGCGCAAGCTCTCCACGATCCAGGGCTTCATCGATCTCCTGGCCAGGTGAGGGGTTTCCCATGGAGCGGCAGCGCATTCTCATCGTGGAAGACAGCCCGACCATGCGCCAGCTGCTGGTCTTCGCGCTGCGCCGGCTCGCGTGCGTGGAGATCGTCGAGGCACAGGACGGCATGGACGGGCTGCGCAAGCTCTCGAGCGACCACTTCGATCTGGCGCTGATCGACATCAACATGCCGGTGATGGACGGCCTCAAGCTGATCGGCCTGATGCGGAGCGAGGACAGCCTGCGGGAGGTGCCCGTCGTCGTGATCACGACGGAAGGCGCCGAGCAGGACCGCGAGCGGGCGCTGCGCCTCGGGGCCAACGAGTACCTGACGAAGCCGATCCAGGCGAACCGGGTGCTCGCGGTGGTACGCAGCCTGCTCGAGCGGGCCTAGAGCCTTTGTCCCCGACGAAGCAAGCGGAGCGCGCAGCGAGCCACGGGCGAGCGGAGTGCGAGCCCCCGCTCAGGCCTGCGGAGCGCGCAGCGAGCCACGGGCGAGCGGAGTGCGGGCCCCCGCTCAGGCCTGCGGAGCACGGGCTTCCGCGCGGGCGGGAGTTCCGCGCCCGCATCCTGGCCGCGTCGGCCCTGCTCTCGCTCGGCGGCGTGCTGCTGATCAGCCTCTACCTCGTGGCGCTGCTGCGGCTCCCGCCCCCGCAGTGGCGGGCGTTTGCCTGGATCGTGGGGGGGCTCTTTCCGCTGCTCTTCGCGGCGCAGGCGTGGCTGCACCACGGCCTGTGGCTCCCGATCGTGGCCGCGCTCGACCGCCGTGCGGACGGCACCGCGACGCCCGCGGAGCTGCGCGCCGGCTTCGCCGGGGTGGTCAATCTGCCCACCGACATGCTCGCGCGCGGCGGTGCCTGGTGGATCGCCGGAGGCCTGCTCGTGGCTGCGGGCATGCGGCTGCGCTTCGCCGAGTTCTCGTGGCTCTCGGGAGCCATCATGGTCGCGGGCGCCGCCTCCGGCGGGTTCGTGATGATGGTCTTCCACTTCCTGCTCATGAAGCGGATGGGGGAGGCCGTGTGCGGCGCCCTCGCGGCGGAGGCAGGCGGGCCGGGCGAACGCGCGCCGCTCGTGCGGCGCGTTCCGCTCGCGGCGAAGCTCATGGTCTCGATCACGGGCGTGACGCTCTTCACCGTGGTCTTCACCATCCTCGTGGCGCAGGTCCGATCGCTGCGGCCCGTCGAGCGGCAGGCCGTCCGGGTGCAGGCGCGACTGCTCGACGAGTGGGGCCCGGCGCTGGCGGCCGACGCGGGGGGGCTCGCCGAAGCGCGTGCGCTGGCCCACCGCCTCGGCATCGCCGAGGAGCTCGCGCTGATCGACGTTCCGGTGGGCTCCCGCGACGCCGTCGGTCTCTCCGAGGAGGAGCTCCGCGCGGTCGCCGCTGCGCCCGCGGTCGGCGACACGGCCGGCTTCGACTCGCCGAACGTCGCGGCGTGGCGAGCGCTCCCCGATGGTCGCGTGCTCGTCGCGTGGACGCCGCGCGCGAGGATCGTCGCAGAGGCCGATACGAGCCGCACGCTCTTCGGCGTGCTGCTGCTGGTGTCGACGGGGGTGGCGGTGGGGCTGTCGTGGTTGTTGGCGGGGGACGTGAGTCGGGCGACGGAGGCGTTGCGGGG
>CAZUYC010000101.1:0-15424 GCA_964624475.1 uncultured Spirochaetales bacterium | reverse complement strand
AACGGCACGAACTCCGCCATCCCCTTCTTGCTCTGCCGCTGCGTGATCGCCGCCGTCAAGGTCGTCTTGCCGTGGTCCACGTGACCGATCGTCCCCACGTTCACGTGCGGCTTCGTCCGCTCGAACTTGCCCTTCGCCATGGACCCTCCTCCCGAGCCTCCGGCGGCGCCGCCGCTCGTCGTGCGTTCACGAGTACACGATGCCCGCGGCGATCGCGGGCGGCACCTGCGCGTAGTGCGAGAACTGCATCGTGTAGGTCGCACGCCCCTGCGTCATCGAGCGCAGGGCGTTCACGTAGCCGAACATCGTCGCCAGCGGGACCTTCGCCAGGATCGCCCTCGCGTTGCCGCGGCTCTCGAGCCCCGTGATGTCCCCGCGCCGGCTGGCGAGGTCGCCCTGCACGCTGCCCACGAACTCCTCCGGCGTCACGGCTTCGACGCTCATGATCGGCTCGAGCAGCACCGGGCCGGCCTTGCGCAGGCCGTCGCGCACGGCCATCGACGCCGCGATCTTGAAGGAGCGCTCCGAGGAGTCGACCTCGTGATACTGGCCGTCGAGCAGCCGCACGCGGAGATCGACGACGGGATAACCGGCGAGGACGCCGCTCTGCGCCGCCTCCTCGCAACCGGCCCGGGCGGCGGGGATGTACTGGGTCGGGATGGCGCCGCCCCGGACGGCGTTCTCGAACGAGAAGCCCGCGCCCTGCTCGCCCGGCGCCACCTCGAGCCGGACCACGGCGTAGTCGCCCGCGCCGCCCGTCTGCTTGATGTAGCGGCCCTCGACGGCGACCACCTGCGTGATCGTCTCCTTGTACGCGACCTGCGGGCGACCGACGTTGGCCTGGACGTTGAACTCCCGGAGCAGGCGATCGGTGATGATCTCGAGGTGGAGCTCTCCCATGCCCGAGAGGATGGTCTGGCCGGTCTCGGCGTCGACCGAGACCCGGAAGGACGGGTCCTCGTGCGCGAGGCGCTCGAGCGTCTGGCCGAGACGGTCCATGTCGGCCTTGGTCCGGGGCTCGATGGCGATCGAGATCACGGGGTCGGGGAAGTGGAGCGATTCGAGCGCGATCGGGTGCTTGGGGTCGCAGAGGGTCTCCCCCGTCCTCACGGACTTGAGCCCCACCACGGTGGCGATCTCTCCGGTGCGCACCTCCTCGATCTCGCGGCGCTTGTTGGCGTGCATCTGGAGCAGGCGTCCGATGCGCTGCTTGCGCCCCCGCGTCGCGTTCAGCACGTGGTCGCCGGTGCCGGCACGGCCCGAGTACACGCGAACGTAGGTCAGGTGACCCACGTGGGGGTCGCTCATCAGCTTGAAGACGAGCGCCGAGAAGGGCTCGTTGTCGTCGGCCTTGCGCCGCACCTGCTCGCCGGTCTCCGGGTGGCGCCCCTCCACGGGCGGGACGTCGAGCGGCGACGGCAGGTAGTCGAGCACGGCGTCGAGGAGCGGCTGCACTCCCTTGTTGCGGAAGGCGGCGCCGCAGAGGACGGGAACGACGCGCAGGTCGATCGTGGCCTGCCGCAGCGCCTTGCGCAGCATGTCGGGCGGAATCGGCTCGTCGCCGAGGTAGCGCTGCGCCACCGCCTCGTCGAAATCGGCCACGGCCTCGACGACCCGCTCGCGCGCCGCGAGCACGGCCTCGCGAAGCTCCTCCGGGACGTCGCGCTCCTCGAAGCGCTCGCCCAGGCTCTCCTCGTCCCAGTAGATCGCGCGCTCCCCGAGAAGGTCCACGACGCCGACGAAGCGGTCCTCGGAGCCGATCGGGACCTGGAGGGGCACGGCCCTGGCTCCGAGCCGGTCGTGGATCATCCCGACCACGCGCTCGAAGTCCGCGCCCACCCGGTCGAGCTTGTTGACGAACGCGATCCGGGGCACGCGGTACTTGTCCGCCTGCCGCCATACCGTCTCGGACTGCGGCTCCACGCCCGCCACGCCACAGAACACGGCAATCGCTCCGTCGAGCACGCGAAGCGAGCGCTCGACCTCGATGGTGAAGTCCACGTGCCCGGGCGTGTCGATGATGTTGATGCGATGGTCCTTCCAGTAGCAGGTCGTCGCGGCAGAGGTGATCGTGATGCCGCGCTCCTGCTCCTGCTGCATCCAATCCATCGTCGCAGCGCCGTCGTGCACCTCCCCCATCTTGTAGGTGACCTTGGTGTAGTACAGGATCCGCTCGGTCGTGGTCGTCTTCCCGGCATCGATGTGCGCCATGATGCCGATGTTGCGCGTTCGCTCGAGCGGCTCCGTCCGAGACATCTCAGCTTCCTCGGCCGGCCTCCGGTTACCAGCGGTAGTGCGAGAACGCCTTGTTGGCCTCCGCCATCCGGTGCGTATCCTCGCGCTTCTTCACGGCTTCGCCGCGCTCGTTCGCGGCGTCGATGATCTCGTCTGCGAGCTTCTCGCGGGTGCTCTTGCCGGCGCGTGCCCGCGCGTAGCCGGCGAGCCAGCGCATCGCCAGCGACGTCGCCCGCTCCGGGCGAACCTCGATCGGCACCTGGTAGGTGGCGCCGCCCACCCGGCGCGACTTGACCTCCACGCGGGGGCGAATGTTCTCGAGCGCGCGGCGGAACATCGCCAGCGGGTCGTTTCGCGTCTTGCTCTCGATGATGCGGAACGAGCCGTAGACGATCTGCTCCGCGGTGCTCTTCTTCCCGTCGCGCATGATGATGCTGGTGAAGCGGCCGACGAGCCGGTCCTTGTACTTCGGATCCGGCTCGACGATCCGCTTCGGAACCTCACGTCGTCGAGGCACGTCGCCGCTCCCGGGGCCCGGCGGGGCCGGCGCCCCCCGCATTCAGACGCGCGCGGCCGGCGGGGCGCCACCCGACGCCCGGCCGGCCGCGCGAACCCTTCGCTACTTCGGCCGCTTCGCTCCGTACTTCGACCGCCCCTTATGGCGGGCGGTCACACCCTGCGTGTCGAGCGTCCCGCGCACGATGTGATAGCGGACGCCCGGCAGATCCTTGACGCGGCCGCCGCGCACCAACACGACGGAGTGCTCCTGCAGGTTGTGCCCTTCGCCGGGGATGTACGCGTTGACCTCGCGGCCGTTCGTGAGGCGCACGCGGGCCACCTTGCGCAGCGCCGAGTTGGGCTTCTTCGGCGTCGCGGTGAACACGCGCAGGCACACCCCGCGGCGCTGCGGCGATCGCATCAGGTCCGGCGACGCCGAGCGCTTGCGCTCGGGCCTGCGGCCATTGCGGATCAATTGCTCGGTCGTCGGCAAACCCGGCCCCCGTCCTCGATGACAGTCGAGGACAGCCAAAGACACCAATCCCCGTACCCCCGCCGAGGCGCCGAAGGGACCGGAGGCGGAACCTCGGGATCCCCCTTCGCATGGCCTCGTGCGAGTGGCCAGGAGCGGACCGCAGGAGAGCGGTCGGCCAAAAACTAAAACCGTCGCATCTTAGCGAGCTTCGGACCCCTGTCAACCTGCGGGCGGGCGCTCGCGCCGAGCGCGGACGGGCTCTCGCGGATTCCCCCTCGGGGACACCGCCGGCCGCGACCCCGCTTCGCCTTGGTGCAGCCTTGCCGTCAGCTCTCCATGGGATCCGAGGGCTGCGCAGGAGCGGCCACCAGGTTTTCGCCGGCCGCGGGGGCGTAGCCCGCGGAGCCCGTGACCCGGGCCGACTCCGAGACCACGGGCGTCGGCGCGGCATCGCCGGCTTCGATCTGGATCCCGATCTTCTGGTAGCGCGCCATGCCCGTCCCGGCGGGGATGAGCCGCCCCATGATCACGTTCTCCTTGAGCCCGCGCAGGTGGTCGACCTTGCCCCACATCGCCGCCTCGGTCAGCACCTTGGTGGTCTCCTGGAAGGAGGCCGCCGAGATGAACGAGTCCGTGGAGAGAGAAGCCTTGGTGATCCCGAGCAGGAGCGCCTCGGCCAGCGCCGGTTGGCGGCCCTCCTCGAGCATGCGGCGGTTGGCCTCCTCGAAGAGGTTGCGCTCGACGTGCTCGCCGACCAGGAAGTCCGTGTCGCCCACCTCCTTGACCCGCACGCGCCGCAGCATCTGGCGGACGATCGTCTCGATGTGCTTGTCGTTGATGCGCACACCCTGGAGTCGGTAGACCTCCTGGACCTCGTCGACGAGGTACTTCGCGAGGTCCTTCTCGCCCTTGATGCGCAGGATGTCGTGCGGGTTGGAGGAGCCGTCCATCAGCGCCTCGCCCGCGCGCACGCGATCGCCCTCGTGGACGCTCACGTGTTTGCCCTTCGGGATCAGGTACTCCTTCGGCTCGGCATCCGCGACGTCCGGCGTCACGATCACGCGGCGCTTGCCGCGCGAGTCGGCCCCGAAGGAGACGTTCCCGTCGATCTCGCTCACGATGGCGTAATCCTTGGGCTTGCGCGCCTCGAAGAGCTCCGCCACGCGCGGGAGGCCGCCGGTGATGTCCTTCGTCTTGGTCGTCTCGCGCGCCATCTTCGCCAGCACGTCTCCCGCGGCCACCTCCTGGCCCTCGGTGACGGCGAGGTTCGCGCCCACCGGCAGGAGCGCCCGGTAGAGCGTGTTGCCCGCCGCTTCCTTGATCGAGATCCGCGGCCGGAGCTCCGGGTCCTTCGACTCGACGATCACGCGCGAGGACAGCCCGGTGAACTCGTCGACCTGCTCGCGCATCGTCGCGCCCTCGACGATGTCCCCGAACTTCACCGTGCCCGAAACCTCCGAGAGGATCGGGTTCGCAAACGGATCCCACTCGAGGAGCATCTCGCCGGGCTTCACCGATTGTCCGTCCCGCACCTTCACGTGGGCGCCGTACACGACCGGGTGCCTCTCCCGCTCCCGGCCGCTCGCGTCGAAGACGCCGAGCTCGGTGTTGCGGGTCATCGCGATCTGCCGTCCCTGACGGTCCGGGACGGTGCGCAGGTTGGCGCTGAAGCGCACCTCGCCCTCGCTCGCGGCCTCCACGTGAGACTGCTCGACGCGCCGCGTCGCCGTACCGCCGATGTGGAAGGTGCGCATCGTGAGCTGCGTCCCCGGCTCGCCGATCGACTGGGCGGCGATCACGCCGACCGCCTCGCCGAGATTCACGAGCGTGCCGCGTGCCAGGTCGCGCCCGTAGCAGCGGCAGCACACGCCGTGCACCACCTCGCAGGTCAGCACCGAGCGGATCATCACCTTCTCGAGCCCGGCGTTCTCGACCACCCGCACCTTGTCCTCGTCGATCTCCTCGTTCGCGTGGACCAGGACCTCGTCGGTGATCGGGTCGCGGACGTCGAGGAGCGCCACCCGGCCGAGGATTCGCTCTCCGATCGGCTCGATGATCTCGCCGCCCTCCACGAGCGGCCCGATCTCGATGCCGTCCGTCGTTCCGCAGTCGATCTCGCGAATGATCACGTCCTGCGACACGTCGACGAGCCGGCGCGTCAGGTACCCCGAGTTCGCGGTCTTGAGCGCCGTGTCGGCGAGGCCCTTGCGCGCGCCGTGGGTCGAGATGAAGTACTGGAGCACCGAGAGTCCCTCGCGGAAATTCGAGGTGATCGGCGTCTCGATGATCTCGCCGGACGGCTTCGCCATCAGCCCGCGCATGCCCGAGAGCTGACGCATCTGCTGGTTGGAGCCGCGCGCGCCGGAGTCGGCCATCATGTAGATCGGGTTGAAGCTCGGCACGTGGCGTTCCTGGCCGCGCTCGTCGGTCACGACGTCCGTTTGCAGGCGCGCGAGCATCTGCTCGGCGACCCGCTCCGTGCAGTTCGCCCAGATGTCGATCACCTTGTTGTAGCGCTCGCCGTCGGTGATCAGGCCCTCCTGGTATTGCTGCTCGATCTCCTGGACCTCGCCGTTCGCCTCGGCGATGAACCGCTCCTTGTCGGGCGGGATCTGCATGTCGTCGACGCAGATCGAGATGCCCGCGCGCGTGGCGTATTGGTAGCCCAGGGTGCGCAGCCGGTCGGCCAGGATCACCGTCGCCTTGTTGCCGAGGCGTCGATAGGCCTGGTCGATCAGCTCGCCGAGCGCCTTCTTGTCCATGACCCGGTTGATCACGGCGAAGGGAATCTCGTCGGGAACGATCTCGCGCAGCAGGATGCGGCCGACGGCGGTCTCCACGAGCTTCCCGTCCAGCCGCACCTTGATCGAGGCGTGCAGATCGGCCTCGCCCGCGTCGAAGGCGACCCGCACCTCCTCGGGGCTGGCGAAGCGCATGCCCTCGCCGCGCGCTCCGGGCTGTTCGCGAGTCAGGTAGTAGCAGCCGAGGACGATGTCCTGGCTGGGCCCGATGATGGGTCGGCCGGTCGCGGGGCTCAGGATGTTGTTCGTCGACATCATGAGCACGCGCGCCTCGATCTGCGCCTCGACGGAAAGCGGGACGTGGACCGCCATCTGATCGCCGGCGAAGTCCGCGTTGAACGCGGCGCAGACGAGGGGATGCAGCTGGATCGCCTTGCCGTCGATCAGCATCGGCTCGAAGGCCTGGATGCCGAGCCGGTGGAGCGTCGGCGCCCGGTTCAGCATGACCGGGTGCTCCTGGATCACCTCGGCGAGGATGTCCCAGACCTCCGGGTGCTCCTTCTCCACCATCTTCTTCGCGGCCTTGATGGTGGTCACGTAGCCGCGCTGCTCGAGCTTCGAGTAGATGAACGGCTTGAAGAGCTCCACGGCCATCCGGTTCGGAAGCCCACACTGGTGCAGGCGCAGCTCCGGGCCGATCACGATCACCGAACGGCCGGAGTAGTCGACGCGCTTGCCGAGAAGGTTCTGCCGGAAGCGGCCGGTCTTGCCCTTCAGCATGTCGGAGAGCGACTTCAAGGGCCGCTTGGAGGGGCCCGTGATCACGCGGCCGCGCCGCCCGTTGTCGAAGAGCGCGTCGACGGCCTCCTGGAGCATCCGCATCTCGTTGCGGATGATCACCTCGGGCGCATTCAGCTCCTGAAGCCGCTTCAGCCGGTTGTTCCGGTTGATGACGCGCCGGTAGAGGTCGTTCAGGTCGCTCGTGGCGAAGCGGCCGCCGTCGAGCGGCACCAGCGGCCGCAGGTCCGGCGGAATCACCGGGATCACCTCGAGGATCATGTGCTCGGGATTGTTGCCCGACTCGCGGAACGCATCGAGGACCTTGAGCCGCTTGGAGACCTTCTTGCGCTTCGCCTCGCTGTTGGCATCGCGCATCTCCTGGCGCAGCCGGGTGCACTCCTCCTCGACTTTCAGCTGCTGGAGCATGCGGCGGATCGCCGCCGCCCCGATCCCCACCTCGAAGCCGCCGGCGCCGTGCTGCTGGCGCGCCTCGTGGAGCTCGTCCTCGCTCAGCAGATCCCCCGCGGCGAGCCCCGACTCCTTCGGGTCGAGCACGACGTGCGCTTCGAAGTACAGGATCTTCTCGAGATCGCGCAGCGAGATCTCGAGGATGTTTCCGATGCGCGACGGGAGCGACTTCAGGAACCAGATGTGCGCCACCGGCGTGGCCAGCGTGATGTGCCCGAGGCGCTCGCGGCGGACCTTGCTCTGGATCACCTCGACGCCGCACTTCTCGCAGACGACGCCGCGGTGCTTCATGCGCTTGTACTTGCCGCAGTTGCACTCGTAGTCCTTGACCGGTCCGAAGATCTTGGCGCAGAAGAGGCCGTCGCGTTCCGGCTTGAAGGTGCGGTAGTTGATCGTCTCGGGCTTCTTGACCTCGCCGTAGGACCACTCGCGGATCTTCTCGGGCGAGGCGATCGAGATCCGCAGCGCGTTGAAAGCGAGCGGATCCTTGGGCTTCTCGAACAGGTTGTAGAGGTCGCGCAAGGCAGACTCTCCTCCCTCAGTTCTTGTCTTCGACGAGCTCGACGTCGAGCCCGAGCGCCTGGAGCTCCTTGACCAGCACGTTGAAGCTCTCGGGCAGCCCCGGCTCGAGCGAGCACTCGCCGCGCACGATCGACTCGTAGATCCGCGTGCGGCCCGTCACGTCGTCCGACTTGACCGTCAGGAACTCCTGGAGCGCGAACGCGGCCCCGTAGGCCTCGAGCGCCCAGACCTCCATCTCGCCCAGCCGCTGCCCCCCGAACTGCGCCTTGCCGCCGAGCGGCTGCTGGGTGACCAGGCTGTAGGGGCCGATGCTGCGCGCGTGGATCTTGTCGTCGGCGAGGTGGTGGAGCTTCATCATGTACAGCACGCCCACCGTCACCTCGGTGTCGAAGGGCTCGCCCGTCCGGCCGTCGAAGAGGATCGTCTTGCCGTTCTCGGGCAGCCCGGCCCGGCGCAGCTCGCCGCGGATCTCCTCCTCCTTGGCTCCGTCGAAGACGGCCGTCGCCATGTGCACGCCGCCGCGCGCGTTGTGCGCGAGTCTCTGCAGCGCCTCCGGCGACGCCTCGTCGAGCGCCTTCGCCACGCGCGCGTCGGAGTAGATCTGCTTGAGCGCCGCGCGCAGCCGCTCGGGATCGCGCGCCTCGGCCAGCAGCGCCTCCACCGCGCTGCCGAGCCCACGCGCCGCCCAGCCGAGGTGGGTCTCGAGGATCTGCCCCACGTTCATGCGCGAGGGGACGCCGAGCGGGTTCAGCACGATGTCCACCGGCGTGCCGTCCGCCAGGTACGGCATGTCCTCCTCCGGCAGGATCCGCGAGATCACGCCCTTGTTGCCGTGTCGACCCGCCATCTTGTCGCCGACCGAGAGCTTGCGCCGGATGGCGAGGTAGACCTTCACCATCTTGAAGACGCCCGGCGGGAGCTCGTCTCCCTTGCGCAGCCTCGCGATCTTCTCGTCGAAGACCGTCTTGATCACGCCCGCCCGCTCGTCGACGCTCTGGAAGACGCGATCGACCTGCTCCTGCACGCGCGCGTCCTGCACCTGCACGTCCTTCCAGCGCCGCTGCGGGATCTGGTCGAGGACGGCCTCGCTGATCGTGTCGCCCGTGCGCAGCCACTCCGTGCCCTTGCGCTCGTCGGCGATGCGGTTCGCCGCCCGCTTCCCGTCGAAGAGTTCCCGCACCTTGCGCATCGCGCTGCTGCGGATGATGCGGATCTCGTCCTCCTGGTCCTTGCGCAGCCGCTCGATCTCCAGCTCCTCCAGCGCCTGCGCGCGGTCGTCCTTCTGGACGCCCCGGCGCGAGAAGACCTGCGCGCCGATCACGGTCCCGCCGACTCCCGGCGGCACGCGCAGCGACGTGTCGCGCACGTCGCCCGCCTTCTCGCCGAAGATGGCGCGGAGCAGCCGCTCCTCCGGCGAGAGCTGCGTCTCGCCCTTCGGGGTGATCTTGCCGACCAGGACGTCGTCGGGGCCTACCTCGGCGCCGATCCGGACGATCCCGGACTCGTCGAGGTCGCGCAGCGCGTCCTCGCCGACGTTCGGGATGTCGCGCGTGATCTCCTCCTTGCCGAGCTTGGTGTCGCGGGCGACGCACTCGAATTCCTCGATGTGGATCGAGGTGTAGGAGTCGTCCTTCACCACGCGCTCCGAGATCAGGATCGAGTCCTCGAAGTTGTACCCGCCCCAGGGCATGAACGCGACGACCACGTTTCGCCCGAGCGCGAGCTCGCCGCGGTCCGTCGCGGGGCCGTCCGCGATCACCTGGCCCCTGCGCACGCGCTCGCCGCGGCGCACGATCGGCTTCTGGTTGATGCACGTACTCTGGTTCGAGCGCTGGTACTTGATCAGGTTGATGATGTCGACGTTCGAGCCCGCGCCCTCGTCGTCGTCGGGATTGATCACGAGGCGCGAGGCGTCGACGGACTCCACGACCCCGTCCCGCTTCGCCACCACCGTCACGCCGGAGTCTCTGGCCACGACGGACTCGAGCCCCGTTCCGATCAACGGCGCCTCGGTGCGCAGGAGCGGGACGGCCTGGCGCTGCATGTTCGAGCCCATCAGCGCGCGGTTGGCGTCGTCGTTCTCGAGGAACGGGATGAGCGACGCGGCGACCGAGACCAGCTGGTTCGGGGACACGTCCATCATCTGGACTTCCGAGGGCGGGACCACGACGAACTCGCCGCCCTTGCGCGACTGCACGGCCTCGTTCCGGAAGCGACCCTCGGCATCCAGCGGCGCGTTGGCCTGCGCGATCGCCAGACGCTCCTCATCGAGCGCCGAGAGGTACTTGACCTCGTCGAGCACGCGCCCCTCCGAGACCAGGCGGTAGGGCGTCTCGATGAAGCCGAGGTCGTTGACCCGGGCGTAGGTCGAGAGCGAGGCGATCAGTCCGATGTTCGGCCCCTCGGGGGTCTCGATCGGGCAGATGCGGCCGTAGTGTGTCGGGTGCACGTCGCGGACCTCGAAGCCCGCGCGCTCGCGCGTGAGGCCGCCCGGCCCGAGCGCCGAGAGGCGCCGCTTGTGCGTCACGGCCGAGAGCGGGTTCGTCTGGTCCATGAACTGCGAGAGCTGGCTGGAGCCGAAGAACTCCTTCACCACCGCCGAGACCGGTTTCGAGTTGATCAGGTCGTGCGGCATCAGCGTCTCGATCTCCTGGAGCGACATGCGCTCCTTGATCGCGCGTTCCATGCGCACGAGTCCGATCCGGTACTGGTTCTCCAGCAGCTCGCCGACGACGCGCACGCGCCGGTTGCCGAGGTGATCGATGTCGTCGATCCGCGCGTTGGGGTCGGAGCCATTCTTGAGATCGACGAGGTACCTGAAGGCCCGCAGGATGTCTTCGGGCCGCAGGGTGGTGAGGTCGCGCAGGACGACCTGTCGGAGCGACCCGCCCGCGGTGGCCGGCGGAGCCTCGGCGATCTGGTCCGGGTCGAAGCCGAGCTTGTGGTCCAGCTTGAGGCGACCCACGCGCGAGAGGTCGTAACGCTCGGGGTTGAAGAAGAGGTTGCGGAATAGATTGGTCGCGGTGTCGATCGTGGGCGGATCGCCCGGCCGCAGGCGCCGGTAGATCTCGATGATCGCGTCTTCACGGGTCTGCGTCTTGCCGTCCGCGAGGAGCGTGTCGCGCATCGACGTGCCGCTGGTGAGCGGGTCGAGATAGAGCATCGGGAACTCCTCGATGCCCCGGTTGCGGAGCTCGTCGAGGTGGGCCTGCGTCAGATCCTCGTTGCACTCGATGATCACCTCGCCGGTGGTCTCGTCGACGATGTCGATCGGCGCCACGCGCTTGACCGCGTCGCTGCGGATCAGGTCCTCGATCCCGATCTGGATCCACTCGACCCCCGACTCCTGGAGGCGGCGCACGGCGGCCGAGGTGAACTTGCGGTCCTTGCGCACGAGCACGTGCCCGGCGTCGTCCTTCACCTCGCGCGTGCAGCGCTGACCGACGAGGAGCTCGGGGACGACCCGCTTCACGATCCGCTTGGAGTCCATACGGATCGTCTCGGGCTGGTAGAACTCCGCGAGCAGCTGCTCCGGCGTGTAGCCGAGGGCCTTGAGCAGGACCGTGCCGTAGAGCTTCCGGCGGCGGTCGATCCGGGCGTAGAGCAGGTCCTTGTGGTCGAACTCGAGGTCGAGCCAGGAACCGCGGTAGGGGATGATGCGGCACGAGTAGAGGCTCTTGCCGGCGCTGCTGACGGCCGCCGAGGCGGTCGTGTCGAAGAAGATCCCGGGCGAGCGGTGCAGCTGGGAGACGATGACCCGCTCGGTGCCGTTGATGATGAAGGTGCCGTTCTCGGTCATGATCGGGATTTCCCCGAAGTAGACCTCCTGCTCCTTCACGTCCCGGATCGCCTGCGACCCCTCGGTGTCGTCCCAGGCGACGAGGCGGATCGTCACCTTGAACGGGGCGGCGTAGGTCATCCCCCGCTGGAGGCACTCCTGGACGTCGTACTTCGGCTCCTCGAGCGTGAAGCCTACGAATTCGAGGGACGCCGAGTCGTTGAAGTCCTTGATCGGAAAGACGGAGTTGAACACCGCCTGGAGACCCAGGTTCTCGCGCTTCTCGGCCTCGACCGAGGCCTGCAGGAAGCGGTCGAAGGTCTGCTTCTGGATCTCGATCAGGTTGGGGATCTCGAGGATCGAGGGGATCTTCGAGAAGTCCTTGCGGATGCGCAGCACGTTCTCGGGAGCGATGTTGGCGTTCACGGTGCGATCTCGGCCTCCTGGAGCTCGGTGGAGGAACCTGCGCGCTCGGGGACCCCCGCGCGCGCCGCGGCGACTCGCCTACTTCACGTCCACCTGACCGCCGGCCGCCTCGATCTTCTCCTTGATCTTCTTGGCCTCGTCCTTGGAGACGCCCTCCTTGACGGGCTTGGGCGCGCCCTCGACGAGGTCCTTGGCTTCCTTGAGCCCGAGGCTGGTGATCGCGCGGACCTCCTTGATCACCTGGATCTTCTTGTCGCCCGCGGAGACGAGAATCACGGTGAACTCGTCCTGCTCCTCGACGACGGCCGCCGCGGGGGCGGCGCCGCCCGCCGCGGCCACCGCGACGGGTGCGGCGGCCGAGACGCCCCACCGCTCCTCGAGCAGCTTGGCGAGGTCCGCGGCCTCGATGATCGTGAGGCTCGAGAGCTGGGTTGCGATCGCGTTCAGGTCAGCCATGGTGGTTCCGGTCCTTCCATTGATCGCGGCGGGGATCCGCCGGGGTCGTCACCCGATTGCCGCCCGCGGGCGGCGAGCGCCCGGGCGAGCTTCGCGCCGGGCTCGCAGACCAGGCGGGCGAGCTGCGTCGCCGGCGCCTGGATCAGGCCGAGGAGGCGGGCGCGGATCGTCTCGAGCGGCGGCAGCGTCGCGAGCTGGCCGATCTCGGAGCGCCCGAGCTTGCGCCCGGCGAGCACGCCGGCCTTGAGCTGGAAGACCGGGGCGTCCTTGGCGAAGTCGACGAGGATCCTGGCGAGGCCGACCGGATCGCCGAACGAGATCGCGATCACGGTGGGACCCTGCAGATCCCCCACGAGGGCGGCGGCCTCGGTGTCCGCGGCGGCGCGCTCGAGGAGCGTGTTCTTCACCACCTCGTACTCGAAGGCGCCGTTGCCCTCGCGCCGGATGCGGCTGCGCAGCCGGTTCACGGCCGCCACGCTCACGCCGCGGTAGTCGGCCAGATAGACGGACGTCGCGCGACCGAGCTTCTCGTGGAGCTCGGCGACCTTCTCCTGCTTCTGGGCTCGCGTGAGCAAGGCAGGGCTCCCTATGCCGCCGTGGCGACGCTGGCCGGGTCGATCCGGATCCCCGGGCCCATCGTGGACGAGAGGGTGATCCGCTTCACGTAGGCGCCCTTGCTCGACGACGGCTTCGCGCGCATGACCACGTCGATCAGCACCGACGCATTCGCGACGAGCTGCTCCGCCGAGAACGAGCGCTTGCCCACCGGGACGTGGATGATCCCCGTCTTGTCGACGCGGTACTCCACCTTGCCGGCCTTCTGTTCGCGGACGGCGTTGGCCACGTCCATCGTGACGGTGCCGAGCTTGGGGTTCGGCATGATGCCGCGCGGCCCGAGGATGCGGCCGAGGCGACCCACCACGCCCATCATGTCAGGGGTGGCGATGACCCGGTCGAAGTCGAGCCAGTTCTCGTTCTGGATCTTCTGGGCGAGGTCCTCGCCGCCGACGAAGTCCGCGCCGGCGCTGCGCGCCTCGTGCTCCTTCTCGCCCTTCGCGAAGACCAGGACGCGAGCCGACTTGCCGAGTCCGTGGGGCAGGACGATCGCGCCGCGCACCATCTGGTCCGCCTGGCGCGGGTCGACGCCGAGGTTGATCGCGACGTCCACGGTCTCGTCGAATTTCGCGCCCGGCAGATCCTTCAGGAGCGCGACGGCCTCCGCGATCCCATAGGCCTTCGTCCGGTCGACCCGAGCCGATGCCGCCTCATAGCGCTTGCTCGTCGCCACCGACTCTAGCCCTCCACGTCGAGGCCCATCGAACGGGCCGTGCCTTCGATGATGCGCATCGCGCTGCCCACGTCGTGCGCGTTCAGGTCGGGGAGCTTCAGCTCGGCGATCTCCCGCACCTGCGCCCGCGTCACCTTCCCGACCTTCTCGCGGAACGGGTCTCCCGAGCCCTTGGCGATCTTGGCCGCCCGCTTGAGCAGCACGGACGCCGGCGGCGTGCGCAGCTCGAAGGTGAAGGAGCGGTCGGCGAAGACCGTGATCACGGCCGGGATGATCAGGCCCTGCTTGTCCTGCGTGCGCGCGTTGAACGCCTTGCAGAACTCCATGATGTTGACGCCGTGCTGGCCGAGCGCCGGGCCGACCGGGGGCGAGGGATTCGCCTGCCCGGCGGGGCACTGGAGCTTGACCACGGCCACGACCTTCTTCGCCAAGAGCGGCTCCTACGCTTTCTCCACGTTCGTGTAGTCGAGGACCACGGGCGTCGCGCGCCCGAAGACCTGCACCATCACCCGCAGCTTCTCCTTCTCCGGCATGATCTCGTCGACGAAGCCCGAGAAGTTGGCGAACGGACCGTTCACGACCCGGACGTTCTCGCCCTCCTCGAACATGATCTTCGGCTTGGGCTTGCTGGCCCCCTCCTTGATCTGCTGCGTCATCCGCGCGACCTCCGCGTCGGAGATCGGCGGCGGCTTCTTGTCCCCGCCCACGAAGCCCGTGATCTTCGGAGTCCCCCGGACGATGTGCCACGTGTCGTCCGTGAGCTCCATCCGCACCAGGATGTACCCGGGGAAGTACTTCCGCTTGGAGGTCCGCTTCTCGCCCTTCACGACCTCGACGACGGTCTCCTCGGGAATCAGCACCTCGTCGAACCGGTCCTCCATCCCCGCGGACTTGGCGCGCTCGAGCAGGGCCTTCATCGCCTTGGCCTCGTGCCCCGAGTACGTGTGGATGATGTACCACTGCTTGATCATGGCCCCCGTCCCGTGCTCAGACGGACCGCATCGTCAGGGCAGGACCCAGCGCAGCGCCTGCCCGAGGACGAGGTCGATGACGCTCAACACCATCGTGATGACGGCGACGATCACCAGCACGCCCACGGTGCCCGCCATCACCTCCTTCTGGGTGGGCCACGTGATCTTGCGGTATTCGGTGCGCACCTCCATCAGGAACTGGCGCGACTGGCCGATCCAGACCACCGGATTCCACTGCATCGAGCTCGCCACCGTCTCCATGTCTGGCAGGCGCGGAGGGACTCGAACCCCCAACCCCCGGTTTTGGAGACCGGTGCACTGCCCGTTGTGCTACGCGCCTACGAATCCGACTACTCCAGGATCTCGGAGACGACGCCGGCCCCGACGGTGCGGCCACCCTCGCGAATCGCGAAGCGCAGCTCCTTGTCCATCGCGATCGGCATGATCAGCTCCACTGTCATCTCCACGTTGTCCCCCGGCATCACCATCTCCGTCCCCGTCGGCAGCTTCGCCACCCCCGTCACGTCCGTCGTCCGGAAGTAGAACTGCGGCCGATACCCGTCGAAGAACGGCGTGTGACGCCCGCCCTCCTCCTTCGTCAGGATGTACGCCTGCGCCTTGAACTTCGTGTGCGGCGTGATCGTCCCGGGCTTCGCCAGCACCTGACCCCGCTCCACGTCGTCCTTGCCCGTCCCCCGCAACAGGCAGCCCACGTTGTCCCCCGCCTGTCCCTCGTCCAGGATCTTCCGGAACATCTCCACGCCCGTCACCACCGTCTTCTGCGTC
>CAZUYC010000100.1:0-123544 GCA_964624475.1 uncultured Spirochaetales bacterium | reverse complement strand
CGATGCGGACCTACGAGCGACTGGCCGACCATCTCTACGATCAGCTTGCAGAGCAGGGGGCGTTCGATCCGCTCAGCTGGGGTGACGTTCCTGCCGGCGCTCCCGCTGTATCGGGTGCGACCGATGCGCGCCAAGAGACTGGTGTCGCCCGCCCAGCAGTGGCGCGCTTGCGGCGTCTAGGTCAGCTCCGCAAAGATGGGGTCATCACAGGCGAGGAATACGAGAAGAAGAAGCGGGAGATTCTGAGAGATCTCTAGGATCCAAGCCGGAACCGCAAGGAAGCAGTTCGCCGACTCCACGTCCGCTCACCGACAGTTGGACCTGTGACAGAATTCGGCACACCCGCTGTGCCGCAGGCACGCGCCACTCGGGTCTGGCCGCTGGCGACCCGCGCAACCTCGCGAGAATGCGCCTCGTTTCGCCAGGCGGGAAGTGGTGAGCGCGGAAGGAATCGAACCTTCAACCTAGGGATTAAGAGTCCCTTGCTCTGCCAGTTGAGCTACGCGCCCCCGTCGGCAACCTACGGCGTGGGGGGGTCGGTGGCAACCCCGCCGTCGGCCCCGGGGCTCGCCTCGGGCGCGCCGAAGCCGCCGCCGCCGGGCGTCTCGATGCGCAGGCGGTCCCCGGGCTCGAGCGAGAGCCGCGCACGCCCGCCGAGCTCGAGCACGCGCCCGTCGCGTCGCTCGACGGCGTTGCGTCCCGGCGCGCCGGGCAGGCCGCCGGCGAGGCCGAAGGGCGCGACCGCCCGCCGCTCGGAGAGGATCGAGAGCTCGACGGGGGCCAGGAACTCGTAGCGGCGCACGAGCCCGTCGCCGCCGCGCCAGCGCCCGGCGCCGCCCGAGCCGCGCCGCAGCCGGAATTCGAGCAGGCGCACCGGATGGCGCGTCTCGAGCACCTCGGCGTCGGTGATCCTCGTGTTGGTCATGTGCACGTGCACGCCCGACGCGCCCGCGAAGCCGGGGCCCGCGCCCGCGCCCCCGCCGATCGTCTCGTAGTAGCCGAAGCTCGCGTCGCCGAAGGCCACGTTGTTCATGGTGCCCTGGCTGGCCGCGGCCTTGCCGAGCGCGCCGAGGAGCACGTCGACCAGGCGC
Source organism: uncultured Spirochaetales bacterium (assembly GCA_964624475.1). GTDB lineage: Bacteria > Myxococcota_A > UBA9160 > UBA9160 > SMWR01 > CAZUYC01. The sequence goes on along the minus strand of CAZUYC010000100.1, from coordinate 122,453 downwards.
TGCGAGGTCTCGACGTTTCCGCCGACCACGGCCGCCCCCGGCGGCGGGTCGAGGAGCGAGCCCGGCGGGATGCGGAGCTCGACCGGGTCGAGGCAGCCGCCGTTGAGCGGGATCCGCTCGGAGACGAGCGCGCGCAGCACGTAGATCACCGCCGCGCGCACGACGGCGCGCGGCGCGTTGAGGTTCCCGGGGTGGACGCCGCCCGTCCCCGCGAAGTCGATCGCCATGCGCTCGCCCGCGATCTCGAGCCGCACGCAGACCGGCGTGCCGTCGTCCATGCGGTCGCGGAAGGCGTACACGCCGTCCGGCAGGCGCCCGATCTCGCGCGCCACCTTGCCGGCCGCGGCGGCCTGGAGCTGGCCCATCGTCGTGGCCACGAGCGGGGCCCCGTGCTCGGCCACGAGCTCGTGGAGCAGCCGCTCGCCCGCCCGGTTGGCCGCGACCATCGCCTCGAGCTCGGCCAGGTTGTCGGCCGGGCTGCGCGCCGGATGCGGCCCGGCGACGAGGATCGCGCGCAGCCGCTCCTCCTCGAAGCGGCCGGCGCGCACGAGCAGCGTCGGGGGGATCAGGACGCCCTCGTCGGCGAGGCTGCGCGAGTCGGCGGGCATGGAGCCCGGCGTCGTCCCGCCGATGTCCGCGTGGTGACCGCGGCTCGCCACGAAGAAGGCGGGCTCCGCCCCGCCGGCGAAGACCGGGGTCACCACCGTCACGTCCGGGAGGTGCGAGCCGCCGGCCGCCGGGTCGTTGGTCGCGACGCAGTCGCCGGGCGCGAGCTCCGGGAAGCGGTCGCGCACGGCGCACACCGTCTCGGACATGGCTCCGAGGTGCACCGGGATGTGCGGCGCGTTCGCGACCAGCCCCCCGGCGGCGTCGAAGACCGCGCAGGAGTAGTCGAGGCGCTCCTTGATATTGGTCGAGACCGAGGTGTTGCGCAGCACCGCCCCCATCCGCTCCGCGATCGACATGAAGCGGTTGCCGAAGACCTCGAGGCGCACGGGATCGGGGCGCCCGGGGTCGGCCACGGCCGCCCGCGCCGGCCGGGATTCGTCGCGCAGCACGAGGATCTGCTCGGGCCCGAGCTCGGCCGAGAAGCCCGGGTCGAGGACGAGGGTCCCCGTGTCCTCGAGGACGACGGCCGGCCCGAGCAGGCGGTCGCCCGGGCGTAGCGCCTCGCGCGCGTGGATCGGCGCGAGCACGCGCCCGGCGCCGGGGAACCAGACCGGCTCGTGCCGCAGCGGCTCGGGCGCGCGCGCTCCGCCGCGGCGCGGCGCGAGGCCGTCCGCGGCGGCGGCGCGCCACCCCGGGGAGGGCGCCCGCGCCGAGAGGCGCGCCGTCGCGATCTCGATCGCCCGACCGGGGCGCGTGTAGCCGAAGCGCGCCGCGTGCTCGGCGGCGAAGGCGGCCGCGAAGTCGGCGGACGCCGGCTCGGCGACCGCGAGCGCGCTCTCGCTGCCCGCGTAACGGAGGTCGAGGAGCCGCTCGACGCGGACCTCCCGCGGCGCCGCCCCCTCGGCGGCGAGGGCCGCGCGGGCCTCGCGCTCCAGCGCGCTCCAGGTCTCGCGCACCGCCGCCGGAGGCACGGCGCCGAGGGAGATGCGCCCCGCGTCGCGCTGGCCGTCCCAGGCGAGCTCGGCCCCGGCGATGCCCCACGCGGAGAGCACGCCCGCGAGCGGGTGCAGGAGCAGCGTCGCGATGCCGAGCTCGCGCGCGAGCGCGCAGACGTGCTGGCCGGCGGCGCCGCCGAAGCCCACGAGCGCGCACCCGCGCGGGTCGACGCCGCGCGCGACCGAGACCTCGGCGATCGCCTGCGCCATGCTCGCGTTCGCCACCGCGACCAGGCCGGCGGCGAGCGCGTCGCCGGCGAGGTCGTGGCCCGCGCGCGCGAGCTCGCCGCCGAGTGCGGCGAGCGCCGCCTGCGCGCGACGGCGCTCGAGCGGGAACGGGAAGCGGTCGGGCTGGACGCGCCCGAGGGCCAGGTTCGCGTCCGTGAGCGTGAGCTCGCGCGCCGAGGCGCGGCTGTAGCAGAGCGGCCCGGGATCGGCGCCCGCGCTCTCGGGGCCGACCGTGAGCCGGAAGCCGTCGAAGCGGCAGAGCGAGCCGCCGCCGGCGGCGACCGTGTGGATGCGCAGCATCGGCGCCCGGACGCGCACGCCGCCGACCCGCGTCTCGAAGGCCCGCTCCACCTCGCCCGCGAGGATCAGCGAGACGTCGGTCGAGGTCCCGCCCATGTCGAAGCCGATCGCGCGCCCGCAGCCCACCGCGCGCGCCACCCGGCCGGCGCCGGCTGCGCCGCCGGCCGGTCCGGAGAGGAGCGCCGTCGGTCCGCGGAAGCGCTGCGCGTCGGTGAGCCCGCCGGAGGACTGCATGAGCAGGAGGCGGGCCTGACTGGACTCCGCTCGCCTGCGGCTCGCTGCGCGCTCCGCTTGCCCGGGGCGGTCGCGCTCCGCTGGCGGGCCGGCGAGGGCCGCGGCGAGCTCGGCGACGTGGCGGCGCAGGAGCGGCGTGAGATAGGCGTCGACGCAGGCCGTCTCGGCGCGCGCGAGCAGCCCGAGCTCGCGCGCGATCTCGTGCCCGGCCACGACGTGCCCGAACCCGAGCTGGCGGGCCAGGCCCGCGAGGCGCGCCTCGTCCTCGGGATACGCGTGGGCGTGGATCAGCGCGATCGCGAGCGAGTCGATCCCCGCGGCGCGCACGGCCTCGAGGGCGCGCCGGGCCGCGGCCGGGTCGAGGGGCTCGAGCCGCTCGCCGCGCGCGCCGACGCGGCCCGCGACCTCGAGCACGCGCGCGTGCAGCGACGCGGGTCGCTCGATCGCGAGCGCGAAGAGGTCGGGGCGCTCCTGGGTCCCGATCGCCACCACGTCGCCGAGCCCGCGGTTCGCCACGAGCGCCACGGCGGAGCCGCGCCTCTCGAGCAGCGCGTTGGTGGCCACGGTGGTCCCGAGCCGCACGCGGCACGGCGGAAGCGGCGCCCCGGGCGCGAGCCCGGCGTGGCGCTCGAGCAGGGCGCGGATCGCGGCGACGGGTGCCGCGTCGGAGGAGAGGATCTTCGCCGTGTGCAGCGCTCCGTCCGGCGCGAGGGCGATGCAGTCCGTGAAGGTCCCGCCGCGGTCGACGGCGAACTCCCAGAGCCCCGCTGACTGCATCGCTCAGGGCGCGAGGCGGCGCAGGCGCGCCCCGACTCTCCGGAGCGCGCCGCGCGTCGGGGCGTCGCCGAAGACCAGGATTCCAGCGCCCGCGGCGAGCGCGAAGGCGGCGCCGCCGATGGCGAGCTGTCCGAGCGCACCACCGGGGACGCTCGCCGAACGCACGGCCAGCGCCGCCGCGACTCCCCCGCCCGCCGCCAGGCCGGAGCGCAGCAGCGCCGCGACGACGAGCAGGAGACGCGGAGCCCCGTGCAGGCGCCGGCCGAGGAGCAGCGTCGCCAGGGCGTTCGCGCTCATGCCGAGGGCGCCCGCGGCGGCGAGGCCCGAGGCGCCGTACCGCGGCCCCAGCGCGAGGTAGAGCGGCACGGCGGCGGCGGCCACCACGGTCCCGAGGATCATCGGGCGCCAGGTATCGCCGCGCGCGTAGAAGGAGCGAGCGGCGATCTGCTGGGCCACCCAGGCCGGCACGGCCCAGGCGAAGACCCCGAGAATGCGCGCTACCGCGACTGTGTCGGCTCCCGCGAAGCGGCCGCGCTCGTAGACGAGCGCCACCAACGGCTCCGCCAGCACCGCGAGCGCGGCCGCGGACACGACCGCCAGGCCGAGCGCCGCGCGCAGCGTCGCCTCGACCGTGCGCCCGAGCTCCTCGGGGCGGCCCGCGCTGGCGAGCTGCGCGAAGGTCGGGAGGGCGGCGGTGGCGATGGCCTGGCCCACGACGGCCACCGGGACGAGCATGAGCTGCCGCGCGTAGGCGAGGTAGGAGATGGTCCCGGCGGCCTGTAGCCCGCCGAACCAACGGTCGTACCACTCGTCGACCGTGGCGAGCGAGAGCCCGAGCAGGAGCGGCGCGGCCACCCCGAGATAGGCGAGGAAGCGCCGATCGAGCGGCGCCACCCGCCAGCGCAACCGCAGCCCGCCGGTGCGCACGTCGACCACCGCGAGGCCCACCTGCCCCACGACCGCGCCGGCCAGCGCGCCCCACGCGAATCCCTCGGCGCCGAGGCGCGCGCCGAGGAGGAGCCCCCCTGCGATGATGCCGAGGTTGTACAAGAGCGGCGCGAGCGCCTGGGTCAGGAACCGGTCGCGGGCCATCAGGACCGCCCGGATCACGCCGCCCGCGACGAAGCAGATCTGCGCGGGCAATACGATGCGCGTGAGCCGCACCGCGAGCGTTTTCTGCTCAGGATCGAAGCGGGGAAATTGAAGCGCGATCAGCGGTTCCGCCCAGAGCCAGAGAAAGAGCGTGAGAGCCGTCACGAGGCAGGTCATGGTGCCGAGGACGACGGCGAGCAGATCCTCGGCCGCCGCCTCGCCTTCGCGAGCGAGTATCCGCGTGTAGATCGGGATGAAGGCGATCGAGAAGGCCCCGCCGGCGAGGAAGTGGAACAGGAGATCCGGGATCTGGAAGGCGGCGCGGTACGCGTCCGCCTCGGGCGTCGCGCCGAGGAGCGGCGCAATCACCATCTCGCGCCCGAAGCCGAGTACGCGCGAGAGCAGCACGCTCGCAGCGAGCAGCGCCGCCGTGGAGGCGATGCGCGCGGCGCGCGGTCGCGGCGAGGCCTCGTCCGTCAGAGCGGGTTGCGCTCGCGCCAGACGCGCCCGTCCGGGGCCTCGAGCAGCACGTCGTCGCCCTCGCGCCCGAGCCAGTGGGGATGCGAGATCGGGACCTTGCCGTAGGGCGTGTCGAGCACGTAGTGGGGGATCGCGAAGCCGCTCGTGCGCCCGCGCAGGGCGCGGAAGATCTCGAGGCCGCGCTCGATCGGCACCCGGAAGTGGGCGGTGCCCTCGAGCAGCTGCGCCTGGTAGCAGTAGTAGGGCCGCACGCGCATGCGCACCAGCCCTTCGCAGAGCTGCTGCATCGTGGCGACGTCGTCGTTGACCCCGCGCAGCAGCACGCTCTGGTTGCCGAGCGGGATGCCCGCGCGCGCGAGGCGGTCGCAGGCGCGGGCCGCCTCGGGGGTGAGCTCGCGCGGGTGGTTGAAGTGGGTGTTGAGCCAGATCGGGTGGTAGCGCTCGAGCATGCGCACGAGCGCGTCGGTCACCCGGAAGGGGAGCGTCACCGGGAGCCGCGTTCCGAGCCGGACGATCTCGACGTGCGGGATCGCGCGGAGCTCGGCGAGCAGCCACTCGAGGCGGTCGTCCGAGAAGAAGAGCGGGTCGCCGCCGGTCAGCAGCACGTCGCGGATCTCGGGCGTGGCGCGGATCCAGGCCAGCGCCGCGGCGAGCTCGCGCTTGCGCATGGCCCACTCCTGGTCGCCCACCATGCGCTTGCGCAGGCAGAAGCGGCAATAGAGCGCGCAGTCGTTGTTCACGCAGAAGGCGATCCGGTCCGGGTAGACGCGGATCACGTTCTTCACCGGCGAGTGCGCCACCTCGTGGAGGGGGTCCGCGACGCCATCCGGGTCGTGGAGCTCGGCGAGGCGCGGCACCACCTGGCGCCGGATCGGGCACTCGGGATCGGCCGGGTCCATCAGCGCCGCGTAGTAGGGGGTAATCACGAAGTGGAAGCGGTCGGCGAGGAGCGCGATCGCCTCGCGCTCGTCCGGGGTGGGGTCGATCCAGGCGGCCAGCGACTCGGCGTCGCGGATGCGGTGGCGCATCTGCCAGGTCCAGTCCCCCCACTCCGAGGACGAGGGCTTGGGTCCGTGGCTTCGGTGTCCACTCCGCTCGGCTGCGCCTCGCTGCGCGGCCGCTTCGCGGCCTTGCCTACGGGGGGGCTCACTTCGCTCGGCGTCGCGTACCGGCGCCGTCGGGCCTTCGAGGCCAAGCCTCCGTAGGCCCGCGGCGATCAGATCCGCGAGGAGGTCCTCGAGCGGGCGGCCCTCGAGCTCCGCGAGGATGCCGAAGGAGCCGTCGGGCGCGAAGGTCGGGAGGGGGTTCATCTCGAGGAAGCGCGGCGTCCCCTCGGCGTCGAGCCGGAAGTCGGCGCGCGCCCAGTCGCGGCACTCGAGCGCCTCGTAGGCGCGGACCGCGAGCCGCGCGAGCTCGCGCTCGAGCGCCGCATCGAGGTGCCCGGGCAGGCAGTGGCGCCAGCCGCCCGACGGCGGCGGGTGGCGCTCGAGCGCGTGGAGGCCGATGCGCGTGCGCTCCTCGAGCGCGCGCTGGAGCACCGCGAGTGCGCGGGGCGGCGCATGGCCGACGACGGTCACGGTGTACTCGGGGCCGGAGAGGAAGCGCTCGACGAGCGCGGGTTGCGCGTAGGTCTCCACGATCCTCGCCACCTCGCGCGCGAGCGCCGCCCGGTCCTCGACCCGGGAGCCCGGCCCGATGCCCTTCGCCGTCCCCTCCCAGCGCGGTTTCACGATGAGCGGGAAAGCCGCGGGAATCACGCCGTTTTCTAGATCGGCAACGGAAGCCAGGACGAGCTGCTCGGGCACGGGGACCCCCGCCGCGGCCACGGTCCGCGAGGCGAGCGCCTTGTCGAGCGTGAGGGAGAGCGCGAGGGCGTCGCTCCCGAGGCACGGCACGCCGGCCATCTCGAGCAGGATCGGCGCCCACGCCTCGCGGTTTCGACCGCCGAAGCCCTCGGCGATCGTCATCGCGGCGTCGAGCGCGGGGAGCTCGCCCTTGCCGAGTCCGGCGAGCAGCGCGTGGGGGCTCCCGAGTCGCACCGGCTCGTGGCCGAGCCGGCGCAGCGCCGCCTCGAGCCCGCGGACGGTCTCCTCCGGCTCGTACTCCGCATCGACGTCCGGCGGGTCGCCGGGGCGGCGCGGGTAGGTGCCGAGCAGGTCGTAGACGAGTCCGACGCGGAGGCCTCCCATCGCGCCCGAGGATAACCGCGGTCTCGCGTGCCCCGCCGCGCAGGGCCGGCAAGCAAGCGAAGCGCGCAGCGAGGCGCAGCCGAGCGGAGAGGGCACAGGACACCCAGGTCGAAAGTCCTCGTCCTCAGGCGGGGGTATCCTCTCGCGGGAGCGAGGAGGGGTCGAGGTGGGATTGCGCGCTGCGGCCCTGCTCCTCGCCGTCGCGACCGGTTTCGCCGGGCTCGTCCAGGAGGTGGCCTGGCAGCGCGTCCTCGCCACGCTGCTCGGCTCGCACAGCGAGGCGACGGCCGCCGTGCTCGCGCTCTTCCTCGGCGGCCTCGCCGCCGGCTATCGCCTGTTCGGCGCCGCGAGCCGGCGCTGGGTGGAGCGCGCCGCGGCGACGGGGCACCCGCCGCGCCTGCTGCTTCGCTACGGCGCGATCGAGGCCGCGATCGGCGCCTGGGCGTTCGCCTTCCCCGCCCTCTTCGCCGCGGCCCGCTGGCTCTCGGGGCACCTGCCGCACGAAGTGGGCGCCCTCGGCTTCGCCGCCGACGTGCTCCTCTCCGCCTGCCTGATCGTCCCTCCCGCGCTGCTCATGGGGGGCACGATCCCGATCCTGACGCAGGCGCTCGCGCGCGGCGTCGAGGACGCGACGCGGCTGCACGCGCTCGTCTACGCCACGAACACGGCGGGGGCCTTCGCGGGCTCCCTCGCCGCCGGCTTCTGGCTGGTTCCGGAGCTCGGTCTGGTGGCGGTGCTGCGCGTGGCGGGGGGACTGAACCTCGCCGCCGGAGCCGCCTACGCCGCGCTCGACCGGGCCGGCTCGCCCGTTGCAGTTCCTGGCGGGCTGCCGGCCGGCGATGAGCCGGCCGGCAGGCCTCCGCTCGCCTCGGGCTCGCTGCGCGGCGGCTCCGCCGCCTTGCCTGGCGGGGGGCCACCTGCGCGGGGATCCGAGGTCGCGAGGCTCTGCGCCATCGCGCTGCTCTGCGGCTTCGCGATGATGAGCGTGCAGGCGGTCCTGAACCGGGTCGGCGCCCTCGCCTTCGGCTCCTCGCAGTTCACCTTCGCGATGGTGGTCGCGGTCTTCGTGCTCGCGATCGCCCTCGGAAGCTTCGCGGTCTCGGCGCTGCCGCGCGTTCCGGCGGCGGCGCTGGCGGCGAGCCTCTGGGCGCTCGTCCTCCTGCTCACCGCCCTGTACCTGCGCCTGGATGCGGCGCCCTACTGGGCGCACCGGCTGCGGATCCTCTTCCGGGACGATCCCGCGGCCTTCGGGCCCTACCACGCGGGCGCCTTCCTCTTCCTGCTCGGCGTGCTCGTGCTCCCGGTCGCGATCTCGGGAGCGACCCTCCCCCTCCTCTTCCATCGGCTGCGCCGCGGAGCCGGAGCGCTCGGCGACGCGGCCGGCCGCCTCTACGCCTGGAACACCGCCGGGGCGCTGCTCGGCGCGCTCCTCGGGGGCTACGCGCTGCTCTTCTGGCTCGACCTCCACCACGTCTTCCGCATCGCGCTCGCGGCGCTCGCCGCCGCCGCCGTCCTTGCCAGCGCGTCCGCAGGAGCTCCGCGTTGGCTCCGGCGCGCCGCGCTTGCGGCGGGCGTCGCGGCGCTGGCGGCGATCGCGGCGCTCCCGGCGTGGGCGCCCGAGCGCCTCGCGTCGGGCCTCTTCCGCGTGCGCCAGCCGCTGCCCGGGAGCCGCGCGGGGCCCGCTGCCTTCTTCGCGGGCTTCTCGCGCGGCGAGCTGCGCTTCTACGACGACGACCCGATCGCGAGCGTCGCGCTGATCGCGCCCAGGCCCGGCGCGCTCGCGGTCGTGACCAACGGCAAGCCGGACAGCGCGGTTCCGGCCGACCGCGTCACGACCTGCCTCGCGGCGCTGATCCCCGCCGTGCTCGCGGAGCGCGCGGAACGGGCCTTCGTGATCGGCTATGCCACGGGCGTCACGGCCGGGGAGCTGGCGGCGCTCGACGACGTGCGCGAGGTGCAGGTCGCGGAGATCTCCCCGGCGATCGCGAGGGCGGCGCCGCGCTTCGACTTCGCCAATCGGGGCGCCTCGCAGAGCCCCAAGGTGCGGATCGTCGCCGGCGATGCCTACCGCACGCTCCAGCGCGCCTCCGGGCGCTTCGACCTGATCGTGAGCGAGCCCAGCAACCCGTGGGTCGCCGGGGTGGAGATGCTCTACAGCCGGGAGTTCCTCGAGGCGGCCCGCGCGCGACTCGCGCCCGGTGGGGTGCACGCCCAGTGGTTCCACACCTACGAGGCGGACGCCGCGAGCGTCGCCACCATCCTGCGCACCTACGACGCGGTCTTCGAGCACGCGGCCGTGTGGTACAAGCTCGGCCTCGACCTGCTGCTCATCGGCATGCCGGATCCCTCCCCGGCGCTCGACCTCGAGCGGATCGCGCGGCGCGTGCGCGAGCCGGACGTCGCCGCGGGCCTGCGCCGCTGCGGCGTGAGGGGGCTCCCCGCCTTCCTCGCCCACGAGCTGCTCCCGATGGGAGTGCTCCACGCGACGCCCCTCGACGCCGAGATCCACACCCTCCTGCACCCGCGCCTCTCGGCGCTCGCCGCCCGGGCCTTCTTCGCGGGCAGCGAGGCGGTCCTGCCGGCCACGGCGGGACCGGCGGCGGCCGCGGTGGGGGCGCAGAGCTCCCTGGTGCGGCGGCTCGCGGCGCGGCGCGGCGGCCGCCTGCGCAGCGTCGACCGCGAGCGGGTCGTGCGCGAGACCTGCGCGCACCGCCCGAGCCAGTGCGTGGCGCTCCTCGCCGAGTGGGTCCGCGATGCGCCGAGCTCCGGGCGGCTGGAGCGGATCCTGCGCTGGATCCGTGGGAATCCGATCCTCTCGCGGACGACGTCGCTCGATCTGCTCGAGCCGCTCGCGGGTTTCCACCGCGCCGACGGCGCCGAGGGACCGCTGCCGGTCGAGAGCGCGCAGCGGAGCGCCGAGCTCTTCGCGCGCCACTACCATCACGCCGCGCCCTTTCCGCGCTCCGCGCTGGAGAGGCTCTGGCGCCGCTGCGAGGCCGACGCGGCGCAGGCGCACCGTTGCGCCGAGGCGCGCGCGCAGGCCGGGGCGCGGACGGTCGATGGAGGGGAGATGGGACGCGGCGAGCGCACGCAGGCAGGGCCCCCGTGAGCCACGGGGCGGGAGGGCTCTCGGGGCGCGCGCTGCGCGCCTGGCTGGCGGTGGCCGCCTGCGTCGGCGTGATCCTCGCCTTCTCGGGCGACGATTTCTCCGCGCAATCGACCTCGCGGATCCTCGGGCCGCTGCTGCGCTGGCTCTTCCCGGACCTCCACCACGCGACGCTGCACGCGATCCACCTCTGGGTGCGCAAGGCCGCCCACGTCACCGAGTACGCCGCCCTGGGCCTGCTCGCCTTCCGCGCGCTCCGGCTCTCGCTCGCGATCACGCTGCCGCGCAGCGCGCTGCTCGGCCTCGGCGTCGTCCTCGCCGTCGCCGCCGCGGACGAGCTCCGGCAGTCCTTCCTCGCCAGCCGGACCGGCTCGATCGCCGACGTGGGCTTCGATCTCGCCGGCGGCGCGCTCGGCGTGTGCCTGGTCGTCGCCGCCCACCGAGCGGCCGGCATCGGGGCACCCGCCTCCGCGGGGCGACGGGGCTAGGGAGGGGCTAGGGATGGCGCTCGACGTGCAAAACCTCGCCGGACGGACGGCGCTCGTGACCGGGGCCGCGAGCGGGATCGGCCGGGCGACGGCGCTCGAGCTCGCCCGGCGCGGCGCCGACCTCGCGATCTGCGACGTCGCCGCCGAGCCGCTCGAGGCGACGGCGCGCGAGGCCCGCGCCCTCGGGAGCGAGGTACTGGCGCGCCGCGTCGACGTCGCGCAGGCCGAGGCGATGCGCGACTTCGCCCGCGAGGTGCACGAGCGCGTGCCGGCAGTGGACCTGCTCGTGAACAATGCCGGCGTGGCGATCGCCGGCGGAGTGCTCGACACGACGCTCGAGGACTGGGACTGGATCCTCGGCGTGAACCTCCGCGGCGTGGTGCTCGGCTGCCACCACTTCGTCCCGCCGATGGTGCGCCGCGCCCGGGGCGGGCACGTCGTGATCGTGGCGTCGGCCGCCGCCTTCGCCGCGAACGAGGCGCTCGCCGCCTACTGCACCACGAAGTTCGCGGTGCTCGGCCTGGCCGAGTCGCTCGCCGGGGAGCTCGCGCGGCACGGGATCGGGGTCACGGCCGTCTGTCCCGGCCTGATCGACACCCCGATCACGCGCGTCGCGCGCCTGCGCGGCCCCTTCGACCGGCCCGAGGTGCGCGAGTGGATGGTGGAGCGCTATCGCCGGCGCGGCTACCGACCCGAGCGCGTGGCCCGGGCCATGCTCCGGGCGGTCGAGCGCGGCCGGATCGTCGCGCCGGTCGCGCCCGAGGCCTGGGCGCTCTACTACGCAAAGCGCTTCGCGCCCGGCCTGCTGCGCTGGCTCGGCGCGAAGCTCGGGGCGCGCGGCCGGCGCGAGCTCGGGATCGGATCCTGAGCGAAGCGCTGGATCTGGCGCTCGTCCGCCACGCGGAGTCGGCGTGGAACGCCGACGGGCGCTGGCAGGGCCACGGCGATCCGCCGCTCTCGCCGCACGGGCGCGAGCAGGCGGCGGCCCTGGCGGGCGAGCTCGCTCCGCTCCGCTTCGAGCTCGTCGTGACCAGCGATCTCTCGCGGGCGATCGAGACCGGCGCCCCGCTGGCGCGCGCGCTCGGGGTCGACCCGCTTCCCTGCCGGAGCCTGCGGGAGCTCGACCTCGGGAGCTGGACGGGGCTCACCCGCCGCGAGATCGCGGCGCGCGATCCCGAGGCGCTCGCGCGCTTCGACTCCGGCGACGCTGCGGCGCGCGCGGGCGATGGAGAGACGCGCAGCGAGCTCGCCCGGCGCGCCCGCGCGAGCCTCGCCGCGCTCCGGGCCCGCCACCCCGGCCGGCGCGTCGCCGTGGTGACCCACCTCGGCGTGATCCGCGCGCTCCTCGGCGAGGACCTGGCCCACGCCGCGTGGCGGTGGCTGGCGAAGCGCGGGCTCCCGCGATGACATAGTGGGTGCCGAGCTCCCACCCAGACGTGACGCGCCGAGAGCGTCGGTTCGGGGTGGGAGGTTCCAGATGGGCCGTCGGGTGTTCAACCGACTCGTGATCGAGATCTCGCTCGCCGTGGGCTACTACGTCTCGCGCTACGCGCTGTGGGTGTACATGCACGAGCTCGAGATCGATCCCGAGCAGATGACGGCGCAGGACGTGCGGGGCTTCTGCGGTCCGCGCCTGCGCCGATTCCTCGCCGCGCAGGGGATCCGGCTCGAGCCCGGGGAGCTGCACAAGCTCGAGCGCCAGATCCGGGGGATAAATCCGTATCGTCCCGACCCGTACGACCGCATCGAAGGGGTGGAGCGGGTTCCTTCGTAAGGGGAGGGTGTTCTCCCGAGGAGGATTTTCTCCCGATCTACTCCGCTCGCCTGCGGCTCGCTGCGCGCGCCCTGCGGGCGCTTGCGAAGAGCGAAGAAGGCGCGGCTTGCGAAGAGCGCAGGCGCGGTCACTTCGGAGCGAGATGTGCGAGGAGGGCGACGCGCAGGGGGCGGAAGGCCTGGGCGCGGTGGGAGATGCGGTCCTTCTCGTCGGGGGGGAGCTCGGCCAGCGTGCGGCCCTGCGCATCGACCTCGAAGACCGGGTCGTAGCCGAAGCCGGAGCGCCCGCGCGGCGAGGCCGCGATGCGCCCGCGCAAGGCGCCGAACGACGTCGCGACCTCGCCGTCCGGCAGCGCGAGCGCGGCCGCGCACACGAAGCGGGCGCGGCGGGCCGGGCCTCCGCGCCCCTCGAGCTCCGCCAGCAGACGCGCCACGCGGCCCGCGTCGTCGAGCTCCGGCCCGCCCCAGCGCGCCGAGCGCGGCCCCGGGGCGCCGCCGAGGCCCTCGACCTCGAGCCCCGAGTCGTCCGCGAGGGCCGGAGTGCCCGTGGCCGCGGCGGCCGCGCGCGCCTTCGCCACGGCGTTCGCGGCGTAATCGTCGCCCTCGGGCGGCAGGCGCAGCGCCGGGAACGCTTCGAGCCCGACCAGGGGGACCGGCAACGGCGCGAGCAAGACCCGGATCTCGCGCAGCTTCCCGGGGTTCCTGGTCGCCACCACGATGCGCGCGCAGGGCGCGGCCCTCACGCCGGGCCGCCTCCGCTCACGCGCCCCGGCGCGCGCCGGCGGCCCCGATCCCGCGCAGCGTGTCGTGGCGCCGCCCGTAGTCGAGGATCGCGCTCGCGAGCCTGCGCGCGATCTGCTCACGGCCCTCTCCCGAGCGCAGGCTCGCCTCGTCCTGCGGGTTGGTGATGAATCCCACCTCGACCAGCGAAGCCGGCATCTGGAGCCCGACCAGCACGACGAAGGGCGCCTGCTTCACGCCGCGCGACGCTCGCCCCTCGCCGTTCGCGAGCGCAGTCGCCGCCATGCGCGCGAACGCGCTCGATTCGCTCAGGTGCTCGTTCGCCATCAGGTTGCCGAGGATCGCCACCACGGGGTCGTCGATCGGAGCGGCGGCCGCGCCGCGCGCGCGGAAGGCGCCGTTCTCGCGCTCGGCCACGCGCGCGGCCGCCTCGTCGGTGGCGTCCAGGGAGAGGAAGAAGGCCTCGACGCCCCGTGCGCCGCGCTCCGGGGCGGCGTTGGCGTGGATCGACACGAAGAGGTCGCCGCGCGCGTCGTTCGCGATGGCCGTGCGCCGCTCGAGGGGTACGAAGCGGTCGGAGTCGCGCGTCATCACCACGCGCAGGTCCCGCTCTCGAAGCCGCGCGGCGAGCCGCGCCACCACGTCGAGCACGACGTCCTTCTCGAGGGAGCCGCGGGGGCCCTTCGCGCCTTCGTCCTCGCCGCCGTGTCCGGCGTCGATCACGACCGTGTCGAAGCGGTCGACCTCGGGCGCGGCGGCGGAAGCCGCGAGCGCGAGCAGCGCGGCGAGGAGCGCCGTCGCACCGCTCTTGAGTGCGCGCATCCGCGAGCCACCCCCCGACGGGAACCTACCACGGCGCTTGGCGCCCGGCCGGGTCCGGCGATACCGTGGCCGCATGCGCGCGCTGCTGGCCCTGGACGCGGCGAGCTCGGCGTCGAGGTGCCGGCGCGCGCCGAGGCCCTCGTGCTCGAGAAGCGGCCCGTGGCGCCCCTCGCGGATCCGCAGGCGGGGAGTGCGCGCGGCGGCTGACCGCCTAAGGGATGGGGGCCGAACGTCCGAACCGCTGATCCGGGCCGTGACAGCGTTGCGGGGCTTCCGTAGGATCCGGGGGCCCCGAAGGGGAAACCCCGTGTTCGGTTGGAAGATCGCGTGCCTGCTGGCGGCCCTCGCCCTCGGCGGGAGCAGCGTGGCGCGGGCCGCCGACCGGCCCGCCGTCGCGCGTCCGAGCTTCCCGATCGACGGTCAGATCGCGACGCGGGGCCTCGTCTTCTTCGTGGCGGCGAACACGCGGGCCGGCGCCGCCGCCGTGGGGACCGCGCACACCTTCGACCTCGCGAAGCTCGTGCGGGCGGGCGGCGGCCAGTTCGTGCTCGGCAACTCGCGGGCGGTCGTGGCGACGAGCCGGGCCTTCCTGGCGCCGCCCGGGCGACCCTTCAACGCCCCGGGCGCGACCCTCTTCGACGACTACGTCGTGTACGCGCTCGACGCCGCGCCGCAGGGCGTGCGCCTGCTCCAGCTCGAGGCGGAGCCGGTCCAGCCCGAGACGCGCGTGCGCATCCTCGGCATCGCGGAGGGCTCGCGCCACGACGAGGACGACCTCTTCGGCCGGGTCGCCGAGGTCTCGCCGTCGCGCATCGAGGTGGACCTCGACGTCGGCGACGACCTGCGCGGTTGGGGGGGCGCGCCGGTGCTCGCGCTCGAGAGCGGCCGCGTGATCGGGATGCTCCAGGCCTATCTGCCCCGCGGCGCCACCGCCCGCGTCAGCGTCTCGCCGATCTCGGCCGTGCGCGCGGCGCTGGTGGAGCCGCTCGAGAACGGCGTCGGGCGGCCCTTCGCCGCCTTCGAGAAGCAGGTGACGCCGCTTCCCGTGCCCCCCGACGCCGCGCGCGCCGGGGCTGCCGCGGAGGGCGTGGAGCAGGGCAGCGCGACCGGACGCCCGCCCGGGCCGCTCCTCCCGGGCCAGGACAACGGCCAGACACGGGTCCACGTCGAGATCGACGTGCCCTCGAACGGCTCGGTCGTCGGCGAGGCCCCCTGCGGGCTCTACGTCGCGGGCCGCGCGCTCGCCCTCCAGGGCGAGCTGCGGCATTTCGACGTGATGATCGTGATCGACACCTCCCGCTCGACCATCGATCCGACCGGCGCCGACATCAACGGCAACGGAAGCATCGGCAAGCCCTATCTCGGACGGGTCGGCTCGATCTTCGACGTGGGGAGCACGGATCCGGGCGACTCGATCCTCGCCGCGGAGGTGGCCGCTGCGCGCCAGATCGTGCGCGGGCTCGATCCGCGCACCACGCGGCTCGGCCTCGTCACCTTCGCGGGCGAGCCGCCCGGGGGCAGCGGCGGCATCTTCGGCGGACGCCCCCCGCTCCCCGCCGTCACGCTGGAGCCGCTCACGAACGAGTATGCGCGCATCGAGCGGGCCCTCGACCACGTGCTCGCCAGCGAGCCCGACGGCAGCACCCACATGGCGGCCGGCGTCGATCAGGCCACGATCGAGCTGCTCGGGCTCCGCGGCGGCCAGTCGCGCACGAACGCGAAGAGCGAGAAGCTCGTGCTCTTCTTCACGGACGGCCAGCCGACGCTCCCCTACGGCCCGGGTTTCGAGGCCGACAACGTGCGCGCGGTGCTGCGCGCCGCGAGCCGCGCCGCACGCGCCGAGATCCGCATCCACTCCTTCGCGATCGGCCCGGATGCGCTCGACGGCCCGGTCGCGACGGTCGAGATGGCGAGCCGGACCGACGGCTACTTCACCCCGGTACGCCACCCGGGCGACCTCGTCGAGGTGGTCGAGGAGGTGAGCTTCGCGAACCTCGAGAACGTCACGCTGCGCAATCTGACGCGCAAGCAGGACGCGGCCTTCTTCCGCTCCACCGCGGACGGGGCGTGGGCGGGACTGCTCGAGCTCGCCCCGGGCAAGAACCTGATCGAGGTGCTCGCGACGGCGACGGACGGGACGAACTCGAGCCGGACCCTCGAGGTGCTGATGGAGCCCGGGGCGCCGGCGCCCTCGGTGCCGGAGGAGCTGGCCGCGCAGCGCAACTGGCTGCTCGAGGAGTGCCTGCGCGAGGTCAAGCAGGTGCGCATGAGCGCGGAGCAGGAGCGCGCCGAGCAGGTGCGCAAGGACCTGCTGGTCGAGATCGAGCGCGAGCGCGCCAAGGCCCGCCAGCGCGCCGACGATCAGCGCAAGCGACTCGAGCTCGGGGTCGAGCAGGAACCCGAGGACGCGGAGAAGCCCTAGTCCGAGCGGTGGCCCTCGGCTCGCTGCGCGCGCCCTGCGGGCGCCTGGCCTAGCGGGGGCCCGCACTCCGCTCGCCTGCGGCTCGCTGCGCGCGCCCTGCGGGCGCTTGCCCTAGCCGCTGGCGCCGGCCAGGCGCGCGAGCGCTTCGCGCGCCCCCTCGAAGCCTTCGAGCTCACTCGGGCCGTAGAGCTCGGCCACGAACCCGCTCGAGAGCGTCCCCCCGAGCGCGAGCAGCGTGGTCCCCTGGAGCGAGGCGCGCATGAACCCACGGCGCGTCAGGGGGCCCGAGCGCAGCGCGGCGGCGGCCACGGCGCTCGCGCCGAGGCCGACGCCCGCGCGGCGGCGGTGGAGCAGGCGGCGTCGCTCCGCGCGCTCGTAGCCGCGCTCGAGGAGAGCCGCGGCGAGCGCGACGGCGCCGGGAGCGGGAGGCGGGAGCGGCCGCGCCGCGCGCGGCAGGATCTCGACCTCCGCCAGCACTCCCGCGTGGTCCGAGACCGCGAAGCGCTCGGCGTCGCGCTCGAGCACCTCGTCGAAGATGCGCCGGGCCCCCGTCGGGCGAACGTCGTGGGCGATGCCGTCCCGCGTGAAGATGAAGTCGATGCGATGGTCGGGGCTCGTCCGGTTCGCGCGGTACGGGTTCCCGCGCCAGACGGTCGGCTCGAGGCGACCGACGACCGCCGCGGCGTCTCTCGCACCGGTGAGACCGGTGAAAGCGCGGTACTCGTCGTGACCGTCGTCGAAGTTGAAGTCGCCCGCGAGGCCGACGGGGCCGCGGACCGCGGCGAGCGCCGAGGCGAGCTGGACCAGCTGCGCGGCCCGGTGCCCCGCGTACTGGTGGTCGACGTCGCTCCGGTAGCGCGCGTGCATGTGCGTGTTCACCAGCGAGACCGGCCCGACCTCGGTCGCGACGCTCGCGAGCAGGAAGCCCTTGCCGCCATAGAAGTCCGGATGGGCGGGACGGTGCGGGACGCCGTTCAGCGCGTAGCTCTCGAAGCGCGCCGCGACGAAGGGAAGGCGGGAGAGCAGCAGGAGGCCCCCGCCGAAGAAGGCGCCGTCGGACCTCCAGACGTGCCCGAGCCCGGCCGCCGCTCCGGCCGCGACGAGGCGCGAGCGCGCACCGGCGGCCCAGACCTCCTGGAGCGCCAGGACGTCGGCGCCGAGCGCGGGGATTCGCTGCGCCAGCGCCTCCATGCGCTCGTCGAGGCGCTCCGCCAGGGGCGCCGGGAAAGCCCAGGTGTTGAGCGTCGCGATCCGCAGCCGCATGATGACGACTCCGCGCCCGCGCCGCACGGCGCTCCTCTCCGCGCGCGGGGCAGCCTCACCGGGTGAGACACCGCACACTCGAGAAGCAAGCGGCGTGCCGGCGGGCGGTATCGCTGCAGTCAGGCTGGAAACACCGGGTATTCCAACGGAAAACCGCTTCGGACCGGCTCGCCGCCGCGCGCGCCGCGGCCGCCAGGTTCGGAAGCCGCTTGCCCAGGAAGGGAAGCGCGCTCGCCTGCGGAGGGACGCCCCCGGCGCTCGTCCCTCAGGCGGGGCTCGCCGCCATCACGGTGCCGTAGTTCGGGTCCCGGCGCAGGCGCCAGATGTACGCGTCCACCACGAAGTGGTGGACGTTGATCACGGCGACGACCATGAAGGTGCTCTCGACCATGCCGAAGCCGGCGAGCTCGTAGGCGACCGGCCAGCACTGGAAGAGCGCGTAGCCGAGCGCCACGCAGCCGGCGTAGAAGGCCGCGACGCGCACGAGGGCGCCGCGCCGGCCCGGGGCGCCTTGCGCCTCCCGCGCGTGGAAGATCGACACGAGCACCAGGTACTGGAGGCCGTGGAAGACGGTCGCCCAGACGAAGGCGTTCAGGCTGTCGAAGAGCACGAACCAGAGGCCGTTCGCGAGCACCGGGAAGAGCGCGAGCAGCGGAACGCGCGGGCGCTCCCCGCCCACCGCCGCGCGCGCCGCGCGCGAGGCCACGCCGAAGAAGACGGCGGGCATCGCGAAGACGAGCACGTCGAGGACCGCGACGCCGAGGATCACGGCCGATGCCACGGCCGGCTCGCCCAGCAGCTCCGGCGGAAGCAGCCAGCCGAGACCGAGGCCCGAGGCCGCGCCCCCGAGGAGGCTGCGGAAGAAGGGCATCAGGCAGGTCCAGCGCAGGAGCCGGCGCTCGAGCGGGCCGAGCGGGCAGCCCGAGCGATGGCAGTACATCGAGGCGAGCCCGAAGGCCTGGGCCGCGTAGTGGTACGGTGACCAGGTCATCGCCAGCGCCCAGAGGTGCCGGCCGAGCTCGGCGGAGAAGGCGACGGCGAGCGAGAGCCCGGCGAGCGTGAGCAGCGGCAGCGCATGGGCGAGGAAGGGATGGGCGGCGACCGCTCCCGGCTTCGAGTAGAGGCGCAGCGACGAGGCCGCGAAGTGCGCCTGGTTCACGAGCAGCACGAGCAGGGGGAGCGAGAGCCCCAGGATCTCCCCCGCCGAGCGCCCGTCGACGAGGAGCCAGACCGCCGCGGGCAGCGTGATCCCGCCACCGATCCAGAGCGTGTCGAAGACGGGCCCCACGAAGGTGCGGCCGAGGCGGGGCACGTGCCTAACCCTCCCCGGCCTCGGCGCCGCCGAGCCCGAGCTCGTGCAGGAACGCGCCGGAGAGTGAGACGCCGCGGCGCTGCGCGAGCCGCGCCTGCTCGCGCGCCGCCTCGAGGTCGCCGCGCCGGTAGTAGAGGCGCGCGAGCTGCGCGTGCGCGATGGGCGGCACCGGGCCGAGCGCGAGCGCCCTCTCGTAGGCGCGGATCGCCGGACCGAGGCGCCGGTCCTCCGAGAGCGCGCGGCCGAGCGCGAGGAAGGCGCCGACGTTGCGCGGCTGGATCTCGGTCAGGCTGCGCGCCTCCGCGATCCAGCGCTCCGCGTCCCGGCCCGCGAACTCGCGCTGCGCCCGGACGAGCGGATCGGCGAGGATCGGCGGCGGGCGACCGCTGCGCCGGAGGGCTTGGGCGAGTCCGAGACCGAGCGATGCGCCGAGCGCCGCCACACCGATCGCGAACACGATCCGATACGCGATCCGCACGACCACGCCCGCTCCCGCGTCGATTATACCGCCCCCTCCCGCCGGTAGGGCCGGCCGAGGTCGCCCGGGGGGCGCGCCCGCAGCGACGCGACGGCGAGCACGCCGAGGGTCAGGAGATGGGGAAGCATGAGCGAGAGCGGGTACGGGATCGCAACCCCCCGGGCCTGGAGCCGGAACTGCACGGCCGTCGCGCATCCGAAGAAGAGCGCCGCGAGGAGCACCCCCGACGCGCGCCAGCGCCCGAAGATCACGACGGCGAGCGCGAGGAATCCCCGGCCCGCCGTCATCCCTTCCGTGAAGGTGTCCGATTGCGCCAGGGAGAGCGCGGAGCCGGCGACCCCCGCGAGGGATGCGCCGAAGACCGCGGCGGCGAAGCGCGTGCGCCCGACCGCGACGCCCTCGGCGTCGGCCGCCCGCGCCGCCTCGCCCACGGCGCGCAGCCGCAACCCCGCGCGGGTCCGCGAGAGCGCGACTCCGAGCGCGCCCGCGAGCGCGAGGCCCGCCCAGACGAAGGGCGTCTGGCGCAGTAGCACGGGTCCCAGCCAGGGCAGCTCGGCGGCGGAGCCGGAGCAGAGCGGCCCGACGGTCGGGGCCGGCGGCGGGGCGCCGGCCCAGAGAGCGCGCGCGGCGAGCGCGCTGGCGCCGAACGCGAGCAGGTTCACGGCGGTCCCGACGACGATCTGGTCCGCGCCCCGCCCGACGGTGAAGGCCGCGAAGAGCGCCCCCACCCCGGCTCCGGCCAGCGCGGCGGCGGCGACGCCCGCCGAAGCGCTTCCCATCTCCGCGGCCACCGCGAAGCCGGCGAAGGCGCCGACGAGCATCGCGCCTTCGATGCCGACGTTGATCAGGCCGGCGCGCTCGACGACCAGCTCCCCGAGCGCGGCGAGGAGCAGCGGCGCGGCGAGCCGCAGGCTGGCCTCGAGCAGCGCCTCCATCAGCCCGGCTCCGCCGGCGCGCGCTCCCGTCGCCAGCCGGGCGAGGCCGCCAGGCCGATCGAGAGCAGGAGCACCACGCCCTGCACCACCTTCGTGGCCTGCGCCGGGACGCCGGCCTCGCGCTGCATGGCCGCGGCGCCCGCCTCGAGCGCCCCGAAGAAGAGCGCGGACGCGACCACGGCCAGGGGCTCGAGCCGGGCGAGCAGCGCGACCGCGATCGCGGTGTAGCCGTAGCCCGGCGAGAGGCCTTCGTAGAGCCGCCCGGTCACGCCCGCCACCTGGAAGGCCCCGGCGAGCCCCGCGAGCGCGCCTCCGAGCGCGAGCGCGCCGACCGCGATGCGCTCGGGCCGGATCCCGGCGAAGCGTGCGGCGCGCGGCGAGAGTCCGACCGCGCGCATCCGGAAGCCGATGGCGCTGTGGAACACGAACCAGTGTCCCACGGCGGCGAGGATCAGCGCGGCGGCCACACCGGCGTGGACGCGCCCGATGGCGGGGAGCAGGGCGCCGGCCGGGAGCGCGTCGCTCTGCGGGTAGGCTCCCGTCGCCTCCCGCAGCGGACCCTGCACCGCGAGGGCCACGCACTGGATCGCGACGAAGTTGAGCAGGATCGTCGAGATCACCTCGCTGACACCCCGCGAGGACCGCAGCCAGCCCGCGGCGAGGCCGAAGAGAGCCCCTCCCGCCGCGCCCGCGAGCACCACCGCCGGCGCGAGCAGCCAGGCCGGGGCCTCCGCGGGAGCGCGGGTCGCGAGAGCCGTGGCCGCGAGCGCTCCGGCCAGCAGCTGGCCGTCGGCCCCGATGTTCCAGACGCCGGCGCGGAAGCAGAGCGCCACGCCGAGCCCGGCGAGGAGCAGGGGGGTGGTCTCGAGCAGCGTCGCGCTCCACGCGGACGGGCCGAGGAGCGCCCCGGCGACGAGCGCGCGCAGCGCCGGGAGCGGCGCATAGCCGAGCCCGGCGACGAGCGCGCCGACGCAGGCGAGGGCCACGGCCGCGACGAGGACGGCGCGGATCACGTTGGCGCTCCCCCGAGCAGGATCGCGCCGATCGCCGCGCGGTCGCTCCCCGGTGGGACCGGGGCCACCCGGCCGCGCACGAGCGCCACCAGCCGATCGGCGAGGGCCGAGGCCTCGTCGAGATCGCTCGAGACGAGCAGCACCGCGGCACCCGCCGCGGCGCGCTGCGCGAGCTGCGCCTGCACGAAGCGGGCGGAGCCGACGTCGAGCCCCCGCGTCGGGTTCGCCGCCACCAGCACGGCCGGCGCGCCGTCGAGCACGCGCGCGACGGCGAGCTTCTGGGCGTTGCCCCCCGAGAGGGCCGCGCAATCGAGGTCGGGCTCCGCGGGGACGATCGCGAAGCGGCGCGCCGCCTCGGACAGCGCGCGGCGCGCCGCGCGGCGGTCGAAGCGGCCGCGGCGGAAGAAGCGCCGGTCGTCGTAGCTGCCCGCGAGCGCGAAGTTCTCGGCGAGGCTCATCCCCGGCACGAGGCCCGCGCTCTCGCGGTCGCCCGAGAGGTGCGCGGCGCCGGCGCGGCGCAGCGCCCGCGGATCGGCGGCGACGCGCCGGCCGCGGATCCGGATCTCTCCGGCGCTCGGACGCCGGACGCCGGCGAGCACCTCCTCCAGCTCGCGCTGCCCGTTGCCATCGATCCCGATCACGCCGAGGATCTCGCCCGCGCGCACCACGAGGTCGATCTCGTGAAGCCCGCTCGCCTCGTCCGGGCCTGGCGCCGAGAGGCCGCGGATCTCGAGCAGGGGGACTTCTGCGGAAGCCTGCCTCCGCGCGGCTTCGCCTCGCTGCGCGGTGGCTTCGCGGCCTTGTTCTTGCCTTCGCTCGGCTTCGCCTCGCTGCGCGGCCGCTGCGCGGCCTTGCTCTGCGGAAGCCTGCCTCCGCGCGCCTGCGATCGCCTCGAGCGGAGCCAGCTCGTCGCCGAGCATGAGGCGGCCGAGCTCGGCCGCGCCGACGCCGCGCGCCGGGAGCGACGCCACCACCCGACCGCGGCGCAGCACGCTCACGCGATCGGCGATCGCCTCCACCTCGGCGAGCTTGTGCGAGATGAAGATCACCGACCGCCCGGTGTCGCGCAGGCGGCGCAGCGAGGCGAAGAGCCGCTCCGCCTCGCTCGGCGTGAGCACCGCGGTCGGCTCGTCCAGGATCACTACGCTCGCCCCGCGATCGAGCGCGCGCAGGATCTCCGCGCGCTGGCGCTGCCCCGGTGAGAGCTCCCCCGCGGGCCGGTCCTCGGGTACCTCGAGGTCGAAGCGGCGCGCGAGCGCCGCCGCGGCGGCGCGCGCCCGGCGCGGGCGGAAGAGCGCCCCGCCGCGGTCGTCGCCGAAGGCCAGGTTCTCCGCCACCGTCATCGCCGGGACGAGGACCGAGCGCTGGTGCACCATCCGCACTCCCGCCCGTAGCGCCGCGGCCGGGCCGTAGCGAGCGAGGTCGACGGCATGGCCGCCGAGCTCGAGGCGTCCCGCGTCGGGCCGCACGAGGCCCACCAGCACGTTCATGAGCGTCGTCTTGCCGGCGCCGTTCTCGCCGAGCAGCGCGTGGACCTCGCCGGGCGCCACCTCGAAGTCGACGCCGTCGAGGACGCGCTGCCCCGGGACGAAGGACTTGGCGACCCCGCGCAGGCAGAGGGCGGGCGCGTCGGGGCTCGCGAGCCGCGTCAGAAGGCGCCCCGGGGCACGACCAGGTCGCCGGAGCGGATGCGCGCCTCGAGCGAGTCGAGCTGCGCGCGGAGCTCGGCAGGGACGGCGCCGGCGAGACTCGGGTTCATCTCGACGGCGACGATCCCCTCGGCGAGGCCGAGGCGCAGCGGAGCCGCCGTGAAGCTCCCGTCGCGCACGCGCCGCGCGACCTCGACGAACGCCGCCGGGATGTCGAGCGTCGCCGAGGCGAGCACGACCTCCGGCGCCATGTCGTTCTGGTTGCGGTTGGTTCCGAACGCGAAGACGCGATCGCCCCGCGACGCGCGCTCGGAGACGGCGAGGAAGACCCCGCGCCCCGCATCGTTCGCCTGGTGCATCAGGAAGTCGGCGCCTTCCTCGAGCAGCGCCAGCGCGGCTTCGCGTGCCGAGGCGGTGTCGTCGAAGTTTCCGATGAAGACCTCGCGCACGCGCGCGTCCGGACGGACGGCCGTGGCCCCGGCTCGAAAGGCCAGGAAGGTGCTGCGGATCGAGGGGAGGTCGCGCCCGCCGACGAGACCCAGGATGCCCGTGCGGCTCATGCGCGCCGAGAGGACGCCGAGCAGGTAGGTCGCCTGCTCGAGCTCGAAGACCATCGGCGCGACGTTCGCGCGCAGCGTGTCGCCGGAGGTCGTGATGAAGACGGTCCCGGGGAACTCGGCTCCGACCTTCGCGGCCGCCTGCTGGTACTCGAAGCCGTGGCCGAAGACGAGGTCGAAGCCGCGGCTCGCGAAATCGCGGAAGCCCGCCTCGAAGTCGGCCGGGGTGCGGGTCTCCACGTGGCGCACCTCGGCGCCGAGGCGCTCCCGGATCGCCTGCAGGCCCGCGAAGGCCCCCGCGTTCCAGCCCCCGTCGGCGATCGAGCCCGGCGTCAAGAGGGCGACCCGGAAGGCCGCCTGCTCACGCGTCTCGCCGCCGCAGGCGAGGGCGAGTGCGAGTGCGAGCGAAGCGACGAGAACTGCGATCGGGCGCGGCCGCGGGCGCATCGGCACCCGATTATCGTCTACCTGGAGAGCTGCGCCAGCGGGATGCGTTCGACGGTGAAGCGCGCGTCTTCGCTGAAGACCTTGAGCGGCTCCCAGCCGGGCACCTCGGACAGGTGCGGCATCCCGGCCGTCATCGCGCCGGTGGGATCGATCACCCAGGGGTCGCTGCGATCCTCGAACCAGAGGGTCACCATGTGGTGCTGCCCGTCCGCCGGCCGGACGACGATCGCGCGGTAGACCGCCTCGGCGCCGAAGCCGAACTCGCGCAGCATGCGGTAGACGAGGAGCTCGAGCCCGTCGCAGTCGTCGCCATTGCCCTGGAGCGTCTCGGCGAGGGTCGCCCAGCGGTCGATCGGTCCGTCCGGCACGTAGTGGTCCTGCGACTGCGACTGGATCCAGCGCGCGAGGTCGCGCGCCAGCGTGCGGCGCTGCGCGGCGCGGAAGGCATCGTAGTCGGCGTGCAGGTCGCGGGCCGGCCGCCCGGCGTCGGGAGAGCCGTCGCTCGCTCCGGCGACGGCCGCGGGGCCGGCGGCGCCGGCGTCGCCGCGCTCCGAGCGCTCGCGCTCCTGCCACTGTCCGATCTTGCGCATCCAGGGGTCGTCGGAGCGCGGCAGCGCGAAGTAGTCCCAGTCCGCGCGCAGCGGGAGATCGCTCGCGCAGCCCGGTCCGAGCGCCAGCACGAGGGCGAGAGCGCCGAAGCGGCGCGCCCTCGACCATGCCCGCGTCGTTCGCGCCATAGCGCCCTAGGTATCGGCGGCCGGGCGCCGTCCCTTTGGCGGAACCTGCTGATTTCACGGCGGAATCTGGACGCGCCGCGGATTCTCGGGGCGCTCGGGGGCGTTGCGCTCGGGCTTGCCAGTTCACGCCCCGGCAGCCGACCGGCGAGCGACCGGCAGCGCCGAGGGGCCGGCTACGCGGGCAGGTTGCAGGAGCGGGCGAGCTGGAAGATGACCACCAGGAAAAGGACCAGCGCGGGCACGCCGCCGACGACGTAGAGGATGGACGCGAGGTCCACCCTGCCCCGGGGTTCTTCTTGCATGCCGGAGCTGCCTCCCTCCGCCCGGGCGGAGGCGGCACGTTAGCGGGCCTTGCGGAGCGCGTCGAGCCGATCCGCGGTCGGCGCGGGGGCGCTCGCGCGGAGCGCGCGCGCGGACGCACAGAGCTCCGCCAGGCGCGCCTCGCGCCTCTCGTCCCAGGCGAGGCCGAAGGCCTCGCGCAGGCGCGCCGGCAGGAGGCCGGCGGTGACGAGCCGGGCCAGGCCGGTCACGGGCAGGCGCAGCGGCGGATCGAGCACGGCGGCCGCGATCTCCCGCGCGGCGTCGCCCACCGCGAGCTCGTCGCCGGCGAGCATGCGCTCGAAGTAGTCCCGGAACTCCGCGTAGTCGGCCGGCACGAGCGCCTCGGGGATTCCGAGGATCCGCGCCAGCGTACGCTGGTCGGCGTAATACGAGCGCTGCGCCTCGGGCGAGAGCGGCGCGACGAAGCGCGCGGTCACCTCGAGCGCCGTGTCCACCAGCGTCGCCCACACCCAGCGCATCAGCTCGGGATCGCGTCCGTCGTAGGGCGTGCCCGCCGCGTAGCGGCCCACCGGGCGCGCGAGCCGACCGCGCACGTGGAGGTGGGCGCGCTCGACCCGGCGCGTGGCCTCGAGAGCCACGCCGCGCGCGCCGAACGCCAGCGTCGACATCGCGTCGAGCGTCCGCTGCAGGCGGCCGAGCGGGTCCTCGCGGAACCGCGAGTGCCCTGCTACGCCCGCCGCGACGAGGGGATGTGCGACCTCGAGCAGTAGCGCGCGCCCACCGCCGAGCAGCAGCACCGACTCGGCGCTCACCCGACGCAGCCAGGAATCCGCGCGAAAGAGCCCCGCCTCGGGCGGCGTCGGGTCGCCGAGCCCGGCGAGGGCGAGGAGCTGCTCGTCGTCGCGCGGGAGCATTCGGCGAGCGTAGCGCCTCGCGCGGCCGGCGCGGGTACACTCGCCGCGGGGTGACGGGGTGACGCTCCGCCGCAAGCTCGGCATCGTGTTCCTCGTCTACGTGATCGAGGGCGCGCCGGCCGGGATCTTCCACGACCTGTTGCCGGTCTACCTGCGCAGCCGCGGCATCGGGCTCGCGGAGATCGGCTGGGTCGGCGGCCTCTCCGTCGCGTGGTCGCTGAAGGCGCTCTGGTCTCCCCTCGTCGACCGCTACGGCGAACGGCGGCGCTGGATCGCGGGCTCCCTTCTCACGATGGCCGCCTGCCTGCTCGCGATCGGCGGCAGCGAGGGACCCGCGATCGGGATCGGCCTCTGGCTCGCGCTGGGCGTCTTCTGCCTCGCGTCCGCCACGCAGGACGTCGCGATCGACGCGTACACGATCGGCCTCGTCGACCGCGGGGAGGAGGGACCGACCAATTCGGTGCGCAGCGCGGCCTATCGCGCCGGCCTGCTCGCCGCGGGTGGCGGGCTGCTCCTGCTCGCCGACCCGATCGGATGGCCCGCGACCTTCGGCGCCGCCGCGTGCCTCTGGGCGGCGCTCGCCGCGTCGCTGCTCGGGTGCCCCGCCCTCCCCGTCCCGGAGGCCGCGCGGCGCGACCTCGCGGGCTCGCTCCGGCGCTGGATCGTGCGACCGAGCGCCGTGGGCGCGGCCCTCTTCGTGCTCCTCTACCGCGTCGGCGACCGCGCGATGGGGCCGATGGTGAAGCCCTTCTGGCTCGATCGCGGCTTCAGCAACGCGGAGATCGCCTCGGTGTCGATCGGCATCGGGGCCTTCGCGACGGTCGCGGGCGCGGTCGCGGGCGGCCTCTACGTCGCGCGCGTCGGCATCCCGCGCGCGCTCCTCGCGCTCGGTCTCCTGGCCCTGGCCTCGAACCTCGGCTACGCCGCCGCGGCGGCGTGGCCCGAAGCGGGACGGGCCGGCGTCTTCGCGGCCTCGCTGGTCGAGTCCTTCTGCAGCGGGCTCGCGACGGCCGCCTTCCTGTCCTTCCTGATGCGGATCTGCGAGAAGGAGCACGCGGCGGTGCAGTACGCCGTGGCCTACGCGTTGGCGTCGATCGCCGGCGCGCTGGTCGCGATCCCCTCCGGAAGCCTCGCGGCGAGCCTCGGCTACGCGAACTACTTCGCGCTGACGGCGCTCTTCGCCCTGCCCGCCTTCGCGTTCCTGCCCGCGGCGCGCCGCTGGGTCGAGGCCGATGGCAGGGGGGTCGGCTAGGAGGCCGACTCGCCGACGGGATCAGCGGACGGAGGTCGCCTCGGACGGGGCGGGGTCGGTCGGGCTGCGCCACTCCTCGGGGACCTCGGCCAGGTTCGCCTCGATTCCGAGCTCGTCGAGGCGGCGCTCCGCCCGCTCGACCTCCTCGCGCTGGCGCCGGATCTGCTGGCGCAGCCGGAAGTCGATGCTCTTCTCGGTGGACTGCGGGTCGACGGGAAGGCCGGGCGCCGACATCGACCACGCCTGCTCGGGGGCCACCTTCTCGAGCTCCTTGCGCGCGTCCTCGAGCGCCTTGCGCGCGGTCTCGAGCTCGGTCTGCGCCTGCTCGAAGCGGGCCTGCCATTCGGCGCGCGTCTTCCCGCCGCGGCGGGGCTCGCTGCTCGGCGCGGCCACCGAGCCGGGCAGCTTGAAGAGCCGTTCGAGCGGAACGTCCGGGGCCGGAGCCGGCTGCGGCTCGCCCGCGGCCGCCGGGACACGGACCGCGAGCGCCGCGCCGAGCGCGATCCAGGCGAGGCCACCGATCCGTCGCGGCTGCAACGCTGCGCCCCCCGTGGAGTCGATTCCGGGCTCCCAAAGGGGATTCTAGCCGAGCCCGGCGGCGCGCCCGATCCGGGGGGATCGGCGGTCAAGGCCCGGGTGCGGTCGCCGATAACGAAGGACCAGAGGGGTCCGCTCGGGGCCGGCCACCGCTCGGGAGGAACGCGGCCGATGGATCGCGAGAAGCTCCACCGCCTGCTGCGTCTCGGGATCGAGAAGGGCGCGTCGGACATCCACTTCCAGGTCGACTACCTCCCGCTCTACCGCTTCCACGGCGAGCTGATCGAGCTGCGCTACAAGGTCTTCACCGCCAAGGACACCGAGGCGATCGCGCGCATGCTGCTCGAGGGCGAGGGGCACCCGACCGAGCTCGACTTCAACGATCGCGACGTCGCCTACGAGCTGCCCGGAGAGGGCCGCTTCCGCGCGAACATCTCCCGCCAGCGCCGCTGCTACAACGTGGTGCTGCGCGTGATCCCGCCCGAGATCCGCGGCTTCGACGCGCTGAATCTGCCCTCGGGCCTGCGCGACCTCGCGGCGCTCGGCCGCGGCTACGTGCTGGTGACCGGCTCGACGGGAATGGGGAAGTCGACCACGCTCGCGGCGCTGATCCACGAGGTGAACCGCACGCGCAAGCTCAAGATCGTCACGATCGAGGATCCGATCGAGTTCGTCTTCCGCCACGACAAGAGCATCATCACGCAGCGCGAGATCGGGACGGACACCGCGTCCTTCCCCGAGGCTCTGCGCGCGGCGTTGCGCCAGGATCCCGACGTGATCATGGTCGGCGAGATGCGCGATCTCGGGACCGTGGACACCTCGCTCAAGGCCTCCGAGACGGGACACCTCGTCTTCTCATCGATCCACACCAGCGATGTGGTCTCCACCGTCAACCGCGTGGTCTCGTTCTTTCCGCCCGAGGAGCAGCGGGAGGTGCGCGCGCGGCTCGCGGAGAACCTCCAGGCCATCGTCTCCCTCCGGCTCCTCCCGACGAAGAAGGGCAACGGGCGCGTCCCCGCGGTCGAGATCATGCGCAACACGCGCAGCATCCAGGAGTGCATCAAGGATCCCGCCCGGACCAGCGAGATCCTGGAGTTCATGGCGCGCGGCGAGGCGATGCAGACCTTCGATCAGCACCTGCTCGACCTGCTGCGCGCCAGCAAGGTCTCCCTGGAGACGGCCCTCGCGGCCGCGACCAACCCCACGGACTTCAAGACCCGCCTCGCGCTCGAGGGCGTCGAGGTCGACGCCCCCGGCGACGAGGAGCCGATGACGGGACCGCTCGAGATCGATTCGGACGAGCGGTTCTAGGGACCCGACGTGGGCGCCGAGACGCGAGCGCGAAGCCTCCGGCCGACCGGGGGGGAGAGCTCGGCTCCTCCGCGCGCCCTCGCCGCGCGCGTGCGCGAGTCCGCGGCCCGCGCCGCGGAGCTCGCCGGCGGCGGGCTCGCGATCGTCTTCGCCGTGACCCCGGGCCACGCCCCCGCGTGCGTGCTGCGGGCGGCGGCCGGCTTCGCCTCCGCCGAGGAGGCGCGCGCCGCCGCGGCGGGAATCGCCGCGCAGGTGCAGCTCGCCCTCGCGGGCCGCGAAGCCCGGGAGCTCGCGCCGGGTGCGCTCGCGAGCGCGCGCGGCGCCGCGGGCGGCGCGATCCATCCGCTCGTATGCGGCGACCGCGTCCACGGGGCGCTCGCCGTCGCCTGGCCGGCGGAGCTCGCGGCGGGGCGCGCCGCGGCCCTCGCGAGCATCGCCGGGGAGCTCGCGCTGCGCTTCGACCACGCCCGCCTCGAGGCCGAGGTCGCCGAGATCCGGCAGCGGGGCGAGAGGCTACGCCACGGCCACGACGAGCGGAGCGAGGAGGTCCTGAAGCTCTCCGAGGCGCTCTTCGCCCAGGACATCGAGCTGCTGCGCAGCCAAGAAAAGCTGGGGAAGATCGAGAAGCTCAAGAACGACTTCATCGAGAAGATGTCCCGCGAGCTGCGCACGCCGCTCAACCGGATCATCGAGGCGATCATCGCGGTGCTCACCGGCGAGCACGACGCCATCTCGGAGGCCTCGAAGGCCGGGCTGCGCGCCGCCCTCGACGACGGCACCGCCTTCCTGCGCACGCTCCAGAACATCCTCGATCTGTGGCGGCTCAAGCAGGGCGAGCTGCCGGTGGAGATCCAGGACCTGAACTTCCGCGAGACCGTCGCGGAGGCGATCTTCAGCGTTCAGGATGCGATCGGCGGCAAGCCCCTCGCGATCGAGCAGCGGATCCAGGAGCCCTTCCCGAAGATCCGCACCGATCTGACCAAGCTCTCCCAGATCCTCTTCCTGCTGCTCGACAACGCGGTGAAGTTCACCCCGCGGGGCCGGATCGAGATCGCAGCCCGGGTGGAGGAGGAAGCGCTCCACTGCGAGGTGCGCGACACCGGCATCGGGATCTGCCCGGACGATCGCCAGTACATCTTCGACGAGTTCTTCCAGCTCGCCGAGCCCTCGTCGCGGCGCTATCAGGGCGCCGGGCTGGGCCTCACGCTGGTCCGCGACCTCTTGATCCTGCTCGGTGGAGAGATCTCCGTCGCGAGCGAGATCGGCTGCGGCAGCACCTTCGCCTTCTCGGTGCCCGTCCAGGTCGTGGGATAGCCGGGAACGGCTGGGCTGCGGCTGGGCTGCTAGCGGGGGCCCGCACTCCGCTCGGCTCCGCCTCGCTGCGCGCGCTTCGCGCTTGCCTAGCCGAGCGCGGATTCCTCGTCCGGGTAGTCGGGCCGGACGCAGCCGGCGGCGATCTCGCGCAGCGCCACGACCACCTCCTTGTTGTCTTCGCCCTGCACCAGCGGAGTCGCGCCCTTCTTGAGCTGCTTGGCGCGGATCGCCGCCATCTGGACCAGATGGAAGCGATTCGGGACGAGGCGGGTGCAGTCTTCGATCGTGATGCGTGCCATCGCTCTCCTCGCGGCCAACCCAGGCAAGCTCTAGACAAGCTAGGCAAGCCCCAGAGAGAAGGAAACCCCGGCCGGCTTGCGCCGGCCGGGGTCCTGCGACCTTCCTTCCGGAAGATCGACCCTGGACCGCTACGCCTTGCGGCGGCGGGCCTTCTTGCGGGTCGCCTTCTTCGCGGTCGCCTTCTTGCGGCCCCTGCGGGTCTTCTTCTTTCGAGCTGCCATGCCTGGGTTACCCCCCTTCTGGTGAACTCCAGCCCCGCGGCTGTCCGAGATCCCGGATCGGAACCCGGGATCCTCGACTTGAAGGCATGACGCCTCCTTTTTCGACGCAGACCGCGGCACTAGAGCCACTGTTGCTGCGCACCGTAACACCCCGGTTTCGGATTCGTCAAGACACAACGTCAAAAAAAACAAGGCGATGGAGGATCATGTTGCGGGCGCGTGACCGGGAAGACCGCGAAGATCGGATTCGGCGCCACGCCGCACAGCGCCTGTGCCGCCTGCGGCGGCACATCGCCCGCAAGCACCGAACCCGTCGAACCGGAAAGGGAAAAACCGCGCGGATCGCGATCAGCGCTTGCGCTTGTGGCGCGCGCGCTTGAGCAGCTTGCGCTTCTTGTGCTTGCGCATCTTCTTGCGCCGCTTCTTGATGACGCTTCCCACGACGAGACTCCGACGGCGCGCGGATCGCGCGCGAGCGCGGGCGTTGGATACCGCCCCGCCCGGCGCCCGTCAACTCAGGCGCCGCGGGCCTCGACCGCCCCCGCCACGCCGCCGCGGCTGCGGAAGCGTCCGAACCAGCGGTTGATCAGGTGGCCGCGCCGCAAGAAGCCGAGCACCGGCCTGCGGCGGATGCCGAGCGAGCGCGTCTCAGCGAGGATCGCCGCGTTCTGCGGGTCGATCATGAGGCCGCGACGCAGGAAGCGGATCCCCTCGGTCTTGAAGCCGAATGCCAGATGCAGCCGCGCAAGGTTGTGGTAGAGCGCGGGGTTGAAGAACTCCTCCTTCGCCGCCGAACGACAAAGCTCGAGCGCGCGATCGAAGCGGCGCTCCGCCAGACCGAGGCAGAGCCCGAAGTACGACCGGTAGCGCGGGCTCGTCGGGTCGAGGCGCTGCGCGGCGCGGAAGTGCTCGAGCGCCGCGTCGAGACGCTCGCGGTCGAGCTCCGACTGGCCTTCGCGGAAGTGCTCCTCGGCAGAGAACGTGGCGTCCATGGCGGTCGGGCCTCCTGAAACCCCAACCGCGAGGATGGGGCCAAGACACCCCAACGCAAGCAACGTGCCGGACGTCACAACCGGCAGCTTCGCCGCGCAACCGCGCGATCCCGTGAGGGCCAGAGCGGAGCCTGACCCCGGGGGGAAACGCTCCGGGTTTCGATCCCGAAACCGCGGTTTCAGCTTGGTACTCGCGTCTCGCGAGACGCCACCCCCCCGGCAGCGTCAGTTCTCGATGATCTCGAGGATGTAGCGCTTCTTCTCCTTGCCGCTGGTCGCGGCCATGATCGTGCGGATCGCCGACGCGTGCGCTCCGCCCTTCCCGATCACCTTGCCGAGGTCCTCCTTCGCCACCCGCAGCTCGAGGACGTGCGCGTGATCTCCTATGACCTCTTTGATCTGGACTTCCTCGGGCCGGTCCACCAGTGACTGCACGATCGCCATGATGAGCGGCTTCATTGGGCTCCCCACCTCCGCGGCCCCGTTCGATTCCCAGGCATCCCCCGGCGCTGCTGCTGCGACGCACCCGCGATCGTGGACACCCACCTCTCTCGCCTTCCCGGAAACGTTCGCGAGTGCAGGGCGACGCACCAGATCGTTGCGGGCCGGGAAGGCCCCCCTGTGCGCAAGCATCGGCGCTTCGATCGAGGGATGCAACTACGAAGTTGATCGGCGCAGCTTCGCCCCGCGGGGCGAGGGCCGCACACCCCACCCCTGGACTAGAGCACCGAGGGGTGGAAGCGGATCTCCAGGGTGGCGCGGTTCTGCGCGAAGTCGTCCGCGCGGAAGGAGCCCGCGTTGGTCCAATGGCGATAGCGGACGATGAACTGGGTCGCGCGGGTGAGCTGGTAGGCCACGCGCGCCTCGCCTCCGCCGAAGAGGTCGACGGCGCCGAGCGACGCGTCGTCGAAGCGCGTGCCGAAGAGCCCGATCGCGACGGCCGTGCGCCGGCCGAAGTAGCGCTCGATCTCGATGCGCGCGTCGGTCTCGACGAACTTGCGGCCCTCGAGGTTCGCACTCCAGCGCTGGCTCGCGGCGAGGGTCGACACGAACCCGCCCGGAAGCCGCGCTCGCAGCTGCGCGCGAATCTGTCCGCGCGGCCGGTCGGCGAGCCCGGCGAAGCCGAGCCAGCCCGCCCCACCGCCGACCTCGAAGCTCGAGGCGTCGCCGATCGGGATGCGCACGCCGAGGCTCCCGCCGAGGTCCGCGTGGTCGGCGTCCGGCGCGTCCTCGAGGGCGCGGTAGCCGCCCTGGGCGCGCAGGAAGCCCGTGACACCGCCCGCGATCGGGCTCTGGATCTCGATGTAGCCGAGGCCGCCGGCGTAGCTCGGCTGGAAGTCCCCGTCGACGGCACCGCCGCCGACCGGCTCGGCGAAATCGTCGCTGACGAAGTAGCTGCCCTGGACGCCGATCTCGAGCTCGCGCTCGCCGGCGAGCGAGCGCCAGTGGCGCAGCGAGGCGTCGAGAAGGTTCGTCTGGACGAGGTTCACCCCGTCGTCCTCGGGCCGCCCCAGGCGGAGCGCGCGCGGCACCCAGGCGTCCGCGACGCGCAGCCCGAGGCCGGGCAGGAGCTCGGCCTCCGCGAAGCCCGCGACCCGGGCGAACTCGTCGGAGAGCTGTGAGTCGTACCCGGAGTAGCGGCGCACGTCGACCCCGAGGTCGGCCCCGAGCTCGAAGCGCGGCGCGTGGTAGTCGACCTGGACGCGCGGGCGCAGCCATGCGCCGACGCTGGAGTCGTCCCCGTCGCGCTCGAGCTCGGGGTTGTCGTCGGCGACGACCGTCGTCGAGAAGGAGGGCCGCAGCGTGAAGAGGTTCGGCTCGCCCTCCGCGGCCGCGTCGAAGGCGGCCGCGCCGATTCCCGCGGCAGCCAGCGCCGCGAGCCCCCCCGGTCGTCGCCATGCGCTGGCGCGCTCCACGCTCAGAGCTCCGAGGGGAGGACCGGCGACAGCGGGCGCGGGTCGGGCACTTCGGGTTCGAGCTCGGCGAGCACCACCGGAGAATGGATCGCCCGGGCGCCGGCGAGCCTGCGCTGGAGCCCGTTCGCGAGCTCGAGCACGAGAGAACGGCGCAGCGCCCGCCGGGCGATCGAGTGCGGCACGGGCGAATCGGGCGCTCCCACCGGCAGCCCCAGCTCCTGCACCAGCCGCAGATGATCGGCGTCGGAGGAGTGGTGGTGGATCACGCGCAGCGCGTCGACTCCGGATCCGCGCGCCACGTGGGCGCGCACGGCGTGCTCGCCCGCCGGAAGCGCGAGCGTGGCCACCGGGCTCCAGGAGAAGCCGCCCGGCCGCTCCGGCGGGGAGAGCGTCACCCGGTAGCGACCATCGACCGACCAGATCTGCGCTGCGGAGCCGTGGGTGCGCGCGGCGATCGTCACCACCTGCGGCTTCGCGAGCCGCAGGCGCCAGGTGAACTCGGCGGGGCTGGTCGCGGCCATCGCCCAGGCGTCGCCGGAGGCGCCCTCCCGCAGGCGGCGCGTGGTGCGGCCGCCGCCGGCCGAGGCGGTCGCAAACTCCTCCGCCTCG
This sequence comes from uncultured Spirochaetales bacterium, assembly GCA_964624475.1. GTDB lineage: Bacteria > Myxococcota_A > UBA9160 > UBA9160 > SMWR01 > CAZUYC01. Next base: position 88,158 of record CAZUYC010000100.1, on the reverse strand, counting down.
ATCCGCTGCTCCGCGGACTCCTCCTCGGGCAAGCGCGACTCGAGCCCGAACGCGCGGATCAGGGTCCGCGCGAAGCCGCCCCAGGTGAGCGCGCGTTCGCCGCGCCAGCCCTCGGCCGGGGCGATGCACAGCATCCGCCAGGCGACGAGGCGCACGCGCTCGGCGCGCGCCTCGCGCGTCATGGTTCCGCGGAGCTCGTGGGGCCCGGCGCGCAGCGGCAGGATCACCGGCGCGTGCGCGGCCCCGAGGGTCGAGAGGTCGAGGTGGCCGACGGGCACGCCGTCGATTCCCCAGCGCTGGTTGCCGACGCCTTCGACCTCGAGCTGATAGAGGGCGGTGGCGGGGACGGAGACGACCAGGCGCACGGGCTCGCCCGGCCCGCTGCCCGGCAGCTCGGCGTTCACGCCGAAGGCCTCGCCGGCCGCGCGATGTCCCCCCGCCTCGATCGCGAGCTCGACACCCTCCGGACAGAGCAGGCCGAAGCGTTCCGCGTCGCTCGCCGAGGCCTCGAGGGCGTGGGAGAGGCCGAGCTGGTCGACGAGCTCGCGCGCCCACGCCGATTGCGTCAGCGAGAGCTCGCTCTCCGTCGGCCCGGCGCTGCGCAGCGCGGGAGCTTCCGACTGCGCGCGCGCGGCCGTGGCGACCGCGAGCACTGCGATGGCCGCGACGCCGGGAAGGCCCGGACACCATCCGATGCGCGTACCCGACACGTCCCCCCCGGCGGTAGGCGTCGCGCCCACGGCGGGCAGATCGGGCGGGCCTCGCGCCCGCGCCGGCTGCTGCCCGGCTCATCGGGCCTGCGCTGCGGATTCTTTACGCGGCGCCCGCCGCCGACGGCGGAAATCCTCGCGGGTCCGGTACCACTCGCGGTCGCAGTGGGTGTGGGGAACGACGACGAGGTGCCGGGGGGCGCTCACGCGCGGGTCCTCCCGTGCGCCATCCTACCCGCCCGCGCGCGCCGGCCGCGCCGTTTGGCGATCGCCGGGCGCGTGGGGTAGGAATTGGCCCGAATGGACCTGCGCACGCCGATCTGCGATCTCTTCGGCATCGAGGCCCCGGTCTTCCTGGCCGGCATGGGCGGAGTCGCCTACGCCGAGGCAGATCGCCGGCCTCGCGCTGATTCCCCAGGTGGTCGACGCGGTCGACGTCCCGGTTCTCGCCGCCGGCGGGCTCATCGACGGCCGCGGGCTCGCCGCCGCGCTCGCGCTCGGCGCGCAGGGCGTCTGGATGGGGACGCGCTTCATCGCCTCCCACGAGGCGCGCGCGGCCGAGCCGTACAAGAAGCGCATCGCCGAGGCGCGCGCCGAGGACACGACCATCACGCGCTGCTACTCGGGAAAGCCCATGCGCGTGCTGCGCAACCCGTACGTCCGCGAATGGGAGGAGCACGCGGACGAGATCCTGCCCTTCCCGGAGCAGATGCGCGTCTCCGCCCAGGCCGGCGTGCTCGGCATGGCGATGGGCCAGGGCCCGCTCGACCCCGACCGCGCCTGCATGCCCACCGGCCAGGGCTGCGGCGGCATCCACGACATCGCCTCCTGCGCCGAGATCGTGGACCGCGTGGTGCGCGAGGCGCGCGAGACGATCGAGCGCCTCGGCGGCCTGGTGTAGGGAGCCGATCGGACCGGGGCGGGGCCGGATCGGCCGCGCTCGGTTCACGCCCCGCAGCGCCCACCCGCCCTGTTACCTATGTACCTGGTTTATACCCCGGCGATCGGAGAACAGCGCGAGAATCAAGTGCGGGAACTCGGGATCGAAGTATGAAGTGCGCAACCCCCCGTGGGGTCGAGATCACCAAGATCCGCCTGCGCACCGCGTCTCTCTACCACCCCTCGTCAGGATCCGGAACGTCCCCGCGCAGGAGGGCGACGTCGGCCTGATCCCGGAGCGCCTTGCTGCGCCGGCGTGCGGGGTCGGCAGCTGCGCGCTCCTTCATCGCGATCAGATCGGCCGTCGTGACGACCGGGATGCGGACGCCGCCCGCGTCGAGCGCCTCCGCGCGCTCGATCATGGCGTCGAACCCCGGGTCGAAGACGAGCTGCACGGGCTCGCCGCTCGGGTGGCGGAGATTCACGCTGTGCGAGAACTCCCCGCGGAGCGTGAATCCCGCCCGCAGCAGGGCGCGGACGACGGCAGCGCGCTCCGCGGTCGACTGGACGGCGAGGTCCGTATCCAACGTGGCGCGCGGGACGCCTGAGCGGATCCCCACCGCGACGCCGCCGATCAGGGCGTGCGCTGCTTCGATCGCTACAAGGGCCCGGGTGGCGTCGCGCAGCGCCGCGACCTTGTCCGCTGCCTCGTCCATGGCCCCGAGCCCCCCCTGGACCGCTGCAATGCGGGCGCGCTCGCGCCGCGTGAGCCGAGCGATCGCTTCCAGCGCGTCCACCGGCATGCCCCGGAGGATAACCGAGGGGTCGCACGCTGGCGCCGGTTCTCTTGCTTCGAGGGTGCAAGTTCGAGCGCACCTTGCGCTCGAACCGAGCCGTCAGCGCGGTTCCGAGCGGGTCCGGGCCTCCTCGAACGCGGCCGCGGCGGCCGGGTCGTCCGCGCGCGCGAGGTCGGTTGCGACGGCAGGACGCGACGCCAGCGCCTCCTCGAAGAGTGCGACGGCGCGCGCGCTCGCCCGCGAGGGCGGCGAGCTCGGCGAGGTGGAGAAGGGCGCGCGGACGATCGCTCGGCGCGGTGCGCGCGACCTCCCGTGCGGGGCCTGTTCCCCTCACTTCATTCCTGCTTGACCGAAATAGCTTCATCGGACGTTGTCAAAAGAACGCCGCTAAACATCCCCTATGCCCTCGTGACGTCGGTGTCCACCACCCGCGCGAGCGTGTTCCTGATCTGGCGCATGGGCTCGCTGACCCAGACCAGGTTCTGAAAAGCCGCGTACTCCCAGGTCTCGGCCACCTGCTCGAGCTCGAGCGCTCGCTTGTCGAGCACCTTGCCGAGTGTGGTGAGGAGCTCCCCTCCTCAAAGGGCTTGTTCAGGTAGTCCGCCGCCCCGAGCTCCATGGCCTGCACGATGGTGCTGGCCTTTCCGACGACCGAGAGCATCACGACGGGGACGCTGTCGTCGAGATCGCGGATGCGGCGCAGCGTCTAGATGCCGTCGAGGCCCGGCATCATCACGCCGAGGGACGATCACGTCTGGGACCGCGCCGCCCTGGAGCGCTCCCGGCGCGCGGACGATCTCGTGGACGCGGTGCCAGCGGCAGGCGGGCGCGCTTCGACGTCTGGTGGGCTTGTCAGGTCCTCATGACATGACTATCATGGTCATATGCAACGGACCGGCGTCGCGGAGCTCAAGGCCCAGCTGAGCCGCTACCTCGCCCGCGTCAAGGCGGGGGAGGAGATCGTCGTGACGGAACGAAACGTCCCCGTGGCGCGGCTCGTTCCCGTGGGCGAGCGGGAACGCGAAGCCGCGCTCCGGGATCTCGAGCGCAGGGGCCTCGTGCGCATCGGGACGGGACGGCTCCCGAGGGGATTCTGGCGACTTCCTCGCGGCCGCGACCCGAAGGCCTTCATGCGCAAGGCCGCAGCCGAAGAGCGGGAGGAGCGGGGGTGAGGTTCTGGGACACCTCCGCCCTGGTGCCGCTCTGCGTCTCGGAGCCCGCCTCGCGGGAGATTCGTCGGCTGGCCACTGCGGACCCTTCGCTCGTCGTGTGGTGGGGCACGCGCACAGAGTGTCTCTCGGCGTTCGCTCGCGGGCGTCGGGACGGGAATCTCGCTGCTTCGGTGGCGCAACGGGCCCGACGCCTGCTCGCTTCCCTGGCCATCGAGTGGTCGGAGGTTCTTCCGACCGAGGCGGTTCGCGACCGCGCGGAACGTCTACTCGGCGTGCATCCCCTGCGCGCGGCGGACGCCTTCCAGCTGGCGGCGGCGCTCGTCTGGTCGCGTGGCGAGACGAGGAGCCACACAGTCGTCTCCTTCGACGAGCGACTCCGGGCCGCTGCGTCGGGCGAGGGGTTCGCCGTCCTCCCCGGCTGAGGTCGTGACCGTCACGGCCCCCGGATGCGCTCGGCTACCGCGATCGGACGACGGCCAGGACGGATCAGCGGGCGATCCGCGTCCGCGCAGCCCGCTTCGGTCGGGTGCGCCGCACTCAGGAGCCTGGGAGGAGCAGCGGAGGAGATCCTGCCCTTCCCGGAGCCGATGCGCGTCTCCGCTCAGGCCGGCGTGCTCGGCATGGCGATGGGCCAGGGCCAGCTCGACCCCGACCGCGCCTGCATGCCCACCGGCCAGGGCTGCGGCGGCATCCACGAGGTCGCCTCCTGCGCCAAGATCGTGGACCGCGTGGTGCGCGAGGCCCGCGAGACGATCGAGCGCCTCGGCGGGCTGGTGTAGGAGCGGATCGGACCGGGGCGGGCTGGATCCCATGCCGGCCCGGACCGCCCCGGAAGCCAACCCCATCTACCCCAGTCCGTCCCCCCTGACGAGCCATCAACGTCAGGTGTCACACACGCTCCCGGTCCGCCCTGCTTGTACCCCGTCCATACCCCGGCGATCGGAGAAGAGCGCGAGAATCAAGTTCCGTCGACTGGGTCGGGCAGCCCTGGGGCGATCACTCGGCCAGGGCTCCCACGGCTCCGGAGGTGTGCGACTCGTGCAGCCGGACGAACGCCGCGAAGTGCGGGCCAGGGACGTACTTCGCCCACGTCCGGAACTCGCGTGGACCGAAGAGCTGCGTCGTCGGGTCGCGACACCGTCCGTCCCCGCAGTCACGAGGTGCGTGTAGCCGGGCCTCTCCCCAGCGCGCCGAGTCTGCTCCTCTGGGGCGCCCCGGTTCGGCCGAAACCGGCGACGGAACATGTGCGGAGCGCGCTCGTCGCTTGTAGCGACGCCGTCGCGGAGGCTGCGGAACGGCGCGGAGCCCGATGTCGTTCTCGACTTCGGCGAGGCTGGGATCGCGTTCATCGAAGCCAAGTACCGGTCCCCGAACGACCGCACGAAGCCCGAGCACCGGGGCAAGTTCGACCGGTACCTCTTCCGCCCATCGGGCGGCGGCGCGGCGCCGCACCCCGCGTTCGCCGATCCGCGGGCCATCCAGGACGGCCGGTACTACGAACTCACGCGGAACTGGCGCCTCGGCTGGGATCTCGCCGACGCGCCGCTTTGTTCGGCTCACCTGGTCGGAACTACTCAGTTCAGTGGAATCCGTCCTGCAAGACCTTCCCGACTGGCTCGCGCGCTACGTCGCTGATCGCGGACTTCGCCCGAGCGGTTGAAACGGGATGGCGGGCGGACGACGCAAGGACATCGCCGCCCTCCGCGTTCATCCCCCGGAGAGCCGGAAGAGCACCAGCGTCAGATCGTCCGGCTTCGAAGGGTCGCCGGGGCCCGGGGCCGTCATGCGGCGCCGGGCGTCGTCGACGAGGCGGCGCGCGCACGCCGCGATCGGGCCGCGGCGGATCCGGTCAGCGATCTCGCGCAGGCTCAGGTTGTCGGCGAGGCCGTCGCTCGCGAGCAGCAGCGTGTCGCGCGGGGCCAGGTCGAGCGTCGGCCCGATCTCGATGCGCATGTCGCGGGCTCCGAGCACGTTCGAGACGAGGTGGCGGTCCTCGTGGTGGAGCGCTTCACGCTCGCCCAGCAGCCCCGACTCGACCGCGAAGCCGACGGGCGAGTGCGGGACGCTCTGGAACTTGATGCGCCCGCGCTGACCGACGACCAGCAGCATCGAGTCGCCCACGTGATAGGGACGCACCACGTCCTCCTGGATCTCGGCCACGGTGAGCGTGGTCGCGGCACCCGTCCCGAGGCGCGCCACCGCCTGGCTCGCGCGCTCGATCCCGTTCAGGATCGCCGTACGCAGGGTCGAGCGCTCCCGCTCGGCCGGCTCGAGGGCCTGGATGAGCGAGCGCACCGCCAGGCTCGCCGCGTGATCGCCCTGGGGAGTGCTGCCGAGGCCGTCGGCCACGGCGAGCACCGCCGATCCCTCGTCGAGCGGGATCAGCGCCGCCGCATCCTCGTTGGCGCCCTCGCGGCCGGGGCAGCCCGCGCAGAAGGCCGCCGCCGTTCCCCGGCCGATCGTGTGCAGCGCGACGGCTTCCATCGGCTGGCCGACGTAGAGCACCGGCGCGGCGTCGCTGCCCACGAGGTCGACCTCAGGGAAAGATGCCGCGGCGGCGCTTGGCTTCCTTGATCCGCTCGATGCCCCGGATCAGCGCGGCGCTGCGCAGCGAGACGCCGCGCGCGCGCGCCACGCCGAGCACGTCCTGGAAGGCGCGCTGCATCAGCGAGATCAGGCGGCTGTTCACGTCCTCCTCGGACCAGAAGAAGTGCTGGAGACCCTGCACCCACTCGAAGTAGGAGACGGTCACGCCGCCGGCATTGGCGAGGACGTCGGGCACGACGAAGATGCCGCGCTCGGCGAGGATCGCGTCGGCCGCGACGCTCGTGGGCCCGTTCGCGCCTTCGACGAGCAGCCGGCAGGCGACGCGGCCGGCGTTCGCCTCGGTGATCTGGTTCTGCACGGCGGCCGGGACCAGGACCTCGCAGGGGAGCTCGAGGAGCTCCGGGTTCGAGAGGTGCTCGACGCCCGGCATGCCCTCGAGGAAGCGGTGCTCGCGCACCCAGGCGTCGACCTTCGAAAGGTCGAGCCCGCCCCGGTCGAGCACCCCGCCCTTCGCGTCGGAGACGGCGATCACGCGCGCACCGATCGAGCGGGCGATGCGCGCGCTGGTCGCGCCGACCTCGCCGTAGCCCTGCACCACGAAGCGCGCCCCCTCGAGCGGGAGGGTCAAGTGCCGGGCCGCCTCGACGGCGCAGGCGATCACGCCGCGGCCGGTCGCCTCGCGGCGCCCGTGCGAGCCGCCGAGCTCCACGGGCTTGCCGGTCACGACGCCCGGCACCGTGAACCCCTTCTGCTGCGAGTAGGTGTCCATGATCCAGGCCATCACCTGCTCGTCGGTACCGAGGTCCGGAGCCGGGATGTCGCGGTCCGGGCCGATCACCTCGATGATCTCCGAGGTGTAGCGCCGGGTGATGCGCTGCAGCTCCGCCTGCGAGAGCGCGGTCGGGTCGACGCGGACGCCGCCCTTCGCCCCGCCGAAGGGCAGGTTCATGATCGAGCACTTCCACGACATCAACATCGAGAGCGCCGTCACGTCGCCGAGGTCGACGTCCGCCGCGTAGCGGATGCCGCCCTTGGTGGGCCCCATCGTGAGCAGGTGCTGCACGCGGTAGCCGACCAGCGTCTCGACCGTGGTGTAGTCGTCGCGGCGGAACGGGAACGAGACGACGTGCGCGCGCTGCGGCGAGCGCAGCCGCTCCCAGAGGTTCTCGTCGAGCTGCATCTCGCGCGCGGCCGCGTCGAGCTGCGCCACGGCCTGGCGGTACATCGGGGTGTCCCACTCCCTCGCCGGCACGTCGAGCGAGGTCTCGACCGCGCCGCTCTTTCCGCTCCCCTCGAGCACGCTCCCCCCCCCGCGCCGGTCAGCGTCGACCGGCGCGCTCCTCCTTCTCGATCGGATCGAAACGCAGGCGCTCGATGCGCCGGCGCAGCACGGACTCGACGGTCGCGACCCAGTCGCCGACCTCGACGCGGTCCCCCTTGCGCGGGAGCCTGCCGATCCGCGCCACCACGTAGCCGCCGACCGTGTCCGACTCGTCCTCGAGGTCGCCGAGCTCGAGCACCCCCGCCGCCTCCGGGAGCGAGAGCGAGCCCGGCATCTCGATCGAGCCCGAGCCGAGCCGCACCACGCCCGGCGTCGCCTCGTCGAACTCGTCGAAGATCGGACCGACGATCTCCTCGAGCGCGTCCTCGAGGAAGGCGAGGCCGACGCAGGTTCCGTGCTCGTCGACGACGACGGAGCAGTGGCTGCGGCTGCGCTGCAGCTGGAAGATGAGCCGCGAGACCGACTGCGTGGCGGAGACGTAGACGGGGCTGCGCGCGAGCGCCTGCAGGTCGGGCGCCTCCTCCGCGACGAGTGCGGTCAGCACGTCCTTCGCGTGGACGATTCCCATCACCGTGTCGAGGCCCACCGCACAGAGCGGGAAGCGCGAGTGCCCGCTCTCGCGGACGACGCGCAGGTTCGCCTCGGGATCGTTCTGGAGGCTCAGGAAGACCACGTCGACGCGCGGAACCATGATGTGCCGCACCTCGAGCTCGATGATGTCGAGGACGTTCTGCGCGAGCTCGAGCTGGCGGCGGGTGATCTCGCCGCTCCCCGCCGAGGCGGAGAGGATTCGCTTCAGCTCCTCGGCGCTGTGGGCCGCCGAATCGACGATCTCCTCCAGCGAGAATCCGAGCAGGCGCAGCACGCCGTTCGAGAGCGCGTTGATCACGAGGATCAGGGGGCGGAGCGCCTGGGTGAAGAGGTGGAGCGGCTTGGCGACCCCGAGCGCCGTCCGCTCGGCCCGATGGATCGCCCAGATCTTGGGAGCCTGCTCGCCGAGCGTCATGTGGAGGGTCGTGATGAACCCGAGCGCGATCGCCAGCGAGGTGGCGTGCAGCCACGGGTCGCCCGGGTCGATTCCGAGGCCCGCGGCGCCGACCGCGATCCGCAAGAGCTCCGCGACCGCGGGCTCGGCCAGCCAACCGAGGATCAGGCTCGCCAGCGTGATGCCGAGCTGGCAGGCCGAGAGGTAGCGGCCCTGGTGATCGAGGATGTGCTGCGCCGTGCGCGCCCGCGAGCTCCCGGCCTCGGCGCGGGCCTGGATCTGCGTCCGCCTCACCTTCACGAGCGAGAACTCGGCCGCGACGAAGAAGGCGTTCACGAGCACGAAGAAGAGGGTCGCCGCGAGCCGCCAGCCGTAGATCGAGAGATCGATCGCTTGCGAGCCGTCCATCGTTTGGGCGCTGCGCGCACGCCTCCCCTGGCGGGGCAGGCGCTCCCCCTCCACGAGCCCCGGGGCCGGGCCCTGCCGCGCGGAGTGTATCACCCCCCCGCCGCGGCGCTTGCGCGACCCCGCGGCGCTGCGCAGAATCCCGGCCTTGCCGGGCTGGCTGCCGGCGGTACCGGCCGCCAAGCCTTCGCTCGGCTCCGCCTCGCTGCGCGGCCTTGCTGGGCGGGGGCCCGCGCTTCGCTGACCGGGGGGCCATGCGGATCACGGACGTCCTCGACGTTGCGATCGTCGCGGCGATGGTCTTCGCGGGGATCGTGTGGCTGCGGCGCTCGCGCGCGCGCTTCGCCGCGCTCGGGATCGGCCTCGTCGGCGCCCTCTACCTCGTGGTGAGCCGCCTCGACTTCGAGCTCACCGCCTGGATCCTCCAGGGCTTCCTGGCGATCGTGGTGATCGTAACGGTCGTGGTGTTCCAGGACGACCTGCGCCGCCTCTTCGAGCGGATCGCGGTCGTGGGGCTCGGGCGCCGCACGCCGGCGCCGCCGCCCGGCGCGCTCGAGGCGATCGCCCGCGCGCTCGCCCGCCTCGCCAGCCGACCGATCGGCGCGCTCCTCGTCGTCCCGGGCCGCGAGCCCCTGGATCGCCACCTCGAAGGCGGAATCGAGCTCGACGGGCTCGTGAGCGAGCCGCTGCTGCTCTCGCTCTTCGACCCCGGATCGCCCGGCCACGACGGGGCGATCGTCGTGCAGGGCGAACGCGTCGCGCGCTTCGCCGTCCATCTGCCCCTCTCGACTTCCCGCGAGCAGCTCGGGGCGCTCGGGACGCGACACGCCGCGGCGCTCGGCCTCGCCGAGCGCTGCGACGCGCTGTGCATCGTGGTCTCGGAAGAGCGCGGAACGCTCTCGGCGGCGCACGATGGAAGGCTCGAGTCGCTGCACGGAGCGGAGGCGCTGGCCCGGGTCCTGCGGCGCCACCTCGCGGCCATCGCCCCGGCCCCGGGTCCGCGCACGCGCTGGCGGGCCCTCGCCGCCCGCTGGCCCGAGGCGCTGGCCGCGTTCGCCATCGCGGCCGCACTCTGGCTCGTGCGCGTGCCGGGCTCCGACCTGACCGAGGCGCGGGTCTTCGCGCCGGTGCGCGTCGAGAACCTGCCCGAGGGATTCGAGCTCCAGGGGATCGAGCCGCCGGAGGTCGAGGTGGAGCTCTCGGGCACGCGCTGGGATCTCTTCCGCAGCCGCGCGCAGCCGATCTCCGTGCGCATCGACGCGGAAATGGTCGGCTTCGGGCGGCGCACCTTCCGCCTCGCGCCGGGGCAGGTCGAGCATCCTTCGGGCGTGGAGCCGCGGGACATCAAGCCCTCGACGGTCCGTCTCCTGGTGCGGGAGCGCGAGCCCGACGCGAGCGCACCCGAGGCGGCCGCACCCTGAGGCGAGCGCGCGGGGCGGTTGCGCAGCGAGGCGAAGCCGGGCGGAGTGTGGCCGCCCGCCGAGGCGCCGGCCCTACAAGAAGCCGGAGAGCGCCGTCGCGATGCCGAGGAAGCTCAGGAAGCCCACGACGTCGGTCACCGTGGTGAGGATGATCGAGGAGGCCTGGGCGGGGTCCTGGCGCGCGGCCGTGAGCGCCATCGGGATCAGCGCCCCGGAGAGTCCGGCGAGCGTCATCGAGAGCAGCATCGAGAGCCCGATCACGAGCGTGAGCCCGGGCGAGCCGCTCCACCAGAAGACGCCGAGGCAGCTGGTCGCGGCCACGGCGAGCCCGTTCAGCGCCGCGGTCCCCGTCTCCTTCGCCGCCACCCGGAGCCAGTGGCGCGCCCGCACCTCGCGCAGCGCGAGCCCGCGCATGGTGACGGCGAGCGCCTGGGCTCCCGTGTTGCCGGACTGTCCGGCGACCACCGGCAGCAGCACCGCGAGCGCCGTGAAGCGGGCGATCGTGTCTTCGAAGAAACCCACGACGGCGGCCGCGAGGAAGGCGGTGAGCAGATTCACCTGAAGCCACGGCAGGCGCCGGCGCACCGCGAAGAGCGAGGGCGAGAGCGCGCGCTCGTCGCGGCTCGCGCCCACCATCGTCTGGAGGTCGACGCTCGCCTCCTCCTGCGCCGCCTCGACGAGCGCGGTCTGACGGATCACCCCGAGCATGCGGCCCTCGGCGTCCACCACCGGAAGGCTGGGCGCGCGGCGCGTCTCGAACTCCTCGATCACCTCGTGGCGCCCGGCCGTCGCGGGCACGCTCGCGGGCAGCCCGCGCACGAGCGCGTCGAGGTGCGCTTCCGGCTCCGCCAGCGCCACGTCCTGCAGCGGCACCGCGCCGGCGAGCCGGCCCCCGGCGTCGACGACGTAGACGACCTGGAGCCGCCGCTCCGGGGCGGCGCGCAGCCGCTCGAGCACGTCGTGGACGGTCGTGTCGGGACGGAAGGCGCGCGCGCGCGGATCCATCAGCGCTCCGGCGCTGTCGGCTGGGTAGCGGATCAGGTCGCGGATCTCGCTCGCGGCGGGCCTCGCGAGCTGCGCGAGGCGCCGCTCACGCGCGGGCTCGTCGAGCCGCGCGAGCAGCGCCGCCGCCCGCGCCGGGTCGATCCGCGCGATCGCGGCCGCCGCGAGGTCGTCGCGGAGCTCGGCCAGGACCCGCTCGGCGGAGTCGAGCGTGAGTCGCTCGATCGCGGAGGCGGCCGCGGCCGGCTCCTGCTCCTCGAGGAAGGCCACCGCCTCCTCGACCGGAAGCGACTCGAGCGCCCGGGCCACCTCGCCCGGATAGCCGTGCAGGAAGGCGCGGTTCACCGCGGCGACGGCGCCCAGCAGCTCCTGCGTCACGGCGACCCCTCGCCGCGACCGCCGCCGAGGAGGTCCGAGACGCCGCGCCACACCGCGCCCGCGAGGCGCGAGCCCGGGCTCGGCGCCGCGCGCCTTCCCCACTCGAGGTCGCGCAGCGACTCGTAGCGGACCACGCCCACCAGGATCCCGTCCGGGTCGACGACCGGCAGCGCGAGGTAGACGCGCCACGCCGGCTCGCCGAGGAGCGCCTCGCCGCTCGCCGTCGCGCGCAGGTGCACGACCGGAGAGCGCATGACACTTCGGAGGGTCGCGTCGTCGTTCGCGAGCAGCAGGTCGCGGTAGTTCAGCACGCCCGTGAGCCGCTGCTCGCGGTCGACCACGTAGAGGTAGTACATCGCGTACTCGGGCCGCGCGCGCAGGCGCTCCACGGCCTCCGTCACCCGGATGTCCTCGGGCAGCGTGAAGACCCGCGGGTCCATCCGGCCGCCCGCCGAGTCCGCGGGCCAGGCGAGCAGGCGCCCGAGGGCCGCGCGGGTCGAATCGCAGAGGTCGCGCAGCAGGGCGAGCCGGGGCCCTTCGTCCAGGCGGCGCAGCAGGCCCGCCGCCCCCGCGAGCGGAAGCGCCTCGATCACCGCCGCGCCCCGCTCGCGCGGCAGCCGCTCGAGGCAGCCGACGCCGAAGCTCGGTACCATGCGGCGCAGCAGGTCCGCCGCGAGGCCGGGCGACGAGTGAGCGAGCAGCGCCGCCGCCCACTCGGGCGCCAGCGACTCGAGCAGCCGCGCCGACTCGTCGGGGTGGTCCTCCAGGAAGCGCAGCGCCACGCGGGTGCGGCCGTCCACGCTAGGAGTGGCACCCAGGGCCGGCCCCGCTCACGCGGCCCCGGCGTAGGTCGCCTCGAGATAGCGCGCGATCTCGGCCGACTCGAAGAGCCGCGTCCCCGTGTTCGGATCGAGGAGCCACGGCACCATCATCCGGCCGGAGCGCGCCACGAAGGCCTCTCGCCGCGGGCTCCCCTTGGCGACGTTGTGGAGCAGGTAGGGGATTTCGAGCGTGCAGAGCGCCTCGCGGGCGATGCGGCAGAAGGGCGAGGCCTCGAAGCTCCAGAGCTCGAGCGGCTGCTCGGGCGCGCGCGCGCGCCGGTAGCGCAGGCCGAGGCCCGGCCGGAAGCCCGAGGCCAGCCCCGCGCTCGCGTCGGCCACGAGGCCGCCGGCCAGGAGCGCGGGGGGGCGGCCGGCGCCGTAGCGCTCGAAGAGGTAGGCCACGATCTCGGCCGACTCGTACATCTGCTTGCCCGTGTTGGGATCGACGAGGTAGGGGAACTGGGTCTTGCCGCCGCGGCGCCGGACCTCCTCGCGGAAGCGCGGGCCGCCCTTCGGGCAGGGCCGGATCATCGCCTCGAGGTCGAGGACCGAGAGCGCCTCGCGCACCTTCCGGCAGTAGGGGCACGCCTCGAACTCGAAGAGCTCGAGCGGGAGCGCGGGCCGCGGGCCGAGCGGCCCGACCGCCGCGCCCGAGCCGAGGCGGGCCAGCGTGGCGAGGGCCGAGGTCACGACGTCGAGGGCGCGGATCACGGGTCACCTCCTGCGCGCGGCGAGTGTAGCGCTAGTCGCTCCCCTCGAGGTTCCGCGTGCTGAAGACCGCCGCGTCGAAGGACGCGTCGAAGCGGACGCTGTCGACGCGCAGGCGCGTCTCGGGCCCCTCCCCGTCCGGCCCGCGCACGACCCACAGGTGGGGATAGCGCCGGCCGTCGACCTCGCGCACGTCGCCGAGGCGCAGGCTGCGCACGAGGGCACCGTCCCGGTCGTAGAAGTCCTTGCGCAGCGGGGTGGCGTGCTCGGCGTCGACCCAGGCGATGATCCGCCCCCACGCGGCGAGACCGCCCTCCCGGGGCGTGTACTCGAGCACGTGGGCGCGGCGGTCGCCGTGCTCGCCTGCGCGCTCGTCCTGTCCGAGCCGCCGGTGCTCGTAGTCGCGGACTTCGCTCGAGCCGTGCACCAGGTCATCGACCGTGAAGCCGCTCTCCATCCAGGGCTCGCGCAGCACCGCCCACGGGAGCCGGAGCGTGCGGTCGTCGCCCGGCGTCCAGGCCCAGAGGTTCGGCGGGAGCTTGAGCCAGGCCGTGCCCGCGTGCTCCGCAGGCGAGAGGATCCGCACCAGCGTGCGGTCGCCCTGCCGGTCGTCGAAGCAGCGGAACACCACCTCGCGGGGGCGCGACCGCCGCGAGCGCGTCACCTGGAGCGTCGCCTCGAGGTAGGTCTGCGGGCCGCGCAGGAGCTCGGCCGCCCGCCGCGCGATCTCGCGGGCGTCGGGTGCGGGAGCCTCGGGCACGACCGCCGCCGGCGCGGCCGCCTCGGGGGGCCCCGCGACCGGCTCGCCGGCGGTCGCGACCGCGGCGAGAGCGGACGCCGCCACCCCGAGGACGCCCCCGCGTCTCAACGGGATCCCACCGGGCGCCCTGCTCCGAGGATCCGCTCGACGCTCCGCCGCACGTACTTGGCGAGCACGTCGGCCTCGAGGTTCACGCGGTCGCCGGGCCGCAGCGATCCGAGCGTGGTCGCGGCCAGCGTGTGCGGGACGAGCGCGACGTCGAAGGCCGCCTCGCTCGCGCCCACCACGGTGAGCGAGACTCCGTCGATCGCGACCGAACCCTTCGGGACGAGGTGCTCGGCCACCTCGGCGGGGCACTCGACGAAGAGCCGGACGTCCTCCCCGTGCCGGCGCAGCTCGCGGACGCGGCCGACGCCGTCGACGTGGCCCTGGACGACGTGGCCGTCGAGGCGCGCGTCCGCGCGCAGCGCCCGCTCGAGGTTCACGCGAGCGCCGGGCGCGAGCTCGGCGAGCGCCGTGCGCAGGCAGGTCTCGGCCACCGCCTCGAAGCAGAGCCTCCCCCCCTCGGCCCGCGTCACCGTGAGGCAGGCGCCACGCACCGCGATCGAGTCGCCGACGCGCGCCCCGGCCGCGAGCGCCGGCGCCTGCACCGCGAGGCGCAAGAGCTCTCCCGCGCGCTCCACGGCGACGACCGTGCCGACCGCCTCCACGATCCCGGTGAACATGGCGGCTCGGACCCCCGACGCGAGCAAGCGCCGACGGCGCGCGCAGCGAGCCGAAGGCGAGCGGAGCTCATCGGAAGCGGCGGTCGATCTGGCGCAGCATCTCGTCGCGGACCGTCTCGTAGTGCGCGGGCAGCTCGATCGGCGGATTCGGCAGCCGCGACTCGATCTCCGCGAGCCGCAGATCGTGATAGCGGACCTTGAAGTCGACGAACTTGAGGCCGTGCGCGGTCGAGATCACCACCACGCGGTCGCCCCGGCCGATCGTCCCCCTGGCCACCAGCTTCTCCATCCCCGCGAGCGCCACCCCCGTGTGGGGGCAGTTGAAGAGCCCGGTGCGGTCCGCGCGCGCACAGGCCTCCACCAGCTCGGACTCGCTCGCCTGCTCGACGACGCCGTCGTAGCGGCGCAGGGCGTCGATCGCCTTCTCGATCGAGACCGGGTTCCCGATCTGGATCGCGCTCGCGAGGGTGGGCCGCGCCGCGATCGGCTCGAAGACCTCGAAGCCCCGCTGGTAGGAGAGATAGAGCGGATTGGCGGCCTCGGCCTGCACGCAGGCGATCCGCGGCCGGCGCTCGACGATGCCGAGGTCGACGAGCATGTCGAGGCCCTTGGCGAGCGCCGAGACGTTGCCGAGGTTCCCGCCCGGGATCACGATCCAGTCGGGCACCTCCCAGTCGAACTGCTCGACGATCTCGATCCCGACCGTCTTCTGCCCCTCGATGCGCAGGCTGTTCATCGAGTTGGCCAGGTAGATCCCGTCCCGCTCGGCGACCTGCTGTACGATCCGCATGCAGCCGTCGAAGTCGGCGTCGAGCGCGAAGACGATCGCGCCGTTGGCGACGGGCTGGATCAGCTGCGCCACGGAGACCTTGCCGCGCGGCAGGAAGACGACCGCCGGGATGCCCGCGGCGGCGGCGTAGGCCGCCAGCGCGGCCGAGGTGTCGCCGGTGGACGCGCAGGCCACGGCCGGGATCTCGCGCCCGCGCGTGCGCATCTCGTGCACCTGCGAGACGAGGACCGTCATCCCGAGGTCCTTGAACGAGCCCGTGTGCGAGTTGCCGCACTGCTTGATCCAGAGCTCTTCGAGCCCGAGCTCCCGGCCGTAGCGCTCGGCCCAGAAGAGGTTGGTGTTGCCCTCGTACATCGAAACGACGTTGCGGGGGTCGATCCCCGGCAGCACCCACTCCTTCTTGCCCCAGACGCCGGAGCCGTAGGGCCAGGTCGTGGTGTGCTCGCGCTCGCGGAAGAGGGCCTTCCAGCCCACCGGCCCGGTCTTGCGCAGCTCGGCCAGGTCGTGGACCACCTCGAGCAGGCTGCCGTCGCGGGCGCGGTAGACGACCTCGTCGAGCTCGTAGCGCTCGGACGGGTCCCGGATGCTCTGGAACCAGGCGCGGTAGGCGGGCTTCCGGTCCACTAGAGCCCCTCCTCGATGCGGATCATGCGGGTCGGCGCGGTCACGGAGGCGTGCCGATCGATCGCCTCCAGCGCGCGGCGCACGGCGCGCTCCGGCGCGGGGTGGGTCTTGACCAGCACCGGGACGGAGCGCTCCGCCCCGCCCCGCCCCTTCTGGATCACCGACTCGATCCCGATCGCGTGCTGGCCTAACGCGCCCGCGAGGTGGCCGAGCACGCCCGGGCGGTCGAGCGCCGTGAAGCGCAGGTAGCAGGAGGCGTGGATCTCGCCGAGCGGCACGAGCGGCCGCGGCTCGAGCGACTCCGGCAGGTACGAGAGCGGCGCCACGCGGCGCGAGCTCCCGCGCCGGATCTCGCGGGCGATCTCCATCAGGTCCGCGACGACGGCGCTGGCGGTCGGGAGCTCGCCGGCGCCCGCGCCGTAGAAGAGGGTCGGCCCCACGGCGTCGCCGCTGACCGCCACCGCGTTCATGGCGCCGCCCACCTGCGCGAGCAGGCTCGTCTCCGAGACGAAGGTCGGGTGGACGCGGGCCTCGATGCGGCCGTCGTCGTGGGCCTTGGCGATCCCGAGCAGCTTGAGCCGGTAGCCGAACTCGCGCGCCGCGAGCAGGTCCAGGGGCAGGAGCCCCCGGATCCCCTCGGCCGGCACCTCCTTGAACTCGATCCGGGCACCGAAGGCCATCGCGGCGAGGATCGTGAGCTTGTGGGCGGCGTCGATCCCGTCGACGTCCACGCTCGGGTCGGCCTCGGCGTAGCCGAGCTCCTGCGCCTTCTTCAGCACCACCTCGAAGGGCTCTCCCGTCTCCTCCATCTGCGTCAGCACGAAGTTCGTGGTGCCGTTCAGGATCCCGTGCACGCTCTGGATGCGGTTCGCGGCGAGGCCCTCGCGGATCGAGCGCAGGATCGGGATGCCGCCGGCGACGCTCGCTTCGAAGGCGACGTCGACGCCGCGGCGCGCCGCGGCGTCGAAGATCTCCGCGCCGTGCACCGCGAGCAGCGCCTTGTTGGCGGTGACGACGTGCTTGCCGGCCTCGATCGCGCGCAGGATGAGCCGCCGCGAGGCGTCGGTGCCGCCGATCAGCTCGATCGCGATCGCCACCTGCGGATCGGAGATCAGGCCCTCGGCGTCGGAGTCGAAGCGGATCCCCGCGAGGTCGACGCCCCGGTCGCGCAGCGTGTCGAGGTCGGCGATCCGCACCAGCTCGAGCGGGAAGCCGAGGCGCTGGCGGATCACCTCGGCGTTGCGCCGCAGCACCCGGACCACGCCCGTCCCGATCGTGCCGAGGCCGATCAGGCCCACCCCGACCGCGGCGCGCGGCGCGCGGGCGCTCACGCGGCGTCCCCGGCGTCGCGCAGGCAGCGGCGGATCCCGCGCACCGCCTGGCGGACGCGGTGGCGGTTCTCGATCAGGGCGAAGCGCACGTAGCCCTCCCCCGACTGGCCGAAGCCGACCCCGGGCGAGACCGCGACGTTCGCCTCGCGCAGCAGGCGCTTCGAGAACTCGAGGGAGCCCTGGCTCCGGTAGGGCTCGGGCAGGCGCGCCCAGACGAACATGGTCCCGAGCGGCTTCTCGATCTTCCAGGCGCCCTCGCCCGGCTGCCCGAGACCCTCGACGAGCGTGTCGCGGCGGAGCCGGTACTCCTCGGCATTCTGCGCCACCACGTCCTGGGGCCCGCGCAGCGCCACGATGGCGCCGATCTGGATCGCCTGGGGCATGCCGTAGTCGAGGTAGCTCTTGATGCGCCCGAGCGCGTGCACCATGTCGCGGTTCCCGCAGGCGAAGCCCACGCGCCAGCCGGCCATCGAGTGGCTCTTCGAGAGCGAGGTGAACTCGATGGCGATCTCCTTCGCTCCCGGCACCTCGAGGATGCTCGGCGGCCGGTAGCCGTCGAAGCAGATCTCGGCGTAGGCGAAGTCGTGGATCACCATGAGATCGTGCTCGCGCGCGAAGGCCACGATCCGCTCGAAGAAGGCCCGGTCGACCACCGTCGTGGTCGGGTTGTGCGGGAAGGAGAGGATCAGGAGCTTCGGGCGCGGCCAGGTCCGGCTCATCGCCACCTCGAGGTTGGCGACGAAGTCGGTGTCCGGCGTGAGCGGCACGTGGCGCAGATCGCCGCCGGCGATGATCACCGAGTAGGGATGGATCGGGTACGCCGGGTCCGGGCAGAGCACGACGTCGCCGGGTCCGATCGTCATCAGCACGAAGTGCGAGAGGCCCTCCTTCGCCCCCATCACCGCGATGCACTCCGAGTCGGGGTCGAGGTGCACGGCGTGGAGCCGCGCGTACCACTCCGCGATCGCCGCGCGCAGGTTCGGGACGCCGCGCGAGACCGAGTAGCGGTGGTTGCGCGGGTCCTGCGCCGCCTCGCAGATCTTCTCGACCACGTGCGGGGGCGTCGGCATGTCGGGGTTGCCCATGCCGAGGTCGACGATGTCGCAGCCCGCGCGCCGCGCCGACTTCATGAGGTCGATGACCTCGGCGAGCACGTAGGGCGGCAGCCGATTCAGCTTGTCGAAGTCGTGGCGCACGCGGCCGGCCATCGGGCCTCCTCCCCCCCAGCGGATACCCCCTGGAATCTATTGAAGAAATCGGCCGAGCGCACGCCGGCCGTTCAGAGGGGCTCGCGCGCCGCCCGAGCCGCGAAGAGAGCGTAGAATGGGAGACCCGTGGCGGCGATCGAGAGGCCGATCGCGCACTCGACCGGTCGCCCCGCGAGGAGCGCCGCGCCGACGGCCGCGTTCGCGACGAAATAGAGCGCCGGGACGGCGGGGTAGCCCCAGGCCCGGTACGGCCGGCGCTGGCCTGGGCGCGTGCGGCGCAGCCGGAAGAGCGCCGCGACGTCGGCCATCGTCGCCAGCACGATCGCGAAGGTCGTGTAGTCGAGGGCGCGCTCGAAGGTCCCGAGCAGCAGCAGGATCGCCGTCGCCACGCCCGCCTGGACGAAGATCGCGACCGCGGGCGTGCGGTAGACGGCGTGGGTGCGGTCCACGCCGGCGAAGAAGAGCCGGTCGAGCGCCATCGCGTAGGCGATGCGCGGGCCCACCAGCACGGTCGCGTTCAGCGTGCCCAGGATCGAGGCCAGCACGAAGAGCGCGAGCAGCGTCCCGCCGGTCGCGCCGAAGAGGGCGCGCGCGGCGGCTTCGCCCGCGTTCGGCTCGCCGCGAAGCGCCTCGACCGGGAGCGCGTAGAGGTAGACGGCGTTCAAGAGCAGGTAGATCGCGGTGCAGATCGCGACGCCGAGGAAGAGCGAGCGCGGGACGTTGCGGCCGGGGTCGTGGATCTCGCTCGCCACGTACACCGAGGAGTTCCAGCCGAGGTAGGAGAAGAGGACCGGCGAGAGCGCGAGGCCGAAGCCGGCCGCCGAGAGCCCCCCCACGCCCTCCAGGAGCGGGCGCAGGTTCGCGGCGCTCCCGGCGCCCAGGACCGGGCCGAGCAGCGCGAAGGCCGCGAGCGCGGCGATCTTGATCGTCGCCGTCAGGTTGTTCGCCCGCGCGCCCCAGCGCACGCCCACATAGTTGAGGCACGACGCGGCGAGCGTGAGCGCGACGGCGACCCCGAGCTGCTGGCGCGGACCGATCGGGACGAAGTGCGCCAGCCCCGCGGCGAAGCCGGCGGCCAGGGTCGCGATCGTGCCGGCGTAGATCACGAAGAACGAGAGCCAGCCGACCAGGAAGCCCGCCGCCGGGTGGAAGGCCTCGCGCAGGTAGACGTAGTCGCCCCCCGCGCGCGGGAACATGGCGCCGAGCTCGGCGTTCGCGAGCGCGCCGGCCAGCGAGAGGAGGCCCCCCACGAGCCACGCCAGCAGGATGGCGCCGGGGTGCGGCAGGTGGCCGGCGATGGCGCCGGGGGTGAGGAAGATCCCCGAGCCGATCACCCCCGAGACGACGAGCAGCGTCGCGTCCCTGAGGCCGAGCTCGGGCTTGAGGCGGTCCCTCGGGTGGCGGACCGGGTCGCCCGCGCTGCGCTCGGCTTCCGGGTCCGTCGCTATCCCAGGAAGGGGATGATCAGCAGCGCGACGATGTTGATCACCTTGAGCATCGGGTTGATCGCGGGTCCCGCCGTGTCCTTGTAGGGGTCGCCCACCGTGTCGCCCGTGACGGCCGCCTTGTGGGCGTCCGAGCCCTTGCCGCCGAGCGCGCCGGCCTCGATGAACTTCTTGGCGTTGTCCCAGGCCGCGCCGCCGGTCGTCATCGAGATGGCCACGCACAGGCCCGAGACGATCGAGCCGATGAGCAGCCCCCCGAGCGCCTGGGCGCCGAGGAAGAGCCCGACCGCGATCGGGACCAGGATCGGGATCAGCGCTGGCGCGATCATCTGGCGGAGCGCCTCCTTCGTCACGATGTCGACGCAGGTTCCGTAGTCGGGACGGGCGCTTCCGTCCATGATCCCCGGAATCTCCTTGAACTGGCGCCGCACCTCGTCCACCACCTTGCGCCCCGCCACCCCGACCGCGTCCATGGCGAGCGAGGCGAAGACGAACGGGATCATCGCGCCGACGAAGAGGCCGGCGAGCACGAGCACGTTGCCGAGGTCGAAGTCGGTCAGGGCCCGGCCGCCGCCGAGCTTGCGCAGGTCCTCGAGGTAGGTCGCGAAGAGCACCACCGTCGCGAGGCCGGCCGAGGCGATCGCGTAGCCCTTGGTCACGGCCTTCGTGGTGTTGCCGACGGCGTCGAGCGGGTCGGTCACCGCGCGGACCTGGTCGCCCATCTCGGCCATCTCGGCGATCCCGCCCGCGTTGTCGGTGATCGGGCCGTAGGCGTCGATCGCGACCACGCTGCCCGCCAGCGAGAGCATGCTCATGGCGGCGATGCCGACGCCGTAGAGACCCGCGAGCTCAAAGCAGCCGACCATCGCCGCCACGATCGCGATCACCGGGACGGCCGTGGCCTGCATCCCGACCGCGAGCCCGCTGATGATGTTGGTCGCGTGCCCGCCCTCGCTGGCCCTCGCGATCTTCTCGACGTAGGGCGAGCCCCCGCCGGTGTAGACGTCGGTGATCCACATCATCGCGCCGGTCACGAGCATGCCGGCGCCGGCGCAGAGCCAGAGCGCCATGCCCGAGAGCGCGCGGCCCGTCGCATCCGTCGCCGGGAAGACGGTCGCCTGGTTCACGAGCGCGAGCCCGGCCATCGCGACGATCGCCGCCACGGCGAGGCCGACGTACATCGCGCGCATCACGGGGGGCCGCTCGCCGGGCGCCGGCTCGCCCACGCGCACGAAGGGGATCGCCACCAGCGTGCCGACGATGCTCGTGGCGCCGATGGCGAGCGGGTAGAGGAACATGGTCGAGTCGCCGGGGAAGATGATGTGCGCGAGCAGCATCGCCGCCGCCGCCGTCACGGCGTAGGTCTCGAAGAGGTCGGCGGCCATGCCGGCGCAGTCGCCGACGTTGTCGCCCACGTTGTCGGCGATCACGGCCGGGTTGCGCGGATCGTCCTCGGGGATGTTCGCCTCGAGCTTGCCGACGAGGTCGGCGCCGATGTCGGCGCCCTTGGTGTAGATCCCGCCGCCCAGACGGGCGAAGACGGAGATCAGCGAGCCGCCGAAGGCGAGGCCGACGAGCGCGTCCGGCTTCTCGAAGCCGGCCTGCTGCATCGCGATCACCAGGGCCGAGAGCGAGACCAGCCCGAACCCCACCACCATGAGACCGGTCACGGCGCCGCCCTGGTAGGCGAGGCCGAAGGCGCGGCGGAAGCCCGAGGCGGCGGCCTCGGCCACCCGCACGTTGGCGCGCACCGAGACGCTCATGCCGACGAAGCCCGCGGCCGCGCTCGCCAGCGCGCCGAGGGCGAAGCCCGCGGCCGTCCACCAGCCGAGCGCGACCCCGACCCCGAGAAAGATCGGGACGCCGACCATCGCGACCGTCCGGTACTGTCGCCGCAGGAAGGCGTTCGCGCCGGTGCGGATCGCCTCGGCGATCTCGTTCGCGCGGGGGTTGCGCGCCGGGGCCGCGAGCACGCGCCGGTAGAGACCGAAGCCCGCGGCGACGGCCACGAGGCCGGCGAGCAGGGCGATGGCTGCGGTGGGCATGTGGGCTTCTCCGGGGGGGGGTCGCTCGCGATTCGAGGCGCGCAGCGGGGTCGCCGCCGGGGGCTCCCCGCGGGCCGCTCCGCCCCGGCCGCCCAGGGGCGGCGGGAAGCTAGACGTCCCGCCCCGGATCGTCCAGTGTCGGGGAGCCGCTCTCCGAGCGGCCCGGCCGCCCCGGGCGGGCTTCCAGGAGGCCGACTCGAGCAAGCGCCGAAGGCGCGCGAAGCTCATCGGACCGGGAGGCAAGCGCCGAAGGCGCGCGCAGCGAGCCAAAGGCGAGCGAAGCTTCATCGGACCGGGAGGCGAGCAAGCGCCGAAGGCGCGCGCAGCGAGCCAAAGGCGAGCGAAGCTTCATCGGACCGGGATCGAGCAAGCGCCGAAGGCGCGCGCAGCGAGCCAAAGGCGAGCGAAGTTCATCGAGCCAGGAGGGAGAGCATGAACGGCGCCGAGAGCCTCGTGCGGACGGCGGTCGCCGCCGGGGTCGAGATCTGCTTCGCGAACCCCGGCACGACCGAGATGCCGCTCGTCGCCGCGCTCGACGCCGTCCCCGGCGTGCGGCCTGTGCTCGGGCTCTTCGAGGGCGTGTGCACCGGCGCGGCCGACGGCTACGCCCGCATGACGGGGCGCCCCGCGCTCGTGCTGCTCCACCTCGGGCCCGGTCTGGCCAACGGGCTCGCGAACCTGCACAACGCGCGGCGCGCGCGCTCGCCCGTCGTGAACCTGGTCGGCGACCACGCGAGCTGGCACCTCCCATTCGACGCGCCGCTCAGCTCCGACATCGAGTCGCTGGCCGCGCCGGTCTCGGGCTTCGTGCGCCGGAGCCGCGCGGCCTTCGAGCTCGCGCGCGACTTCGCCGCCGCGCTCGCCGCGGCGAGCGGCCCCCCGGGCCGCGTGGCCACGCTGATCGTCCCCGCCGACTGCCAGTGGGAGCCGGCCGAAGGCCCGGCGTCCCTCTCGCGCCGGCCCGCCCCGCGCGGGCCCGGGCGACACGTGGAGGCGACGGCGGGCCGCCTGCGCGCGGCCCGCGCGCCGGCGCTCCTGCTCGGTGGGGAGGCCCTCGGGGTCGAAGGTCTGCGCGCCGCAGCGCGCGTCGCGGCCGCGAGTGGGGCGCGGCTCTGGTGCGAAACCTTCCCGGCCCGGCTCGAGCGCGGGCGCGGGCTCCCGCGGATCGAGCGGCTTCCCTACTTCCCCGAGCAGGCCGCCGAGGCGCTCACGGCCTGCGACACGGTCGTGCTCGCGGGAGCGCGCGAGCCGGTGGCCTTCTTCGGCTACTCGGACGGGCGCAGCCGCCTCGCGCCGCCCGGCGCCCTCGTCCCGCTCGCGGCGCCCGAGGACGACGCGGTGGCCGCGCTCGCCGCCCTCGCCGACGCGCTCGGCGCGAGCGGTCGCGCACCCGCCGCGCCCGACGCTCCCGCGACGCCCGCGCCGGCGGCGGGCGCGCTCGATCCCAGGAACCTCGGCGCCGTCCTCGCCGCGCTCCAGCCGGAGGGCGCGATCGTGGTCGACGAGGGCGCGACCAGCGGCCTCCCGCACTTCCTCGCCGCCGAGGCCGCGCCGCCGCACAGCTACCTCTCGCTCACCGGCGGCGCGATCGGCCAGGGCCTCCCCTGCGCGGCCGGCGCCGCGCTCGCCTGCCCCGGGCGCAAGGTGATCGCCCTCCAGGCGGACGGAAGCGCGCTCTACACCGTGCAGGCGCTCTGGACGCTCGCGCGCGAGGGGCTCGACGTCGTGGTCCTGCTCTGCGCGAACCACCGCTACCGGATCCTCCAGATCGAGCTGGCGCGCGCCGGCATCGCCGAGCCCGGTCCGGCGGCGCGCGAGCTCACGCAGCTCGCGCCGCCCGCGATCGACTGGGTCGCCCTCGCCCGCTCGTTCGGCGTCCCCGCCGCGCGCGCGGCGACCGTCGAGGCGCTCTCGGCCGAGCTCCGCATCGCCTTCGCGGAGCCGGGCCCGCGCCTCGTCGAGGTCGCGCTGTAGCCCGAGGTCTTCCCGTCGGATTCCTAGCGCGCGTAGACGTAGAAGTTCGGACCCGGACGAACGGCCTCGTTCGCGCCGGAGAGCGGCGCGTAGAAGGCGTCCTGGAGATCGAAGCGCAGGTCGGGGTGCCCACCGACCCCCTCGATCATCGCTACGCGTCGGAAGCCGTGCAGGCGAGCCCGCAGCGGGTGCCCCGGGCCGTAGGCCGCGAGCGGAGACTGCGCGACCACGGCCCAGCGCACGCGCGGGTCGGCGAGTGCCGCGTCGAGCTGCGGGTCGTGCTCGTTGTGCGCCCGCCGATACGGCCGGCCGCGGGGAAGCGCGATGCGCCCCGACCATGCCGCGGGCGGCCACGCATAGGGATCGTAGGCCAGGCGGCCCTCGAAGAAGGTGGCCGGATCGCCGAACACGTCCCCGACGAGGAGCACGCCATCGCCCGGCCCGACGTGGGCCTCGAGCCAGCGAGCGGCGAGGACGCGGCTGTCCTCCCGCGCGATCAGTCGGTCGAACGCGATCGACGCCCGCAGCGAGGGGAGCGCGACCGCAAACGCCAGGCCGAACGCAGCCGCGACGCGCAGGCGCGGGAGGCGCTCCGCCACGGCGACCACGAGGGCCGCGGCGCCGATGCACAGGATCGGCACCAGCGGGATCGCATAGCGCGCGAAGACGAGCGAGCCGCCGCTGAAGAAGAGCGAATACGCCGCGGCGAAGGCGAGCAGCACGAGCGAGGGGCGGAACGAACGCCGCAGCGCCGGGATCCAGCCCGCGAGCCCGGCCACGAGCAGCGCGGGCCCGAGCCCCCACCACAGGTTGAAGCTCAGGTGGCGCCACCACCCCGGTCCGAGAGCGACGCCTCGCCAGGATTCGCTTGCCTGCGCCCCGAGCTGCGCCGCCACCCCCTCTCGGAACTCGCTCCATGCCAGCGCCGCGAAGGGAGTCCCGAGCAGGAAGCCGATGGGGACGAGGGCGAGCGCCCGCGCGAACGACGCGGTGGACCGTGCCCCCTCCCGGCGGCCGAGCGCGTGCGCGACGACCAGGGGCACGAGGAGCGCCGCTCCCGAGTACTTGGTCGAGACCGCGAGGCCGATCAGCAGGCCCGCGCGGACGTAGTCGCGCGGGAGGCCCCGCGACTGGATGCGGAGCGCCTGCAAGAGGGCTGCGCAGACGAGCGCCGTCAGCGGCACGTCGGTCACGCCGAAATGGGAATCGCGCACGTGGAGGTGGGCCACGGCGAGCAGCCACGCCGCCACGAGCCCCCCGCCAGGCGCCCGAAGGCCTCGGCCGCCACCCGGTACACGAGCAGCGCGGTGAGCGCGCCGATCGTGGCGACGATCCCGCGGTCGATCAGGATCAGCGGCCGGGGATCGCTCACGAGGGCGGCCTCGACGGCGGCGCGCGAATCGGACGCGAGCGACGCCACGGCCACGTAGACGACGTCGGCGGCGGCGAGGACGTAGAGGTAGAGGCTCGGGTACAGGAAGAAGTGCGGGTTCGGGTCGCCCGCGAGGATTCCGGCGCCGAGGTTCCACACGTACTGCTCGTCGGGGCGAGCGAGGGGGTGGATCACGGGGCCGGCGGCGGGCGGCGTGAGGCCGAAGCCGAGCCCCGCGAAGCGCAGCCCGGCGGCGAGCGCGAGGATCGCGAGCAGGATCGCCTGGCGCGCCGTCCGGCTGGGGGGTGACGAGCTCGCCTGCGAGGGCGGCATCGGCACCAGTCTCCGGGCGCCGCCGCGAGCCGTCAAGACGGGCCCGCTCCGATCGCGACCGCGCGTGACGAGCGCCGCGCGGTCCGGAGCCCCGAGTGGGCTCCCAATGATCGCTAGCGCCGCCCATCGTCCTGTGATTCCCTCCGCAGCCTTGTCGCCTGGATCGCGAATGAGGTTCTTGCAACGAAGCGCAGCGTTGCTGCAGGACCCCGCCGTTTCCCGGGGTGCGCTGGCGGCAGTCTTCGTCGGCGCGATCCTGGTGCAGGCTTCCCAGCCGCTCAGCTCCGACGCCGGGTGGCTGCTGATCGCCACGCGGCGGCTGCTCGCCGGAAGCCGCCTCTACGTCGAAGACTTCGTCGACCCGAATCCGCCTCTGATCCTCTACCTGCTCTCCCCCGTGGTCGCGGCGGCACGTGCACTGGCTGTATCCGAGATCGCAGCGCTGCGCGTGTACGTGTTCGCGCTCGCTGCGGGGTCGATCGCGCTCTGCGCGCGGCTGGCCGCGGTCGGGCTTTCCGGGCGCGAGCGCACGGCGGCGCGCTGGTGGCTCGTCTTCGCGGCCTTCTGGCTGCTCTTGCTCGATCGACGGGAGTTCGCGCAGCGCGAGCAGCTGATCGCGCTCTTCCTGACGCCCTACCTCGCGCACGCAAGTGCGTGTGCGCGCGGCGGCCGGCCACCGGTCCCGGAGAGCATCGCTGCGGGTCTCCTCGCCGGGCTCGCCGTGGGGCTCAAACCGCAGTACGCGCTCGTCCCCTTCGTCGCCCTGCTCGGCGTGTTCGGCGCGCAGCGCAGGCTCCGGGTCGGTGCCGGCCCCGCCCTCGCGGCGCTCGGCCTCGCCGTTGCGGCCGATCTCCTGTGGCTCAAGACCGACTACCTGCGCTTCGCGCTCCCCCTCGTGCTCGAGACCTACGGCGCCTATCAGAACCCCCTGGCGAGCCTCCTGCGGGGGTCCGATCTGCTGCTGCTCGCCGCCGCGATCTCGGTACCCTTCCTCCTGCCCAGGGCCACCGCGCTCTCGCCCCAGGCACGGATCCTTGCGCTCGCCACGCTGGCGGCCTATGGCGCCTACCTCGTCTCCGGAACCGGCTGGAACTACCACCGCCTTCCCTTTCGAGTGCTGGCGCTCTCGACCCTTTCCCTTGTTGCCGTACGTCTCCTGACGAGAGGGAGCGAGCCGGCCCACGCGCTCCGGCCCGCTGCCGCAGCCGCCGCCGGCGCTGGAGCCTTCGTGGCCATCGCCGTGCTCCTGGTCATCGCTCCGCTCGGCATCGGCGCGTCCGTGCGCAACCGTCTCCAGTGGCGGCCGAGAAGCGGCGGAGCGATGACCGAGCTCCGGGACCTGATCGACCGGCATGGGAGAGGCGGCGCAATCTGGGTGATCTCCCTCTCGCTCACCCCCGCCTTCCCGGTGGTCAACTACGCCGGCGTCGAATGGGCCTCGCGCTTCTCGTCCCTCTGGCCGCTCCCGGCGGTGATCCGTTCGCGCGCCGAGCCGACGACCCGCGAGCGACGCGAGCGTCTCGACGCGGTCGAGCGCCGGGTCGTCGCGGCGGTGGTCGAGGACCTCGAGCGGGACCGGCCGGAGCTGATCGTCGTCCCGCTGCATCGGCAGGGGGCGCTGCATGGTCTCGACTTCGACCTCCTCGCGTTCTTCCAACGCGATGCGCGCTTCGCGCGGGTCTGGTCCCACTATGCCTGGGTCGAGGACACGCCCCGCCTGCGCGCCTACGCACGGCGCGAGTGATGCGATCATCGCGGCCGCGTCAGGATCCGCATGGGACGGCCGGAGAACCGGGTCGTGAAGCGGTCCAGCTCGGAGAAGCCGAGGCCCCGCAGGCGCTCGAGCTCCGGCTCGCGCTCCGCGTACTCTACGGCCACGAGCCGCGCCGCCGAGCCCCGCCCGGCGAGCTGCCGCTCGAAGCGAGCGGCGCTCACCCAGCGAGCCGAGGGCGGCATCGCCATGCGGAAGTAGAGCGAGGGCTCCGGCGCCTTGGGGCCGGGCAGGCTCACCAGGAGCGGCTCGTCTCCGAAGCCGGCCAGGAGGACGGGCGCTGCCTCCCGGATCCCATCGTAGGGCCCCCACCGCTCGAGGATTGCCCCCTCGTGGGACCGCAGGCTCGATGCGGTGTCGAGCGCGAGGAGCGAGAGCGCCACGCCGAGCGCGAGCTCCCGCGCCTGCGAGCCCGGCAGGAGCGAGCGCGCGCCGCGGACCGCGAGGAAGGCGTAGCACGGGACGAGCGGGAGGAGGTAGCGGCCCTCGGGGAAGGAGAGGGTTGCGAAGAGCGCTCCCGTCGCGACCAGGATGGCGACACAGGTTCGGGTCGGACGCTCCCGCCCGCGGAGGCCTGCGACGGCGCCGACCGCCATGACCGGCAACGTCGCGAGCAGCGCGAAGCTCGGCCGGCCCAGGGTCCAGATCCAATCCTCGCGGCTGGGATCGCCGAGCCCGTCCACGACGAAGAGGAGGTGCTGGTGGACATAGCCTGCGAGCTTCTCGGCCGGGCTCCAGGCCGTCAGCTGACCGAACGAGACCGAATGCGCACGCGCCGCCTGGAATGCGGCGATCTTCTGGAAGTAACCGGTGAGCGAGCCCTCGTGGAGCAGCGCCAGGGCCACACTGGCGCCGCCGAAGAGGAGAATGCCGATCGCTCCGGCGCGATAGAGCTGTCGGTCCGCCCATGCGTCGCGAAGGCGGCCGTGGACCAGGAGGACGAGGGGCAGCACGAGCAGGAGCGCGGCCAGCGGCGGGTAGGGGTTCAGCGCGAAGATCGCGAGGACGACCGCGAGGGCCTCGACGAATCGGGCGCTCCCGGACTCGGCGTACCTCACCGTGCAGTAGACCGCGCCCCAGAACAACGCGAACGCGAGCAGGTAGAACGAGGCACCGCTGCGGACGAAGGGGATGAACCCCGGGTGAACCGCGACGAAGGCAGCGATCGCCCAGCGTTCCGTGGCGGAGCCGCTCGGGTCGCGAGCCAGGGCGAGCGCGGCGAGGAGCGATCCCAGCCCGGCGAAGAGCAGGGCGAAGCCCCCGATCAGGAGCTCCACGTCGTGAGGTGGTACGCCCAGCAGGCGCTGCGCGCCACTCAGAGCCAGGGAGTACGGCAGCCGTTGGACGGACCAGTTCGCGCGATAGACGTCCTGCGGCGCGTGCGAATGGCGAAAGGTCGCGTCATGGCCCGCGCCGCGCGTCAGGTCGTTCGTGAAGATGCCCTGGGTGGCGTCGTCGTAGTCGAGCGGCCTGGGCCCCTCACAGGCGACCGGGAGATACGCCGAGAGGCAGAGCAGCACCCCCAGCGAGAGGAGGGCATGCGAGAGCAGACGCCAGACCAGCGAGCCGACCCTCACGGCCGCTGCGGTCCTCCGGTCGCCCGGTCCGTGCGCGCGGCGCCCTCCGCGGACGCCAGCTGCGCAGCGACCCCGGGCACCGTCTCCAGGCGACCATGCAGGCGCGTCGCGACGAAGCGGTGGCCGGCCGCACTGTAGTGGCCACCGGCCGTCTGCGGGATCTCGCCGTCCGCGAGGAAGAGCTCGGCGGCACGCTCGGGGGGGAGTGCGCGCATGTCGTCGGTGAGATCGACGTACGCGATCCCCCGCCTCGCCGTGCGCTCGGCGAGCCACGACCGGAGCTCGTCGAAGGTCGCGCTCGACAGGTCCTCGCGCGTCGGGAGGTAGAGCAGCACCAGGGACGAGCCGCGCTGCGCGTGATGCGCCGCGAGCTGCTTCAGGATCGCGAAGGAGACGCGCGCGCCCTCGCCGAGGTTCCAGGGCGGAGAGCCTTGCCCGAAGGCGCTGCGAAGCACCCGGCGCAGCAGGGCGACGCTGCGCAGCTCGTCCAGCAGGGGTGCGCTGTGCTCGAGCCAGCTGAAGGGGTTGGCAGCGCGCGGCACCGGGACGTTCTCGACGCGGATCTCCCCTTCCACCAGACGGACCACGGGCTTCCCGTCCCGGTCGCGGACCACGCGCAGGAAGTCGTCCCAGATGAAGGCGAATACGTGCAGGTCGGGTGCGAGCGGAGCGCCGTCCCGGAGATACCAGAGATACGCCTGGTCGATTCCGTAACCCTGCTGTCCCATGTTGATCGTCTCGAGGCGCGGGTCGGCCCTCTCGAGCTGGGCACACCAGCTGTCCAGGTCGCCCACCCCGTAGCCGAACGTGAAGGAGTCGCCGCTGCACACGACGCGAACCCGCCCGGCGGGTGGGGCGGGAGGGAGGTCGAGCGTCCCGCGGAAGCCTTGACGATTGATGCGAAGCGGGCGCCCCGGGCCCCAGTAGTCCTCGGCGGAGAACCCGGGGACGTGGGACCAGCCGAGCTCCGCGTCGTAGCGCGTGTGCTTCAGCGCGTCGCTCGCGCCGAGCCCCAGCCAGAGGAATCGCCCGATCGCGACGGAGCCCTCGATCAGGGCGAGCGCCGCCAGCGGTGCGGCGACGGCGAGGACTGCGGTTCGCGTTCGCGTCCCCATCGTTCCTCCCCGGATCGCTCGCCGCGGCGGCCGGACGGCGCGACGAGCAGGGCGGTGAAGACGAGGATGGCCGCGGGGTGCAGCAGCAGACGGCCCAGGGCGTTCGACACGTGCCACTCGACGTCTTTCGGCGTCACCACCATCGTACCGAACGCGAACGCCGCGAGCCCGGCAGCGACCCCGAGCGCGACGGCCTCGACGCGGGTCGGCTGCCGGCGCCAGACCAGGAAGGCCAGCGCGAGCAGCGGGATCGCCGCGGCTCCTTCGACGAGCAGGGGAGAGTCGATCAGCAGCCCGGGCAGCGAGCGGGCCACGACCGCGGCGCGCTCCGGAAGCTCGGTCAGGGCAGCGCCGAGCTGCACGTCGTCGAAGTCGCCCCGGAGGCCCCAGGCCTTCGCCCACGCGACGTGGACGGCGGCGGGAGCGAAGACCAGCCAGGGCAGGAAACGCGAACAGGCACGGCGGCTCCCGGGCCGCCTGCTGGCCAGCGCGCAGACGGCGGCCACGCCGAAGGAGAGGACGAAGCCCTCGAGCTTGGTGAGCGACGCCGCGAGCGCGAGGATCCAGGGGAGCGCGGGCGCGGCCGCGCCGAGCGACGCGAGCAGCTGCGCCACGAGGAGGAGGGTCAGGTGCCCGTCGGCCAGACCCTGCGCCGAGAGCGTCGCGAGCCCGAGCGCGAGGGCCGCGGTGAACGCAGCGCCGAGCCCGCGCCCCAGGCGCTCGCGCGCCAGCAGCCAGACCAGCCAGAGCTCCGAGCCGAAGAGGAGGCCGATCCCGAGGCCGATCAGCCTCTCGTTGTAGACCGGGGAGAGCGAGGTCGCGAAGGCCATCCAGGCCGGCAGCAGGAGCGGATAGGAGGTGTGCGACCACTGCGCGTCCGGATCCGCCGCCGCGCGCGCCGTGAGAACGGCGTCGAAAGAGAGGCGCTTGGCCTGGAAGAGCCAGATCGAGCGCCCGTCCCAGCTGACGATCGGAAGGGTCGCGAGGGCGGTTGCGAAGGCGCAGACGAAGAGGGCGAGGATCCAGGTCTCGGGACAGCGCAGCGGCCACGCCGCCGAGAGGCCGCGGCGCAGCTCCGCGTCCCGGGCGACGATCGTTGCGGCGACGGGCAGGAGCGCCAATCCCATCACGGCGCAGGCCCGCGCACCGACCGGAACCTGGAGCCAGCTCGCGACCGATGCGACCAGACCGACGACCAGCGCCGCGAACGGGAGGACGAGCGGCGGAAGGTAGGCCGCGTCGACGCGCAAGCCGCGTCGGAGGGCGAGGCCGACCGCACCCCCGAGGCCCACGGCCGCGGACAGGGCGAGCAGGAGCGCCCGCCCGTCGAGCGAGAAGCCTTCGCGCGGCGCCTCGGGTGCGGTCCGCCTCGGGAGGATCCCCTTCAGGTAGACGATCCCCTCCGGGCCGAGCTCGGCGATCTCGGTATCGCGGGAGGGATCGAAGCGCTCGCGGGCGGCGAGCCGCAGCGTGTACGCCGCGCGGGAGCTCACGACCCGCGGATAGAGCCCCTCGGAGATCCTCTGGCGGAAGAAGTCGTTCTGGAACAGGGAAGGACTCAGGCGAACCGGGACCTCGAGCGCGAGGTGCGCATCCAGGGCCCTGGCGGCGCGGCGAATGGGGAAGCCCTTGAAGCCCTCGACCTCGCGCCGGGTCGCGTAGTCGAGGCCGTCGTTCGCGAAGGCGGCCGCGAGATGCGCCCCCAGAGGCGAGAGCGCGGCGGCATGCAGCACGAGGCCAGCCCCGAGGACCCAGAGAAGCAGTCGCTGCCCCGACATCTCAGCGCGGGTTCGCGGCCGCTCCGCCGCGCACGGAGACCACCCGCCCGAGCGCGACCTCGTCGACCGGGAGCGTGCTCCAGGCGAAGGGGACGTAGCCGGCGTGGTGGCTGTAGAAGCCGGCGCTCGCGTCGGCGTTCGTCGTGCGCAGCGGGATCGGACTCTGCGCGGTCCAGGTCCAGACCTCGCGCAGGCCGTAGCGGCTCATGTCGCGCGAGACGTCGAGCTGCGAGACGTTGCGCGCGCTCGCCACCCAGTCTCCCTCGTGCAGCTCCGAGCGGCCGTATTGCGGCGGCAGGATGGGCTGGAAGCCTTCCTTCGCGAGGTAGTGCTGGAAGCCCCAGTGCCCCACGTGCCAGCGCGCACCGGACTGCGCGCCGATCTCGGCGGCGATGCGCCGCGCGGCGCTGCGGTAGAAGTTCGCCTGGATCGCGTCGGCCGAGGCCAGGAGCAGCGAGAGCACGAGCTGCGCCGCCGCGCAGATCGCGACGAAGCGGCGTCCCGGGCGCAGCTCCGTACGGCGGAAGAGGATCAGGAGGAGCGGCGGCGCGGCGAGCAGCGCATCCCCGGCGTTCACGTGCCAGTTGAGGAAGAGACTCCAGACGAGGAAGCCGGCGAGCCAGAGCCCGAGGAAGCGGTCCTCGGGGAGAGCCCCGCCCCGCGGCGGCCGCAGGCACTCCACCCACAGCGCGAGCGCCCCGGCGAAGCCGAGCGCGGCGAGCACCGCCTCCTCGACCTCGAGCGGGCTGCGCCGCGGCGGCTCGCCGCCGGGGAGGACGGTGTAGACCGCGGCCGTCCCGAGCAGGACGGCGACCACGGCGAGCTCCGCGCCGCGCCGCCCGCGGCCGAGCCGTGCCGCCCACAGGGCGATCGGGAAGACGAGCGCCGCTCCGCCGTACACCGGCGCCGAGACCACCTGGTTCCAGAACTCGCCCGCCTCGCGCCCGCGGTCGAGCACGACGTCGGTCGAGCCGAAGAAGTGCGGCGCGCCGTAGAGGTCTGCGGTCCACGCGCCCCAGAGCGTCCACAGGGCGAGCGGCGGCGCGAGGACGCGGAGCGCGCGAGCGGCGCTGCGCGGTTGGAAAAGCACGCAGCCGGCGGCGAGGAGCGGAAGGGTCGCGAGCGCGACGTACTTGGTGAGGCCCGCCGCCGCGGCGGCGAGTCCCGCGGCCCACTGCCAGCCGGGGCTTTCCTGCCCTTCTGCGCCGCGCAGGAAGGCGTGGACGGCGAGCAGCTGGAACGCGAGCGCCGGCACGTCGAGGAGCAGGCTCGTCGCGAGCACGAGGAAGGCGGGCGTCGTCGCCAGGAGCGCCGTCGGAGCGAGGCCCTCCCCGCACAGGCGCCGCGCGATCCCGTGAAAGGCGAGCGCCGCGACGAGCGGGAACGGGAGGACGAGCGCATGGAGCAGGAGATCGCTCTCGCCGAGCCAGGCCATCCAGGGCGCGAGCCAGTAGGAGAGGAGCGGCGGGTTGCGGTTCATGGCCGCCACGTCGGGCGAGGTCGGGTCCCAGATCATCTGGAAGCCGAAGGGATCGAGCGGCGCCAGGGTGATGCGGCGCGCCACCGCGACGAAGACCGGGGCGTCGATCGAGATCGCGCTCGACAGGAAGGGGAGGAGCGGGAGCAGCACGAGCGCCGCGATCGCGAGCCCCTCGCGGCGGCCACCGGGCACGGCGCTCAGGGGCAGCTCCGGCGGAAGAAGGCCGGCGGCGCGACGCGGAGCCCCTCGCCTTCCCAGAGCAGGAGCGGGCGGCGGGCGACGCCCCACTCGAGCACTTCGCCGGTCCCCACGCCGTACGGATAGCGGCGCGGGGCGACGCACGCCCAGTGCGCGGCCTCCGCGCGCGCCTGCTCGGCCTCGCCGGCCCTGCCGCGCGCCTCGAGGACGCGCGCGAGGTCGAGCCAGGCAGGGACCTGCGCCGGCTCGCCCGCCAGCGCGAGCGCGAGATCGGCCTCCGCGCCCACGAGGTCGCCCTGCCGGGCCCGGATCGCGCCGCGGTTGGCCTGGAGCTCGGGGAGCGGATGGCTCGCGAGGACCTCGTCGAGGAGCGCCCGCGCGCCGGCGAGGTCGGAGTCGAGCGCCAGCGCGACGGCGAGCCGCCCGCGGCGGTAGGGGTCGTAGCGGCCGGCTTGGCCTTCGAGCTCGACCGCGCGCGCGAGGAGCCGCCGGCCGAGATCCGGGTTTCCGGCGGCGATCTCCACCGCGGCGAGGTTGTCGAGCCACGGCACGGGGTAGCGCGCGCCCGCGATGAGGCGACCGTAGATCCGGCGCGCGGCGTCGAGCTCGCCGAAATGGAAGTGAAGCGCGCCCATCGCCGGGGCGTCCGCGCGCCTCGGGAGCACGAACCCGACCACCGCGACGGCGGACGCCGCCACTGCGACTCCGATGAGTGTCACCGCGACGATCGCGCGCAGCGCTCGCGAGCGCGCGCCCTCGCAGGCCTCGACGCCGCGGGCGAGCGCCAGCGCGAACGGGAGCGAGAGCCCGAGGAGATACGACGCCTTGAGCGCCGACCAGAGCGGGACGCGCCAGCTGAAGACGGCGAAGGCCGCGAGCGAAGCGGCGGCCTGCACGGCGAGCGGGAGCACGAGCTCGCGGCGGCGGCCGCGGCGGGCGTCGCGCGCGGCGAGCGCGGCGCCGAAGCCGGCGAGCGCCGTAGGACCCAGGCCGAGCAGCGCCATCCGGGTCGTCGAGCGGCGCTCCTCGCGCTCGGCCTCGAGAGCGCGCGCGACGTCGGACTCGCGGTAGCTGTCGGCCCAGACGTTCAGGTACACGCTGCCCCAGACGGAGCCGAGCAGATGCGGCGCCAGCGGATTCGGATCGCGGAAGATCGCGGGCGGGAGCCTCAGGTAGTCGAGCGGGCTCCGGCGCCCGGGCGGCTGCTCGCGCTCGACCGCGGCCACGAGCGGGAAGTCGCGGCTCAGCTGGAACGGGGTCCCGAAGGCCGCGAGGTTGCGCGCGTAGTAGGGCGCGGAGATCGCGAGGCCGACCGCGGCCACGACCGCCGCCCGCGCGGCCGCCTCGCGCGGCGGCGCGCTCCACGCCCCGCGCAGTGCGGCGCGGATCGCGAGCGACGCGCACGCGACGAGGAGCGCCAGGAGCCCGCTGAACTTGGTGAGGAGTGCCAGGCCGCCGAGCGCGCCGACCAGCGCCGCCCCGGCGAGGGTCGGCCGCTCGCGGCGCTCGTTCGCGACCAGGGCCGCGAGGCTCGCCGCGCTGAGGAAGGCCTCGGTGAGCTCGTTGCCCGGCATCGGGCTCATGAAGAAGTGGACCGGGAGGAAGGCCACGGCGCCGAAGCCCACGAGCGCGAGCGCGGGGTGCTCGGGCGCCATCCCGCGCACCATCCAGGCGGCGAGCGCGGCCGTGGCGAGGCTCGCCACGCTCCCGGCGACCGCGAGGCCGCGCACGAGCAGCTCGCCGCTCCCCCCCTGCACGAGCGCCCAGCCGAGGGCGTAGTGCAGCGGCGGATGGAAGTACGACCAGCCCTGGTCGGCCCAGGGCACCGCGCGGTAGAGGTCGAGGAAGAGCGCGTAGGCGACGTGGCCCCAGGCGTCGTAGCCCCAGAGGAGGGGGCCCGCGAGCGCGTTCCAGAGGCGGACCCCGGCCGCCACGCCCACGGCGACGCCCCAGCCCGCGACGAGCCACCAGCGCTCGGACGTCCATCCTCTCACGCGAGCTCGACGGTACCCTAGCCCGCATGTCTCACCAGAGCGCTACTGCGGCGACGCATCTGCCCGCCCTGGCACGAGATCGCTCCCTGCGGGTGCTCGACGTAGCGTCGGCTACGCCTCCGCTTCCCTCGGTCGCGATCTCGTGCCAGGACAGGCATCTGCGCCGCCTCGCTACGCGCCCTAGTGAGACATGCGGGCTAGTGCCGGAAGTGGCGCATGCCCGTCAGGATCATGGCCAGGCCGAGCCGGTCCGCCGCGGCGACGACGAGGTCGTCGCGCAGCGAACCGCCCGGCTGCACCACCGCCGTCGCGCCCGCGGCGGCAGCCACTTCGAGCGCGTCCGGGAAGGGGAAGAAGGCGTCGCTGGCGAGGGCCGAGCCGCGGAGATCGACGCCGACGCGGGCGGCCTTCTCTCGCGCCTGGTGGATCGCGTCGACGCGGGAGGTCGCGCCGCCGCCGATCGCGAGCGTGCGGTCCGACGCGGCGAAGACCACGGCGTTGCTCTTCACGTGCTTCACCACGCGCCAGCCGAAGCGCAGCGCCGCGAGCTCGGCCTCGCTGGGCTTGCGCGCCGTCGCCACGCGGCAGCTGCCGAGATCCTGTCCGGCGACGTCCGGCTCCTGGAGGAGGACCCCGCCGAAGACGCAGCGCAGATCCGGCTGCGTGCGGTCGACGCGATCGCGGTGGAAGCGCAGCAGGCGGCGGTTCTTCTTCTTGCGCAGCTGCTCGAGGGCGCCCGGCTCGAAGCCGGGGGCGAGCAGCACCTCGCTGAAGATCTCGTCGACCGCCTGGGCGAGGCCCCGGTCGAAGGGGCGGCTCGACACGACGATCCCGCCGAAGGGCGACTCGGGGTCCGAGGCGAAGGCGCGCTCCCAGGCCAGGGCCGCGGTCGCACCGGCGCCGACCCCGCACGGCGTGTTGTGCTTCAGGATCGCGACGACGGCGTCCTCGTCGGAATCGAAGTCGAGGATCAGCGCGAGGGCGGCCTGCACGTCGACCAGGTTGTTGTAGGAGAGCTCCTTGCCGTGGAGGGGCTCCGCGATCTCCAGGAAACGGCCGTAGAGCGCCGCGGCCTGGTGCGGGTTCTCGCCGTAGCGCAGCAGTGCGGCGCGCGGGAGGTCGATCCGCAGGCGTTCGGGCAGGGCCGCCCCGCCCGCCTCCCCGCCCTCTCCCGCAGCCGCCTCGCGCCGCAGGTGCGCGTGGATCGCCGCGTCGTAGGCGGCCGTGCGCGCGAAGGCCGCGAGCGCGAGGCGGCGGCGCGTCGCTGCAGCGAGCCCGCCTTCGCGACGCAGCTCGTCGAGCACCTCCGCGTAGTCGGCCGGATCGACGAGCACGGCGACGTAGTCCTGGTTCTTGGCGGCGGACCGGATCATCGACGGCCCGCCGATGTCGATCTGCTCGATCGCCTCCTCGCGGGAGATCCCGGGTCGCGCGGCGGTGGCCTCGAAGGGATAGAGGTTCACGACCACGAGATCGATCGGGCGGAGGTCGTGGGCGGCGATGTCGGCGCGATCCCCGGCGTGGTCGCGGCGCGCGAGCAGCCCGCCGTGCACGCGCGGGTGCAGCGTCTTCACGCGGCCGCCGAGCATCTCCGGGCTGCCGGTGAGCTCCTCCACATCGACGACGGCGAGCCCCGCCTCGCGCAGCGCCCGAGCCGTCCCGCCCGAGGCGACCAGCTCGACGCCGAGATCGGCGAGCCCGCGCGCGAGCTCGACGAGCCCGGTCTTGTCGGACACGGACAGGAGCGCGCGGCGCACCGGGCGCCGCGGGACGTGGGGGGCCATGCACTGACTCCTCGCGCCGAGGCTCGGAACGGTCGGGGGTTCGGCGGCAGGTTTACCGAGGAGCCCCGGCGAAGTCAATCCGCGTGCACGCGCGGGACCCTCGGTCCGACGCGAACCAGCATCTCGTACGCGATCGTCCCGGCCGCCTCCGCCGCCTCCTCGACGGGGAGGCATCCCTGCTCGGCCGGCCCGAAGAGGATCGCCTCGTCCCCGACCTCGACCGGCCCCTCGCCGACGTCGACGCCGACGAAGTCCATCGACACGCGCCCCGCGAAGGGGCAGCGGCGCCCGCGGATCAGCACCGCCCCGCGGCTCGAGGCGGCGACCGGAACGCCGTCCGCGTAGCCCACCGGGAGCGTCGCGATCCGTGTGCGCCGCGGCGCGCGATAGAGCGCGTTGTAGCCGACCGCGTCGCCCGGGCGCGCGACGCGCAGCTGCGCGACCCGCGTGCGCAGCGTCATCGCCGGCCGCAGCGCCGCGGCGAGGTGCGGCGCGGGGCGCACGCCGTAGAGAGCGAGGCCGGGCCGCACCGCGCCGGCCTCCGGCAGCGCGGCGAAGAGGGCATCGCCGATCAGGAGCCCCGCGGAGTTGGCGCAGTGGACGAGCCCCGGCCGGACGCCGCGCTCCCGCGCCCGGGTGAGCAGCGCGCGCAGCCGCGCGGCCTGCTCGAGGGTCGGAGCGAGATCGGGCTCGTCGGCCCGGGCGAGGTGCGTGTACACGCCCGCGAGCCGGAGCGCGGGCTCGCGCGCCACGGCCTCCAGCAGCTCCACCGCCTCCTCCGGAGCGGCCCCCATCCGGCGCATGCCCGTGTCCAGCTCGACGTGCACGGGAATCGCGGCGCCCGCGGGCACCGCCTTCCGGAGAGCCTCGACATCCCCGCGGTGGTGGACCACGGGCGTGAGCCCCGCCTCGATCGCGGCGTCCGCGGCGTCGTACACGCCGCCGAGGACCAGGACCTCGGCGCGGACCCCGGCCGCCCGCAGCAGCGCGCCTTCCGCCACCGTCGCCACGGCGAAGCGCGAGCAGCCCACCCCGACGAGGGCGCGGGCCACGGGGACCGCGCCGTGGCCGTAGGCGTCCGCCTTCACGACGGCGATCACCTCGCGCCCCGCGGCGCGCCGCGCCGCCTCGGCGTAGTTGGCACGGATCGCCCCGAGATGGATCGTCGCCACGGTCGGGCGGTCGTCCAAGCGCAGCCCCTCCGCGGAAGGGTATCGGACGCCGCAGCCCGCGGCCGAAGGCGCGCCCCGGCGGGGTTCGCTAGCCTCCGCTGCGACCCGCGGGCGTGTCGTGTCCCATCGAGACGTGTCCCATCGAGATCTGGCGCTGCTCGTGAATGGAGAGCCCCGCACGGTGCCCGAGGGCTGCACCGTCGAAGGGCTGCTCGTGCGCCTCGGCGTCGACCGCCGGCGCATCGCCGTGGCCGTGAACCGGGACGTGGTGCCGCGCGCGCGCTTCGCGATCCAGCCGCTCGGCGCGGGCGACCGCGTCGAGATCCTGGAGGCGGTCGGGGGAGGCTAGGTCACACTCCTGGAGGAGGTTCTCATGGACGGGACCCAGGCGGAGGGCTTCAGGCTCGGCGAGCGCGCGTTCCGCTCGCGGCTGATCATCGGGACGGGCAAGTACGCCTCCTTCGAGCAGAACCTCGCCTGCGCCGAGGCGGCCGGCGCCGAGCTGGTGACCGTGGCGCTGCGCCGGACGAAGCTCGACGCGCCGCGCGGCCAGGGCCTGCTCGACCACATCTCGCCCGAGCGCTTCACGATCCTCCCGAACACGGCCGGCTGCTTCACGCTGCAGGACGCGCTGGCGACGGCCCGGCTCGGCCGCGAGCTGCTCGCCACCGATCTCGTGAAGCTCGAGGTGATCGGCGACGAGCGCACGCTCTTCCCGGACGTGGCGGCCACGATCGAGGCGGCGCGGATCCTGGTGGCGGAGGGCTTCACGGTGCTCCCCTACGTGACCGACGACCCCGTCGCCTGCCAGCGTCTCGCGGCCCTCGGCTGCGCCGCGGTGATGCCGCTCGCCGCGCCGATCGGCTCGGGCATGGGCATCCGCAACCCGGCGAACCTGCGCATCATCCTCGAGACGGTCGAGGTTCCGGTGATCGTCGACGCCGGGGTCGGCACCGCGAGCGATGCGGCGGTCGCCATGGAGCTCGGCTGCACCGCGGTGCTCATGAACACCGGGATCGCCGCGGCGAAGGACCCCGTGAAGATGGCGCGGGCGATGCGCCTCGCGGTCGAGGCGGGTCGCCTCGCCTACGAGGCGGGCCGCATGCCGCGGCGCCTCTACGCCTCGGCATCGAGCCCGCTCGACGGGCTCGCCTCGTTCTGAGTGGGGACCCGCACTCCGCTCGCCTGGGCCGAGCTCCACAGGAGCTCCGGCCCGCTGCGCGGCCGGGCCTCAGCGGGGGCCCGCACTCCGCTCCCCTGCGGGTCGCTGCGCGCTTCGCTTGCTGCGGCCTTGCCCTGTGAGCCACGCGCGCCGGCAGATCCTCTGTCTCGTGGTGGACCGCAGCGTCGCGCGCGGCCCGCTCGCGCCGGCGGTGGCCGCGGCGGTGCGTGCCGGGGTGGACTGGGTGCAGGTCCGGGACCGGGAGCTCCCCGGCGCGGCCCTCCTCGCGCACGCGGAGGAGGTGGCGGAGGCGGCGCGCGCGGGAGCGCGGGCGCGCGGCGGCGGGGTGCGCGTAATCGTGAACCGCAGGCTCGACGTCGCCCTGGCCATCGGCGCGGACGGCGTCCAGCTCGGCTTCGACGCGATGGACGCCGCGGCGGCTCGGCGCCTCCTCGGCCCGGAGGCTCTGGTCGGGGTCTCCTGTCACTCCGCGGCCGAGGTGCACGCGGCGCGCGGCGCGAGCTACGCGCTGCTCGCCCCGATCTTCACCCCGCTCTCGAAGCGCGCCTCGCGCCCGCCGCTCGGCCTGGCCGCGCTCGGCCGGGCGGCCGGCGGCCCCCCCGTCCTCGCGCAGGGCGGGATCGACGCCGCCGGCGCCGCGGCGGCCGCGGCGGCCGGCGCGGCGGGCGTGGCCGTGACGGGGGCGATCCTGCTCGCCCTGGACCCCGGGCAGGCCGCCGCGGGGCTGCGCCGCGCGCTCGACTCGGGAGTCCCGGCCGGCGGGCCGATGGAGAGGACCTGATGCAGCGCTTCCGACGGGTGCTCGCCCTCGTCGCGTGCGGCGCGACCCTGGTCGCGGCGCCGCCGCGCCCGGCCCCCGCGGCGCCGGCCCACGAGGAGCTCGAGCGCCGCATCGGCGAGGTGGCCGAGCGGGTCAAGCCCTCGGTCGTGCACATCGAGGCGATCGTGAAGGTCGGCGACCGCCGCAGCCCCGTGACGGGCTCGGGCGTGATCGAGAGCGCCGACGGGCGCATCCTGACCAACCACCACGTGGTCGACCGCGCGGAGAAGGTCACGGTGAGCGTGCCCGGGCGCCGCCGCAAGTACCCGGCGCGCATCGTCGGCACCGACCCGCAGACCGACGTGGCGCTGCTGCGCATCGACCCCGACGAGCCGCTCCCGCCCGCGCGCTTCGGCGAGCCCGACGGCCTGCGCGTCGGCCAGTGGGTGCTCGCGATCGGCAACCCCTATGGGCTCGAAGGGACCGTCTCCTTCGGGATCGTCTCGGCGATCGGGCGCAACCTCGAGATCCCCGGGACGCTCAACGACTTCATCCAGACCGACGCCATGATCGACCGCGGCTCCTCGGGAGGCCCGCTCGTCGACCTCGAGGGCCGGGTCGTCGGCATCAACTCGCGCGGCCAGGGTCGCGGGATCGGCTTCACCATCCCGATCGCCACCGCTCTCGACGTCGCGAGGCGCCTCGAGCAGGGGCAGCTCCAGCGCGGCTACCTCGGGATCACCATGCAGCCGCTCGACCGGGACCTC
Organism: uncultured Spirochaetales bacterium; assembly: GCA_964624475.1. GTDB lineage: Bacteria > Myxococcota_A > UBA9160 > UBA9160 > SMWR01 > CAZUYC01. The sequence goes on along the minus strand of CAZUYC010000100.1, from coordinate 46,865 downwards.
GCCGACTACTTCGGCATCCCCGACGCCACGGGCGCCGTCGTGAACAGCGTCGTCGAGGGCTCGCCGGCCGCGAAGGCCGGCCTCGCGCCGGGCGACGTGGTGACGCGCTTCGACGGCGTGCCGATCGAGGGGGAGGAGGAGGAGGACCTCGGCGACTTGCAGCGCCTCGTCGCGGGCGCGCAGCCCGGGCAGGGCGTGTCGATCGAGATCCTGCGCGAGCGCAAGCCGCGCACCCTCGAGCTGCGCGTCGGCACGCAGCCCCGGGTCGATCCCGCCGAGGAGGAGACCGAGGCCGGCTTCCACGTGCAGGAGCTCACGCCCAACCTGATCCGCGAGAACCGCCTCTCGACCGACCGCGGCGCCTTCGTCCACTTCGTGGTGCGCGGATCGCCGGCCTCCGAGGCGGGCCTCCTGGTCGGCGACGTGATCGAGCGCATCGAGGCGCGACCGATCGAGGATCTCGGCGATCTGCGCGAGGCGATGGCGGAGGTCGAGCGCAAGCCCCGCTTCCTGGTCGTGACGCGCCGCGGCGAGGAGACGAAGTTCCTGCTGCTCAAGTGGGGACCGCATCCCGCGGAGCCCCAGGGAGCCGGCGAAGCGGGCCCCGCGCTGCTCCCGGAGGCGCCGGCACCGTAGTCAGCCGGAGCGCCGTCTGGTAGGATGCTCGAAGCGTCCCAGTGCCCGTGGGAGTTGCCGCAGCGTGCGCCAGGTGCCCGGACGGATCGCTCGTGCCTCCGCCGCGATCGCAGCGTCGGCCGTCGTCGCGGGCGCGCTGCCCGCCGCCGCCTCGGGGATGGACTATCCGACCTTCGCGAGGCTGATCCGCGAGCGCGGGGTCACCTCGATCGGCGACGCGCTGGCGCTCCTGCCGGCGGAGCTGCGACTCAACTACACGCTGGTCCACCAGACCGGGAGCATCCAGCAGGCGAGCGTCGAGAGCCCGCGCGTGCTGCTCTTCGGCACCGACGCCAAGCTCGTGGTCACCTTCAACGGCAGCCCCGACGAGTCCGGCTACGACAAGCTCGAGATCCTCGCCTTCGACGACGCGACGGAGACGTTCGAGCTGCGCTCCATCGAGTTCGGCAGCACGGTGAGCTTCTCGGAAGCGAACCCCACCGTCTGCACGGCCTGTCACAAGACCTCGCCCCAGCCGGTCTGGAAGGACTACGGGTCGGTGAACGAGAAGAGCGGGCACGGCCAGTGGCGGGGCACCTTCGGCCAGAGCCACGACTTCGTGCCGGAGGAGCTCCAGCCGGCGCTGTTGCGCTTCTGGGCCGCCGCGCCCGAGCACCCGCGCTATCGCCATCTGCTCCGCGATCCGGAGTCGGATCTCTTCCCCTACCAGCCGAGCGGCGAGCCCTTCCGCTGGCAGCATCGCTTCCGGCCGAACAACCGCTTGAGCCGCCTCTTCGCTCGCCTGAACGCGCGCCGCATCGCGCGGGTCCTCGGCGAGAGCGAGCTCTTCCGGGCCCGGCAGAATCTCGTGCTCTCCTGGTTCCTGGGCTGCGACGAGTGGCGCGAGGACCCGCAGCTCGCGGGCGAGATCCGGCGGCTCTTCGCCGAACGCTTCCCCGAAGCGGCCCATCCGCCGCTCCATGCGGACCTGCGCAGCGTGCGCCCCGAGGATCGCTTCGTGATCCCCTTCATGCTCGAGAAGCTCTTCACGGGGCTCGAGGTCTACCAGTGGAACATGAGCGTGGTGACGCCGCCGGCGAACCGCTACCACGAGGGCCTGCGCACGATCGACGAGCTGATCGCCGCGCGCCTGCTCGAGCGCCTCGCCGCCGAGGACCCGGCCCTCGCGCCCTTCTACCGCACCGTCCCCTTCGCGGAAGCCTACGGAGCCCCCCTCTACGCGAAGATCCAGCCCGGCGGCGCGATCTGGCCCGGCGACCTCGGCCAGCTCTACGATCGGGCCGGCCTCTACCACGACCTCGACCGGGCGAAGCAGGCCTGCGAGCTCGTCGTCCCGCGTGCCCGCGCCGAGATCGACGCGCCCGCGACGAGCGTCCGGACATCGATGGACGCACCCCCTCCTCCGCGCGACTCCGCCGACCTCTAGAACGCTGCGTCGAAGGCGGTCGCCCCCCGAGCGGCCACGCAGGTCCAGACGGGCGGGCGGCGGCCAAAGCGGCGCGCGAAGCCGGCGGCGAGTGCCTCGGCGGTCTCGGCGGCGGGCGCGGGATCGACGAGGTGGACGCTGCAGCCGCCGAAGCCGGCGCCGGTGAGCCGCGAGCCGTGGACGGAGGGCAGGCCGTCTGCGATCTCGCAGAGGGCGTCGAGCTCGGGCAGGCTCACCGCGAAGTCGTCCCGCAGGCTGCGCATCCCCTCGCGCAGGCACTCTCCGGCGGCCGCGAGATCCCCCGCGCGCAGGGCGCGGACCATCGCGTCCACCCGCGCGTTCTCGGTGACGACGTGCCGCACCCGGCGGAAGAGAACCGGATCGAGCGCGCGCTCGAGGCCCGGGAGGTCGCCCGGCGCGAGGTCGCGCAGCGCGCGGGCACCGGCGGGCGCGACGCCGGCCTCGCGGGCCGCCTCGAGAGCGCGGCGGCACTCGTCGCGCCGGCCGCCGTAGGCGCCGGCGGCGAGGCGCCGTCGCACGCCCGAGTCCGCGACGAGGATCCGCAGCTCCGGGAGCTCGACGGGCTCGAGGACGCCGCTCCGGCAGTCGAGGCGCAGCGCGGCGCCCTCCCGGCCGAGCGCGCTCGCGAGCGGGTCCATGACGCCGCACGGGACGCCGACGAAGCCAGTCTCCGAGCGGTGGGCGAGCGCGGCGCGCTCCCGGGCTCCGAGGCCGAGCCGGAGCGCGGCATCGAGGGCCGTCGCGACGGCGACGCCGAGCGCGGCCGAGCTCGCGAGGCCCGCTCCCGGCGGGACCTCGCTCGCGAGCGCGAGGTCGAAGCCGGCGGGCGGTACACCGCTCTCGATCAGGGCGGCCACCACCCCCTGCACGTGGTCCGCCCAGCCTCCGCTGCGGCGCGGCTGCGCCGCGTCGAACTCCGCCTCGCCGCCCATCTCGCGCGAGAAGACGCGCGCCCGCGTCCCCCGCCGCAGCCGCACGAGCGCGAGCGTGTCGCGATCGATCGCGCACGGTAGCGCCAGGCCCTCGTTGTAGTCCGTATGCTCGCCGATCAGGTTCACGCGTCCGGGCGCGCGCGCGCCGGCCTCGGGCCGCGCTCCGAAGAGCCGCTCGAACTCCGTCGCGAGCACCGCCGTCCGCACCGGGCTCCCTCCGCGCGCTACCCTCTGCGGCGCCCATTGAATCACGGGAGGGGGTGGTGCGTCTCATGGGCGCGATGACGCAGACGGCTGTGCGCGGGGCGGCCTGCGCGGCGCTCGGGAGCCTGCTCGCCGCCGCACCGGCGGGAGCCGGCGACCCCTTCCTGCGCCACACGGTCACCGTCGACGTCGTCCGGCGCGTGGGCCCGAGCGTCCTCAGCATCACCACCGAGCAGGCGGTCGCCAGGCCGAGCCCCTTCCAGCCCTTCGCGGGCGACCCCTTCTTCGATCGCTTCTTCCGCGACTTCTTCGAGCCCCGCCTGCCCCAGACGGCCCAGAGCCTGGGCTCGGGCGTGCTGATCGACGCCGACCGGCGCGTGCTCACGAACGAGCACGTCGTCGCCCGCGCCAGCCGGATCCGCGCCGCTCTCGCCGACGGGCGCGAGTTCGAGGCCACGCTGGTGGGCGCCGACCCGAACAACGACCTCGCGGTGCTGCAGCTCGAGACCGACGACGAGCTGCCGTGGATCGCGCTCGGGTCGTCCGCCGACCTGATGGTCGGCGAGCCGGTGATCGCGATCGGCAACCCCTTCGGGCTCTCCCACACCGTGACGACGGGGGTCGTCTCGGCGCTGAACCGCTCGATCCGCTCCGAATCGCGGGTCTACCACGGCTTCCTCCAGACCGACGCCTCGATCAACCCCGGAAACTCGGGCGGGCCGCTGCTGAGCGCCGCCGGAGAGCTGATCGCGATCAACACGGCCGTCTACAACGGGGCGGAGGGCATCGGATTCGCCGTCCCGATCGACGTCGCCGCGCGGGTCGTCGCGCAGCTGATCGCCCACGGCCAGCTCGTCCCCGTCTGGGTCGGGCTCGAGCTCCAGGCGCTCGACGAGGGCCTGGAGCAGGAGATGCACCTGCGTCGCGGCACCCCCGGCGCCGTGGTGAACCGGGTGCGCGAGAAGAGCCCCGCGGGCCGCGCGGGGGTGCGGAGGGGGGACGTCGTGACCCGCCTCGAGGGACACGCGGTCGAGTCTCCGCGCTCCTTCTTCGAGATCCTCGCCGCCGCGACGCCCGGTCAGGAGCTCGCGGTCGACCTGTGGCGCGACGGCAGCGAGCTCTCGCTGCGCGTGCGGGCCGAGGCGGCCCCGGATGCGCTCGCCGGAGCGCTCCTGCGCGAGAAGCTCGGGGTCGAGCTCCGGCCCCTCCCGGGCGGGGGGTGCGAGGTGATGGCGGTTCGGGAGGGAAGCGGGGCGGCGCGGATCGGGATCCGGCGCGGCGACCTCGTGCTCGGGATCAACGGCCGGCTGCTGGACGGCGCGGAGGCGATACGGCGCGCGGCGCTCGACCTCCAGGGCCTCTCGGGGGCCCTCGTCGTGGTTCAACGCGGCCCCGGCCGGTATCATGTGACGATCCCATTCGCCTGACGCTCCGCGGGCCTGAACCCGCCGCGGGGCTCCGGCGTCCAACGCAGGCGCACCGTCCCGCGCCCGCGACCGGTCGCGCCGCCGGAGATCGAGCCCGGGGGGACCCGGAGGCCGGAGCCCCGGAAGCGGAGAACCGAAGCGGAGAACCGCCGTCCGGAATGGACGGGAGAGAGCGGAGAGCACGAGCATGATGGCACGTCGCCTTGCACCGATCCTGCTGGTCGCCGTCGCGATCGCGGCGGCCCTCGTCGTGGCCGGGCACCTCGAGGTCGACCTGCACTGGCGCGGCGATGCGGCGCACGCCATCGATCTCTTCGGCTCGGACGAGCCCGAGGAGTCCGAGAAGCCCGCCGAAGGGCGCTTCTGGAAGGAGAACGGGGCACGCCACCCGATCGTGCCCGAGGGCGTGCCCGGGAGCTTCGCGGACCTCGCGGAGCAGGCCTCGCCCGGGGTGGTGAACATCCAGACCTCGAAGAAGGTGCGCGGCGCCGCGGTGCCGCGCTCCTTCGAGGAGTTCTTCTTCGGCGGGCCCCTCGGCGAGGGCTTTCCCGAGCGGGAGGTGCCGAGCCTGGGCTCCGGCTTCGTGATCTCGCGCGACGGCTACATCGTGACCAACGCCCACGTGATCGAGGACGTCGAGAGCATCAAGGTGATCTTCGACGACGGCAAGGAGCTCGACGCCGAGGTCGTGGGCCGCGATCCGAAGACCGACATCGCGCTGATCCGGGTGAAGACGGAGGAGCCCCTCTTCGCCCTGCCCCTCGGCAACTCCGACGGCGTCCGCCCGGGCGAGTGGGTGGTGGCGATCGGCAACCCCTTCGGCCTCGAGCACACGGTGACGGCCGGCATCGTGAGCGCCAAGCACCGCGTGATCGGCCAGGGGAGCTACGACGACTACATCCAGACCGACGCCGCGATCAATCCGGGCAACTCGGGCGGTCCCCTGCTGAACCTCTCGGGCGAGGTGATCGGCATCAACACGGCGATCCGCCCGGCGGCCAACACGATCGGCTTCGCCGTGCCGGTCAACATGGCCAAGGACATCCTCCCGCAGCTGCACACCAAGGGGAGCGTGACGCGCGGCTGGATCGGCGTCGTGATCCAGAAGATCACCCCGGAGATCTCCCAGCACCTCGAGATCGAGAGGTCGACGGGCGCCCTCGTCTCCAAGGTGATGCCCGGCGGCCCGGCCGACGAGGCGGGGATCAAGCGCTACGACGTGATCCTCTCCTTCGACGGCAAGGAGATCGGCGAGATGAACGAGCTGCCGCGCGTCGTGGCCGCCACCCCGGTCGGAAAGAAGGTCCCGGTGGAGTTGCTGCGCGACGGCAAGAAGAAGACGCTCGAGGTCGACGTGGCGGCGATGGAGGAGCCGAAGGAGGCCGCGCTCGCCGCCGCGGAGAAGGGCAGCGCCGCCGAGTTCGGGCTGCTCGTCCAGGAGCTCACGCCCGAGATCGCGAAGAACCTCGGCATGGACGAGCAACACGGCGTCGTGATCACGGGCGTGGCGCCCGGGAGCCCCGCCGCCAGCGCGGGCCTGCGCCGCGAGGACGTGATCCTCGAGGTGGACAAGTCCGAGATCCGCGGCGTCGATGACCTCGAGAAGAGCCTCGCGGCGGCGGACGACGGCGCCCTGCTGCTGATCCGCCGCGGCGACGCCACCGTCTTCGTGCCGATCAAGCGCGCGAGCTGACGCAAGGCCGCGGAGCGCGGGCCCCCGCGAAGGCAAGGCCGCGGAGCGGCCGCGCAGCGAGGCGCAGCCGAGCGAAGTCCATCGGGCTGGGGAGCGGGGTCATGGCGCGGGAGTCCGCGGCGCAGCGGCGCTGGTTCTTCGGGCCGTGGCCGGACCTGCTCTTCGGCTGCGGGCTCCTCTACGCCTGGATCTTCGCGATGCAGACGCTGGCGGGGCCGGACCTGCGTCGCGTCCTCCCGCTCGAGCTCGCGCCGTTCCTCACCATCGTGCTCGGGATGCCCCACTACGGGGCGACGCTGCTGCGGGTCTACGAGCGCCGTGAGGAGCGCCGCCGCTACGCGCTCTTCGCGCTGTGGACGACGGCGGCGATGGTCGCGGCCTTCGTCGCGGGCCTCCACGACCGCTTCGTCGGCTCGCTCCTGGTGACGATCTACTTCACCTGGAGCCCCTGGCACTACACCGGCCAGAACTACGGGATCGCGCTGCTCTTCCTGCGCCGGCGCGGCGTCCCGATCGATGCGGCGACCAAGCGCTGGCTCTGGAGCGCCTTCGTCCTCTCCTACGCGCTCGTGTTCCTGACGCTCCAGGGCGCGGAGCCGGGGACCCTCCAGGCGCCGGGGAACTATGTCGGCACGATCTACGACTACCTGACGCTCGGGATCCCCGCGACCTGGCGCAACGGGCTCGCGGCCGCCGCTGCGGCGGCGCACGTGCTCTGTCTCGCGGCGCTCGGCTGGCGTCTGCTGCGGGTGGCGACGCCGCGCGACCTCGGGCCCGCGGCGCTCGTCGTCCTGGTGCAGGACCTCTGGTTCCTCCTCCCGGCGGCGGCGAGCCTGTGGAGCGGGCTGGCGCGGATCGAGCCCCTCGACCCGACGCACCGGGCCTACGCCTTCCTGTGGGTCGCGGCGGGGCACTTCCTCCAGTACCTGTGGATCACCACCTGGTACTCCGCCGCCTCGGACGGGGCGGCCGGACGCGCCCGCTACCTGCTCAAGACCCTGTTGGCCGGCGCGGCGGTCTGGACCCTCCCGCCCCTGCTCTTCGCGCCCGGGCTCCTCGGACGCCTCCCCTTCGACATGGGGCTCGGGCTGCTGACGGCGTCGATCGTCAACATCCACCACTTCGTCCTCGACGGGGCGATCTGGAAGCTCCGCGACGGGAGGGTGGCGCGCATGCTGTTGCGCTCCCCGGGAGGCCCCGAGGAAGCGGAGCCGGCGCCGCCGGGGCGGAGGCGCGCGTTCGCCCGGAGGTGGCTCGGCTGGGCCACGGGCCTGGTCGCGCTCCTCGTCGCCTCCGCCTCGGCGTGGGAGGGCTGGCTGGGCAACCGGGCCTTCGACCGCGGCGACCTGCCCCGGGTCGAGGTCGCGCTGGCGCGCCTCGCACGCCTCGGCCAGGACAGCCCGAAGATCCGGACGGCGCTCGCGCTGCACGAACTCCAAACCGGAAGCCGGACCGCCGCCCGCGAGGAGATCGAGCGCAGCCTCGCTGCTCTACCCGACGGCGCCCGCGCTCCAGGCACTCGGCCGCTGGCACGAGGAGGGGCGCGAGTGGGAGGCGGCCGCGCGCGCCTACCAGCAGGCGCTCGAGCTCGCGCCCGGGGCGGCGGATGCCGCCGAAGTGCGCGCGAGCCTCGAGCGGGCCGAGTTCGCGGCGGGGGGCTACGGCCGGGGGCCCCGGCGCGTGCCCGCGCCCTGAGCGACGGGACCCCGCGAGAGGGGTCTCCAGCGCGGGTTCCGGATCGCGGAGCGTCGGCCGGCCGGCTTGTCCCACGGGCGGGCGTGCTTAGCGTTGCGTCCATGCGCCTCGACAAGCTCACGATCAAGAGCCAGGAAGCCCTGCAGGAGGCCCAGTCCCTGGCCGCGACGCGCGGCCACTCGGAGGTGGCGCCCGCGCACCTTCTCTCGGCGCTCCTTCGCCAGCCCGAGGGACTGACGGTGCCGCTGCTCCAGAAGCTCGGCGCCTCCGCCCCGGCGCTCCAGGGCGAGGTCGAGAAGGTCCTCGGCGCGTTGCCGCGCGTCGCGGGCGGCGCGCAGGCCAACCTCTCGCGCGCGGCGGCGCGCGTGCTCGAGGCCGCGTTCTCCGAGGCCGACGCGCTCAAGGACGAGTACGTCTCGACGGAGCACCTTCTGCTCGCGATCGCCTCCGACAAGCAGGACCCGAGCGGCCGGATCCTGCGCGAGGCGGGGGCCGGGCGCGAGGCGTTCCTCAAGGCGCTCGCCTCGGTGCGGGGCAGCGCGCGCGTCACCGACCCCGACCCGGAGTCGAAGTACCAGGCCCTCGCCAAGTTCGGCCGCGACCTCTGCGACCTCGCGCGGCGCGGGAAGCTCGACCCGGTGGTGGGCCGCGACGAGGAGATCCGGCGCGTGATCCAGGTGCTCTCGCGCCGCACCAAGAACAACCCCGTGCTGATCGGCGAGCCGGGCGTCGGCAAGACCGCGATCGCGGAGGGCCTGGCCCAGCGCATCGTCGCCGGCGACGTGCCGACCTCGCTCGCGAACCGCCAGGTCGTGGCCCTCGACATCGGCGCGATGATCGCCGGCACCAAGTACCGGGGCGAGTTCGAGGATCGGATCAAGGCCGTCCTGCGCGAGGTCTCCGAGGCCGAGGGACGGGTCATCCTCTTCATCGACGAGCTGCACACGATCGTGGGCGCCGGGGCCGCCGAGGGCGCGGCCGACGCCGCGAACATGCTCAAGCCCGCGCTCGCTCGCGGCGAGCTGCGCTGCATCGGCGCGACCACCCTCGACGAGTACCGCAAGCACGTCGAGAAGGACGCGGCCCTCGAGCGCCGCTTCCAGCCGGTCTTCGTCGGGGAGCCGTCGGCGCAGGACACCATCTCGATCCTGCGCGGGCTCAAGGAGCGCTACGAGGTCCACCACGGCGTCCGCATCCAGGATGCGGCGCTCGTCGCGGCCGCCACGCTCTCGAACCGCTACATCACGGACCGCTTCCTCCCCGACAAGGCCATCGACCTCGTCGACGAGGCGGCGAGCCGCGTGCGCGTGCAGATCGACTCGATGCCGGAGGAGCTCGACCAGCTCGAGCGCAAGCGCGTGCAGCTCGAGATCGAGCGCGAGGCGCTCCGCAAGGAGTCCGACCCGGCCAGCCGCGAGCGGCTCGAGCGCGCCGAGCGCGAGATCGCGGAGCTGCGCGACCGCTGCGCCGGCATGAAGGCGCGCTGGGAGAACGAGAAGGCCGCGATCGGGCGGGTGCGCGAGCAGAAGGAGCGCCGCGAGCAGCTCCTGGTCGAGCTCAAGCGCGCGGAGCGCGCGGGCGACCTCGAGCGCGCCGCGCAGATCCGCTACGGCGAGCTCGTCCAGCTGCAGAAGGAGCTCGAGGAGGCGCAGGCCCGGCTCGAGGAGCTCCAGGGCGAGGGTCCGCTCGTCTCCGAGGAGGTCACGGCCGAGGAGATCGCCGAGATCGTCTCGAAGTGGACCGGCATCCCGGTCTCGAAGATGCTCGAGGGCGAGCAGGAGAAGCTGCTCCACATGGAGGACCAGCTGCGGCTGCGGGTGGTGGGCCAGGACCTTGCCCTCGCCGCCGTCGCGGCCGCCGTGCGCCGCGCGCGTGCCGGGCTCCAGGACCCGAACCGGCCGATCGGCTCCTTCGTCTTCCTCGGCCCGACGGGCGTCGGGAAGACCGAGACGGCCCGGGCTCTCGCCCACTTCCTCTTCGACGACGAGCACGCCCTGACCCGCATCGACATGAGCGAGTACATGGAGAAGCACACGGTGGCGCGGCTCATCGGCGCGCCGCCGGGCTACGTGGGCTACGAGGAGGGGGGACAACTCACCGAGGTCGTGCGCCGGCGGCCGTACAGCGTGGTGCTCTTCGACGAGATCGAGAAGGCGCACCCGGACGTGTGGAGCGTGCTGCTCCAGATCCTCGACGACGGGCGCCTCACGGACGGCCAGGGCCGCACCGTCGACTTCCGGAACAGCGTGCTGATCATGACCTCCAACATCGCGAGCCAGCTCATCGTCGACCTCGGGCCGGGCCAGCGCGCGGAGCTCGAGCGGCGGGTGCAGGAGGCGCTGCGCGCCCACTTCAAGCCCGAATTCCTCAACCGCATCGACGAGACGATCATCTTCCACCAGCTCGGCCGCGACCAGATCCGACGCATCGTCGACATCCAGCTCGAGCGCGTGCAGGCGCTGCTCCGCGACCGGCGCATCCAGCTCGACGTGAGCGACGAGGCGCGCGCCTTCCTGGCCGAGAAGGGCTTCGACCCCCACTACGGCGCGCGGCCGCTCAAGCGCGTGATCCAGCGCCTGCTGCAGGACCCGCTGGCGATGAAGATCCTGGAGGGCGAGTTCCCGGACGGCTCGAAGATCCAGGTCGAGGGGGGGGGCGAAGCGCTGGTGTTCCGGAAGGCCTGAGGCAAGGCGGCGAAGCCGCCGCGCAGCGAGCCGTAGGCGAGCGGAGGCAGGCCCCTGCAGCCTGCGAGCGGAGTTGCGGGCCTCCGCTCGGAAGCGCGGCCGAGGCCCCCACTTGCCAGCGGAACCCCGCCGGCGCAGTCTTGCGGCCGGGGGAACCGGGTGGGGGGACAACCGCACGAGGCGTCGTCCACGGACGGGGTCGAGTTCACGGCGGGGGGGCTGGGCCTCCTGCCGCCCTACGTCCCGCTCGGGAGCCTCACGCGCTGGGCCGCGGGCTGCCTCGCCGCGACCGGGGCGCTCTCGGCCGTCTCGCTCGGGGTCGAGATCTCGCAGCTCCGGCTCCTGCTGCAGCCCGTGGCGGGCGAGGCTGCGCGCATGCTCGCGCGCGCCGCGCAGGAGACGACCGGCGGCGCGCTCGGCGGGCTCCGCCTCCTGCTCTTCGCAGGCACGGCGAGCCTCTTCCTGGCCTGGATCTACCACGCCCGCGCAAACGTCCGCGCCCTCGGCGTGCGCCGGCCGCGCTTCACGAGCGGCTGGGCCGTCGGCGCCTTCCTCGTGCCCGGGATGAACCTCTTCCGCCCCTACGCCGTCCTCGGCGAGATCTGGCAGGCGAGCGACCCCGCCATCCTCGACCCGTTCGGCTGGCGCGGCGCGCGCGTGCCGCGCCTCCTGCGCCTGTGGTGGGGGGCGACCCTCGCCTGGGCGACGCTCGCCGGCGTGGCCGCCTTCGCGGAGGCCACGGGCGGCGTGGTGCTGGGGCGGCTGCGCCTCGCGGCCCTCCTCTCGGCGCTCTCCGACGCCGGCGCCTGCGCCGCCGCCGCGCTCGGCTGGCTCGTGGTCGTGCGGCTCGCCGAGGCGCAACAGGCCAAGTGGGAGCGCGTCCGCGCGGCGGGAGGAGCTCCTCCTGGCGCGCGGGCCGGATCTGGGCTATGATTGGTTTGATGCGCTTCGCTCGGCCTTTCCCCGCTCGGACCTTCCCGTTCGGGTACTTCGCCTGGTGGCGACACCGGGGCCCGGGGGAGTGCGCCAGCCGCTAGCGGCGGAAGCTGCAAGCCCGAGGCCCTGGGAGAGATCCCAGGGTTTTTTTTTGCCGGGGTCGCGGCGAAGGAGTCCAGCGTCATGGAGGCGATCGACGACCGGAACCTGGTGGGGCTCCGCCCCCTCCCCGCCCCCCGCGAGCTGAAGGCGCGGCTTCCGCTCTCGCCGGCGGCCGCGGCGACCGTCCGCGCGGCCCGCGCCGCGATCCGCGCCGCGATCCACGGGCGCGATGCGCGCCTGCTCGTGATCGCCGGCCCGTGCTCGATCCACGACCCCGACGCCGCGCTCGACTACGCGACGCGCCTGCAAGCCCTCGCGCGCGAGCTCGCGGGCGAGCTCGTCCTCGTGATGCGCACCTATTTCGAGAAGCCGCGCACCACCGTCGGTTGGAAGGGACTCGTCAACGACCCCCATCTCGACGGCTCCTGCGACGTGGTCGCGGGGCTCGAGATCGCGCGGCGACTGCTCCTGCGGATCAACGAGCTCGGCGTCCCCTGCGCGAGCGAGGTCCTCGATCCCTTCACGCCGCAGTTCACCGCCGACCTGCTCGCCTGGGCGAGCATCGGCGCCCGGACCAGCGAGAGCCAGACGCACCGCGAGCTCGCGAGCGGCCTCTCGACCCCGGTCGGCTTCAAGAACGGAACGAGCGGCGACCTCGAGTCCGCGCGCAACGCCATGGTGTCGGCCGCCCACCCGCACAGCTTCCTCGGGATCGACTCCGAGGGGCGCTCGGCCGTCGTCTCGACGACGGGGAACCCGGATCGGCACATGGTGCTCCGCGGCGGCGGCGGCCGCCCGAACCACGGCCGCGAGGACGTCGCCCGCGCGCTCGCGCTCGTGGCGGACCTCGGCCTCGCGCGTCCGGTGATGGTCGACTGCTCCCACGACAACTCGGCCAAGGACCACACCCGCCAGGGAGCCGCCTGCCGCGAGGTGCTCGCGCAGGTCCGCGACGGGCAGGCCGGGATCCTCGGCCTCCTGCTCGAGAGCCACCTCGAGGCCGGCCGCCAGGGCTGGAGCCCCGGGGCGAAGCTGCGCCGCGGCGTGTCGATCACGGACGCCTGCATCGGCTGGGGCGAGACCGCGGAGCTGCTGCGCGAGGCCGCGGCGGCGAACGCAGCGGGCCGCGCCCCGCGCGCTGCGAGCGGCGGCGGTCGCGCGCTCGGCCTCACGCCTTCTTTCTGAGCAAGGAACACGTTCGCCGGCCCGAGCTTTCCGCCGACGGGGCGTGATAGGCCGCGTTCCAGGCGCCCGGCTCGTCCCCTACGTCGCCCCGAGCGCGTGCAGCGCCCACCAGGTGGTGGCGCCGATCAGCGCGGAGCCCGGGATCGTGAGCACCCAGGCCCAGACGATGCGCCCCGCGATCCCCCAGCGCACCGCCGAGAGGCGCCGCGTGGCGCCGACGCCGACGATCGCGCCGGTGATCGTGTGGGTGGTGCTGATCCCGACGCCGAGGAAGGTCGCGGTGTAGATCGCGATCGCGGCGCCGGTCTCGGCCGCGAAGCCGCCCATGGGCTGTAGCTTCGTGATCTTCTGGCCCATGGTGTAGATGATGCGCCAGCCGCCCGAGAGCGTGCCGAGGGCGATCGCCGTGTGGGCGGCGATCACCACCCAGAAGGGGATGCGGAAGCTCTCGAGGTAGCCCGCGGTGAAGAGCACGCCGGCGATGATCCCCATCGTCTTCTGGGCGTCGTTGGCTCCGTGCATCAGGCTGTAGGCGGCGGCCGAGACGAGCTGGAGGCGCCGGAACCAGCGGTTGACCCGCGAGGGGACCGCGTTGCGGCACACCCAGTAGATCGCGGTCATCACGAGGAGACCCACGGCGAGGCCGATCGTGGGCGCCACGACCATGAAGACGAGCGTCTTGGTCCACCCCGAGGCGATCACCGCCCCGAATCCCGCCTTGGCGATCGCCGCGCCCGCGTAGCCGCCGAAGAGCGCGTGCGAGGAGCTGGTCGGAAGCGCGTAGTACCAGGTCAGGAGGTCCCAGACGATGGCACCCACGAGGCCGGCGAAGATCACGGCGAAGGTGACGACGTCGAGATCGATCATCCCGCTGCCCACGGTCTTCGCGACCGCGGTGCCGAAGCCGAAGGCGGCGATGAAGTTGAAGAAGGCAGCCCACGCCACCGCCCTTCCCGGCGAGAGCACCCGCGTCGAGACGACCGTGGCGATCGAGTTGGCGGCGTCGTGGAAGCCGTTGATGAAGTCGAAGGCGAGCGCGACGAGGACGAGCGCGACCACGATCCCGAGCTGCGCGTCCATTGCCGTCCCCGGCTAGCCGTGCTTGACGACGATGCCTTCGAGGACGTTGGCCGCGTCGCGGCAGCGGTCGACCGCCCCCTCGAGGAAGTCGAGGATCTCCTTCCACTTGATCACGGCGATCGGGTCGCGCTCCTCCTCGAAGAGCGAGCTCACCGCCCGCTGGTGGGCACGGTCGCCCTCGTGCTCGAGGCGGTTGATCTCGCGCACGGCGTCGAAGACGCCCTTGCGAGCCTCGAGCGCCCCGAGCGCCGCGTGGAGCTGCTCCACGGTCGCCGTGATGATGCGGGCGAGATCCCGCGCCCCGGAGCGGACGTGGTCGATGCGATAGAGGCGCACGACGGCGGCGCAGTGGTCGATCGCGTCCATCACGTTGTCGACCGACGACGCCAGCTCGTGGATGTCCTCACGGTCGATGGGCGTCACGAAGGTGCGGTTGAGCCGCTGGATGATGTCGTGGGTCAGGAAGTCGCACTTGTGCTCGACCTCCTTGATCTCGTCGGCCTTGTCCCAGACCGGGTGCTCCGGCGCGAGCATCTCGACCAGCAGCCGCGCCCCTCGCCGCAGCTCCTCGCCCACGGCGACGAACTCCGCGTAGAAACGCTCCTCGCGCGGAATAAGCCGGAAACGCGCCATCGCTCCCCCCCTTGGATGCATCGGCCCGGGGGCAGTCTAACAAGAGCGCGGGAAGGCGATCCAATGGCCGGAGCGTGAAGGGTCCCGCTCCGCCTTCCGGCCGCGTGGGGACTTCGCCCCAGACCCGGCCGCGCCGGGGCGGGCTACGCTTTCCGCGCGCCCCGGAGAGGCCCATGCCGATCGAGTACGAGCCCTTTTCGGCCCGCTGGCGCGACGACCCCTACCCCGCCTACCGCGAGCTGCGCGAGCGCGCGCCGGTGCACTTCGCGCCGCAATCGGGGTGCTGGTGCGTTTCGCGCCACGAGGACGTGCTCCAGGTGCTGAACCATCCGGAGCTCTTCTCGTCGCGGGCGATGTTCACGGTGCTGATGAACGCCGGCTACGAGGGGGAGCCGCCCCTCACCTTGCGCATGCTCGGATTCCTGGTGCGCTTCGCCCTCCGCACGCGCACGAGCCCTTTCGGCTTCACCACGGCGCGCAACCTGATCGCCTCCGACCCTCCGCTGCACGGCGCGCTCCGGAGCCTCGTGAACCGCGGCTTCACGCCGCGGCGCATCCAGGCCTGGGAGCCGCGCATCCGCGAGATCACCGCCGAGCGCGTCGCGAAGCTCGCGAGCGGCGAGCCCTTCGACGTGGTGCGCGACCTCGCGGTCCCGCTGCCGGTCACGATCATCGCCGAGATGCTCGGCGTCGAGAGCGAGCGCTTCGCCGACTTCAAGCGCTGGAGCGACGGGATCATCGACGCCATGACCGGCTCGCGCCGGGTCTTCCCACCCCACCCCGAGACGCTCGAGATCTTCCTCGAGCTCGACCACTACCTCGCCCGCGTGATCCGCCGGCGGCGCCGCCAGCCCGCCGACGATCTCGTGAGCACGCTCCTCGCCGAGGAACCCGGGGGCCAGCGCCTCTCGTCGATGGAGCTGATGCAGTTCGTGATGCTGCTGCTCGTGGCGGGGAACGAGACGACGACCAACCTGATCGGGAACGCCGCCTCGGCCCTGCTCGACCATCCGATCGAGCTCGCGCGGGTGGCCCGCGATCCCCGGCTCGTCCCGAACCTCGTCGAGGAGACGCTACGCTTCGACGCGCCCGTGCAGCTCGTCTTCCGCACCACCACCCGCGAGGTCGAGCTCCGCGCCGCGCGCATCCCGCGCGGAGCGACCCTCGCGCTGCTGCTCGGCTCCGCCAACCGCGACGAGCGGCGCTTCCCGGAGCCCGACCGCTTCGACGTGGGCCGCGACGCGCGCGGCCACCTCGGCTTCGGCTTCGGCCCGCACTTCTGCCTCGGCGCCTCGCTCGCGCGCCTCGAGGCGCGCGTGGCGCTCGAGGCGCTCGTCCCGGAGCTCGGGCGCGTCGAGCGCGCGAGCCCCGACAAGAGCCGGCTCGACTCCTTCCTGGTGCGCGGCCCGCGCCGCCTCGAGCTGCGCCGCGCGGCGTAGGCGGGCCTTGCGACCCTGACCTAGCGGGCGCGCGCTCTTCGGCTGCGAGTGCGCAGCACCTCGCGGGCGGCGTTGCGCCCGCAGGCGCCCATGACGCCGCCGCCCGGGTGCGTGCCCGCTCCGCACAGATAGAGGCCCTCGATCGGCGTCCGGTAGCGCGCCCAGCCGGGCACCGGCCGCAGGAAGAAGATCTGGTCCGGCGTGATCTCGCCGTGGAAGATGTTTCCGCAGGTGAGCCCGAAGCGCTGCTCCAGGTCCCAGGGCGAGAGCACCTGGCGGTGCACGATCGCACGGCGGATGTTCGGAGCGTACTCCGCGATCGTGTCGATCACGACGTCGCCGAGCTTCTCCCGCTCCTGCTCCCAGCTGCTCTCGCGCAGGTGATAGGGCGCGTACTGCACGAAAACCGAGCAGCTGTGATAGCCCTCGGGACACAGCGTCCGATCGTGGACGCTCGGGATCGCGATGTCGCAGTAGGGCCGGCTCGAGTACCAGCCGTACTTGCACTCGTCCCAGGCGCGCTCCAGGTACTCGAGGGACGGCCCGATGTCCATCACGCCCCGGTGCTGGAAGCCGACCTCGGTACCCGGCACCGCCTTCCAGTCCGGCAGCTCCGAGAGCACGAGGTTGACCTTCGCCGAGGTGCCCTCGATGCGGAAGTTCCGGATGTCGGTCAGGAAGTCCTCGGGGAGGTCGCGCTCGTCGACGAGCCGGAGGAAGGTACGCTTCGGATCGGCGTTCGACAGCACGAGCGGGGCGCGGATCTCCTCGCCGCTGGCGAGGGCCACGCCGCTCGCGCGCCCGTCGCGGCAGAGGATGCGCAGGACCTCCGCGTCGGTGCGGATCTCGACCCCCCGCTCGCGCGCCGCCGCCGCGATGGCCTCGCCCACCATGCCCATGCCGCCGCGCACGAAGCCCCACACCGAGGCCCCGACGCTCTCCGCGGTGCCCATCACGTGGTGGAGCAGCACGTAGGCGGTGCCCGGTGTGCGCGGCCCCCCGTAGGTCCCGATGATGCTGAACACCCCGAGGGCGGCCTTCACCTGCTCGGACTCGAAGTGCTCGTCGAGGAAGTCCGAGGCGGAGAGCTGCAGCAGCCGGATCAGCTGGTACAGGTCGCGGCGCGCGAGGCCCCGGGCCCGCGCGGCGAGCGTGAGCACGCCGAGCAGGTCGCGCGGCCGACGGGATCCCGGGTCCGGGGGAGGCTGGTCGAGCAGGGGATCGAGGAAGCGCGCGAGCCGCAGGAAGAGACCCTCCACGCGCTCGTAGGCCAGGGCGTCCTTGCGCGAGAATCGGGAGATCTCCTGGAGCGTGCGCTCGCGCTGCGACCAGAGGCAGAGGTAGCGGCCGTCGGGGAAGGGGAGGAAGAGGCTCGGGTCGTAGGCGATCACCTCGAGGCCGTGGCGCCGGAGCTCGAGCTCGCGCACCACCACCGGGCGCATCAGGCTGTAGGTGTAGGCCGCCGTCTGGAGCTTCATGCCCGGCCAGAGCTCCTCGGTCACCGAGGCTCCGCCCACCATCGACCTGCGCTCCAGCACGAGCGTGCGCAGCCCGCCGCGCGCCAGATAGGCCGCGGCGGTGAGGCCGTTGTGGCCGGCCCCGACGACGATGGCGTCGTAGCGGCCTGCGCCCCGAGCGGAATCGGCCATGGGAGCTCCTTCACACCGGCTGGCCCGCTGCCACCTCGCCGAGGACGGCGTCGAGCGCGCTTACGACGAGCCCGGCCTCGTCGCTGCCGAGCACGAGCGGCGGGCGGATCTTGAGCACGTCGTCGCGGGGTCCGGTCGTGCCTACGAGGACGCCGCGCTGCCGCAGGCGATTCGCGACGCGTGCCGCGAGGCTCCGGTCGGGATCCGTGCCGCCGCTCGCCCCGGGATCGAGCTCCACGCCGAGCAGCAGGCCCCGGCCCCGCACGTCGGCGATCGCGGGGTGTCGGGCGCGTAGCTCCTCCAGGCCGGCGCGGAGCGCCGCGCCCACGCGGGCGGCGCGCGGGACGAGATCCTCGTCCTCGATCACGTCGAGCACGGCGAGCGCCGCCACGCAGGCCACGGGGTTTCCGCCGAAGGTGTGGAAGAGCTCGCCGGTCTCGGCGAAGCGATCCGCGATCTCGCGGCGCGTGACCAGCGCCGCGACCGGGAACCCGTTGCCCATCGGCTTGCCGAGCGTCGCGAAGTCGGGGGCGATCCCCTCGCTGGCGAAGGACCAGAGGTGCGCGCCGCTGCGCCCGTAGCCGACCTGCACCTCGTCGGCCACGAAGAGCGCCCCGGCCGCGCGCGCGCGCCGCACGAGCTCCGAGAGGCACTCCGGCGGCGGGGTCAGGATCCCGTCGCTGGTGAAGCCCGGGTCGAGGAAGAGGGCGGCGGGCGCCACGCCGCGCGCGGCGAGCCGCTCGACGGCGGCGTCGAGCCCGGCGCCGGCTCGTGCCGCCCCCTCTCCGCACGGCGCGGGGATCGTCTCGACGTGGCGCGGGCTGTGGCCCCGCGGCCAAGTCTCGGGGGAGAGATCGGCGATCGCGGCGGTGACGCCGTGGTAGGCGTTCGCGGTAGCGATCCCGCCCGTGCGCCCGGTGAACGCGGTGGCGAGCCGCCAGGCGAGGTCGTTCGCCTCGCTGCCGGAGCTCATGAGCATCACGGTGTCGAGCCCCGAGCCGGGCGGCATCGACGCGACGATCCGCTCGGCCAGCTCCACGAGGGGCTCGTAGAGGTAGCGCGCGTTGGTGGCGAGGCGGCGGGTCTGGCGGGCGATGGCCTCGGCGACGCGCGGATGGCAGTGCCCGACCACGGGGACGTTGTTGTACGCGTCGAGGTGGCGGAGCCCGCCGGCGTCGAGGAGCCAGACGCCCTCGCCGCGCACGAGGTGCAGCGGCGGGTCGTAGCTCGGTGTCGCGAGCGCGGGCCCAAGCCGCTCGCGACGCCGGCGCAGCAGCGCGGCGTCGCTGGGCGGACGCACCGCCGCGCCGAGCCGGCGCGCGGCCTCGTCCGGGCCGAGCGCATCGAGCTCCGCGAGCACTGCGAACTCGACGTCGCCGCTGCCGCCGTATGCCGCCTGCTCCGGGAATCGCTGCGCGCGCCAGGCGCCGATCGTGAGCGACGCAGCGAGGCGGGCGGCGAGCAGGTCCGGGAGCAGCGCCAGCTCCTCCTCCTCGAGGGGCGTCTGCGACGCGTAGCCATCGAGCCAGATGCGCGCCGCGCGGAAGAGGTCGTCGCCCGCGCGGCCCGCGAGCGCCGACGCGAGCGCAGCGGCGACGTCGCAGAGCAGCGCCGTGTGGCTCATGTCCCCGAAGTCGACGATCCCGCGGATGCGGCCGCGCTCGTCGACGAGCGCGTTGTCGAGGGTGAGGTCGCCGTGCACCACCTGCGCGCGCAGGCGGGGCCACGCCCCGAGCGCTCCGGCCTCGAAGCGATCGAGGGTCCGCAGCGCGAGGGCACGCCGCGCGCGGTCGCCGATGCAGGCGGTGAGCGGCCGGAGCTCTGGCGCGTGCGCGACGTCCCAGAGCAGCGCCCTGCCCGCCGCCGGGTGGAAGAAGCCGCGCAGGGCGCGCCCGAGGCGGGCGGTGATCGCTCCGTAGGCGCGCAGGGCGTCGCGGTCGAACTCCGGTGCCGCCGCTCCCGAGCGTCCTGGGAGGTGCTCGAAGAGCCGGACGAAGTGCGGGCCGTGCGGGCCCTCGACCCGCGCGCGGAACGCGGCGGCTCCCTCCTGCGGCGCCCGCCCGGGCAGCGGCAGCGGTCGCGCTACCGGCAGGCCCGGATCGGCTCGCGCGACGTGCAGCGCGGCCAGCGTCTCCATGTCGAGCACGGCGGGATCCTCGGCGGAGTTCGAGATCTTGAGGACGCCGCGCGCGCCTTGCGCCTCGATCCGGAAGATCTGGTCGCGCTCGCTCCCGAGCTCGACCGCCGCGCCCTCGAGCCCGAACTCGCGCGCGGCGATGCGCGCCGCCTCCTCGGCCGAGACGCGCGGCGGCGGCGTCTCGAGCACCCCGGTGGACCGCGCGGGAACGCGGGCGATCGGCTCGGCCCCGGCGGGAGGTCGCGCGCCGACGCCGCGGCCCGCGCCCTCCGGTCCGGAAACGCGCGACATGGACGGCCTCCCCCTCCGCATCCCCCGCTCGACCCGAGCCCGGTCGGCTCGCCCGGGGCGCGACGACTCCGGACCGGGGGTCATTCTACAGCCGGCACCCGGGCCGCGGGGGGATCGACGGCCCGGTCTTCACGGGCCGCCCCGCCCGTGAGATACTACCGGCATGCGCACGGCTTCCTCCGAGGCATACTGACGGGTCCGCCCGTCGACCTCCCATGAGGGACCGCATCGCGCTCGAGAACCTCTGGCTCCCGTTCACGCCCAATCGCGACTTCAAGCGCGACCCGGCGCTCTTCGTCCGCGCCGAGGGGCTCTACTACTGGACCGACGCCGGGCACCGGGTGCTCGACGGCTGTTCGGGCCTCTTCTGCGTGCCGCTCGGGCACGGGCGCGCGGAGATCGCGGACGCGGTCTCCGCGCAGCTCCGCGAGCTCGACTACGCCGGCGGCTTCCAGCGCGCCCACGCGAAGGCCTTCGAGCTGGCGCGTCGCATCGCGGAGCTCTCACCGCCCGGCTTGAATCGCGTCTTCTTCACGAACTCCGGCTCCGAAGCGGTCGACACCGCCATGAAGATCGCCCTCGCCTACCACCGGGCCCGCGGCGAAGGGCAGCGCACGATGTTCGTGTCGCGGGAGCGCGCCTACCACGGCGTGAATATGGGCGGTGTGGCGCTCTCGGGCATCCTGCGCAATCGGGAGAGCTTCGGCCCGGGCGTGGCGGGCGTCGTGCACATGCGCCACACGCAGCTCCCCGAGAACCGCATGACCCGGGGGCAGCCGGAGCGGGGCGTCGAGCTCGCCGAGGATCTGGCGCGCCTCTGCGCGCTCCACGGCGGCGGGAACATCGCCGCCGTCTTCCTGGAGCCGATCGCCGGCTCCACCGGCTGCCTGCCGCCGCCGCGGGGCTACCTCGACCGCGTGCGCGAGATCTGCAGCGAGCACGGCATCCTGCTGGTCTTCGACGAGGTGATCACGGGCCTAGGGCGCACCGGCTACAACTTCGCGGCCCAGGCCTTCGGCGTGACGCCCGACCTGATCACGATGGCGAAGGCCCTGACCAACGGCATGCAGCCGATGGGCGCCGTGGCCGTGGCCCAGGAGATCCACGACGCGATCGTCGAGCGCGGGCCCCGGCACCAGGTCGAGTTCTTCCACGGCTACACCTACAGCGCCCACCCCGCGGCCTGCGCGGCCGGCCTGGCCGCCCTCTCGATCTACCAGAACGAGAAGAGCTTCGAGCACGCGCGCGAGCTCTCGCCGTACTTCCTGGACCGGGTCTTCGCGCTGCAAGACCTGCCGGGCCTCGTGGACATTCGCGGCTACGGCCTGCTCGCGGCCGTGGAGCTCGAGCCGCGGCCCGGATCCCCCGGCCTCGCCGGCTACGAGATCCAGAAGCGCCTGCTCCGCGCGGGTCTGCACCTGAAGGCCACGGGGGACTCCCTGCTCCTGGCCCCGCCCTACGTCGCGGAGCGGACCCACATCGACGAGCTGGTCTCGATCCTGCGCGACGTGCTCTCCGATCGCCGTTGAGTCTGCCGGCGAGCCTTCTCGTCGAAGGACCCGGCCCGGTCTCCCGCGCGCCGGGCTACTGCTCGAAGCAGTAGAGGCGCTGGGGGACGCTGCAGGCGCTGGCCGTGCCGGATTGCCAGCCCACGCCGGTATCGCCCACCGTCCCGGTGATGCCCTGGCCGGTCACCCCCTGCGTCCACGCTACGCAGTTGAATCCGCCGGTGAACGAGCCGCCGCCGGTCCAGACCGTGGTGCCGGCCGCGACGGCCGCGCCGAACTCGTCGCGGTCGAGCGCCGAGTCGAGCGGAGTCGTGCTGGCCGTCGGGTCGTTGAACTGCACTCCGTCGGTGCGGCGATAGATGGCGCTCTGCCCGGGATAGCTGAAGCGGCTCTCGGGGTTGTTGGCGCTGCCGCCGCCATCCCGGAGCCACGCGAGGTAGGTGCCTGGGAGCCCGGCGGCGGCGGCCTGCGTGGCGCAGTTCGCGTCGGCGCCCCCGAGCCCGGGGAGCAGGCCGGGGTACGAGGTGCTCGTCACGAAGGCCGTGACGACGCGTCGGAAGAGGAAGTCCTCCTGAGTCGCCTCGCCGTTGCCGAGCGACACCATGACCGGCGCGAAGCCGGCCGGCTGCGGGCCGACCACCACGTCGAAGCTCGTCGGGGTGACGTTCGTCGGCCCCGGGCTCTCGCTCCCGAAGGAGACGGAGAGCCCGGGCTCGTCGAAAGCCGAACCCTGGATCGTCACCGTGGCCGGCGCGTCGTCCGGGAGGGTCGTCGGCGAGAAGCTGGAGATCGTCGGCGTCACCAGGTTGATGTCGCTGCCCTGGCCGAGCTCGATCTGGTCGCTCAGCCCGTCGCCGTCGTTGTCGGAATCGACGTAGTTGTCCGCGCCGTCGCCATCCGTGTCGCCGAGACCTTCCGCGGGATCGGAGTTGAGGAGCCCGTTCGAGTCGAGGTCGGTCTGCTCGAAGATCTGGACCACGAAGTCGCTCGGCACGCCGGCGACCGTCTCCGCGCTCGAGGCGCGCAGCGCGTAGGGCACCGCCAGGAGCGGGCGGCGCGGCGTCAGCACCTCTCCCTCGATCGTCACCTCGAGGTAGAGCGTTCCCGGGGCGAGCAGCGAGGGCGTCAGCGGCGTCGTCGACCCGAGCTCGACGTCGTAGATCCCGTCGCTGACGGAGACGGCGGGCTTCGATTCCGTCCAGACCGCGCTTCCGCCCTGCGCGGTCGGGTAGAGCGCGAAGTCGAGGTCGACGACGCCGTTGAGCGGCGCTCCGCCCGAATCGAGGAGGAGCCCCTGGAAGTTCACGCGCCCCGGCACCTGCGCGAGGGCCGGCAGCGCCGCGAGCGCTGCGGCGATCGCCAGGAGCGCGCGGCGCGGGCGCCGCCCGTCACGTCCAACCGGTCGCATCGTCTTCATGGGATCCTCCTCCCGCGCAGGATCGGCCAGGCCAGGAGCACCAGGATCCCCGCGAGCAAGACGCGGACGCCGCCCGAGAGCGAGGGCACCGGCGCCGCCACGGGATGGGACGCGGGGTCGAGCGGATCGGTCCCCGCCAGCACCTCGACGCCATCGCCGAAGCCGTCGCCATCGGTATCCGCGTCGAGCGGATCGGTGCCCGTGGTGCCGATCTCCGTCGCGTCCGGGAGCCCGTCCCCGTCGTCGTCCTCGTCCAGGAAGACCGGTCGGGAGTCCCCATCGGCGTCCAGCGAGGGAAGGGCTCCGGCGACCAGCGGCCAGAAGCCCGGGAAGTGGCTGGTGAGGTCGCTGGCGCTCCCGGCGGGACCGATCGCCTCTCCTTGTCCGAGCGAGACGGCGCTCGCCGAGATGACCGGCGAGGGCGAGCTGCTCGCGAGCACGCTCGGCCCGAGACTCGCGAGGTGGAGCCCCCGGAGCCGGAAGCTCGTGCTGGTGAGATCGGCGCCGGCGGCCGAGCCGGCGATCCAGAGCGCCGCCGTCGAGATCCCCCACAGGCAGCGGGTCGGCATCCCGATCCGCAGGACCATGGCTTGCCCCGACGCTGTGCTGTGCTTCCTCACTATCTTCCGCCCGCCGATCGGAGTCCACCATTTTCGCGACGCAGAAGCGCGCGACGCAGGCGCCGACCGCATCCAAACGGATTGACACAATCCGTCCAAATCATCTAATATTCGCCACCATGGCGCAGCCCGCCCGATCCCCTGCACCGGCCGCCTCCGCCCCAGAACCCGCCCCTACGCCGGCCGTGGCCGCCCGCCGCCGGCGCGTCCTGGAGGCGGCAGCCCGCTGCTTCGCGAAGGACGGCTTCGCGCGCACGCGGATCGAGGAGGTGGCGGCGGAGGCGCGCGTCTCGCGTGCGCTCGTCTACCACCACTTCGGCTCCAAGGAAGAGCTCGCCCGGCAGGTGCAGGAGCACATGCTCGAGGAGTGGTCGGCGGCGGTCGACCAGGCGATCGCCGGCGCGCCGAGCGCGGGCGACGCGCTCGCCGCCTGGCTGCGCGTGAACCTCGCCGACCTGCGCCGCCGCCCCCTGCTGCACGCGATCCTCGCCGACGCCGCGATCCTCGCGAGCTTCGAGGACTCTGCCCGGCGCAGCATGCAGGTGTGGCGCGAGAAGCTCGTGGCCCTCCTGCGCGAGGGCGTGGCGCGCGGCGAGCTCCGCCCCGACCTCGACGTCGAGAGCACCGCCGAGGTGCTGCGCGCGATGCAGGTGGGCATGATGCAGCACCTGCTCTCCGACGAGCCGTACATCGACGTCTCGGGCGAGCGGCACCTCGAGGCCGCGACGCGCCTGCTCGTCGCGGGTCTGCGCCGCGCGCCGTGAGAGCGCGCGCCGGGCACCACAGGACGCCATGGCCGCCTCCCCCTCGCAGACCCCGCCGCTCCGCACCCCGATGGAGCGCGCCCCCTGGCCCGACCTCGGGACGGCCCTCGTGCCGAAGGAGCGCTACACGAGCGCCGGGTACGCGCGGCTCGAGTGGGAGCGGATGTGGACGCGGACCTGGCTGCTCGCCGGCCTCGAGTCGGACCTGCGCGCGCCCGGCGACTACCTGACCTTCGAGATCGGGCCGGAGTCGATCCTGGTGGTGCGCCAGCGCGATGGCGGTCTGCGCGCCCGCTACAACGTGTGCATGCACCGCGGCAACCGCCTGCGCGAGCCGGGCGTCGGCCACGCCGAGCTCTTCGCCTGCTCGAGTGCCCGCTGCACGGGGGCAAGCTCGACGTGCGCGACGGGCGCTCCTGCGCGCCGCCGATCCGTCTGCCGGCCACGACCTTCGCGGTGCGGCGGGCCGGCGAAGGCATCGAAATCTGGCTCGGGGGAGGAACGACATGCACGACCTGGTGATCCGCGCTGGGAACCTCGTGGACGGGACGGGCGCGCCGGCGCGCGAGACCGACGTCGCGGTGGACCGGGGGCGCATCACCGCCGTCGGGCGCGGGCTCCCGGCCGGGCGCGAAGAGATCGACGCGCGCGGGAAGCTCGTGACCCCGGGCTTCGTCGACGTGCACACGCACTACGACGGCCAGGCGACCTGGGATCCGCTCTTGACACCCTCGTGCTGGCACGGCGTCACGACGCTCGTGATGGGCAACTGCGGCGTGGGCTTCGCACCGGTCCGGCCCGGGAAGGAGGACTTCCTGATCGGCCTCATGGAGGGCGTCGAGGACATCCCGGGCACGGCGCTCTCCGCGGGCATGAAGTGGGGCTGGGAGACCTTCCCGGAGTACCTCGACGTACTCGAGCGCATCCCGCACGCGCTCGACCTGGGCACCCAGGTAGCCCACGGCCCCGTGCGCGCCTACGTGATGGGCGAGCGCGGCGCGCGCAATCAGCCCGCCACGCCCGAGGACATCGCGCAGATGGCCGCGATCGTCGGCGAGGCGATCGCCGCCGGCGCGCTCGGCTTCTCGACCTCGCGTACGATCGTCCACCGCGCGATCGACGGCGAGCCCGTTCCGGGCACCTTCGCCGCCGAGGACGAGCTCTTCGGCATCGGCCGCGCGCTCGGCCAGCTCGGCCGCGGCCTCTTCGAGCTCGCGCCCGCCGGCGCCATGGGCGAGGACCTCGCCGCGCCCGAGAAGGAGGTGGCGTGGATGCGCCGGCTCTCGAAGGAGATCGGGCGCCCGGTCTCGTTCGCGCTCGCGCAGCATGACGCCGAGAGCGGCCTCTTCCGTCGCATCCTGGCGCTCTGCCGCGAGGCCAACGCGTCCGGCTCGCGGCTCGCTCCGCAGGTCGGGTCGCGGCCGACGATGCTCTTGATCGGCCACCAGACCTTCCATCCCTTCAGCAACCGGCCGACCTACAAGCGGCTCGAGGCGCTGCCCTTGCCGGAGCGCGTGGCGAAGCTGCGCGACCCCGAGATCCGCCGGCGCATCCTCGCCGAGCCCAACGAGGCGACCGACCCGCGCCTCGCCGTGGTCTACGCGCTGATCCAGCAGGGCCTGCACAAGATCTTCCCGCTCGGCGACCCGCCGGACTACGAGCCCGGCCCGGAGCAGAGCATCGCCGCGAGAGCATCGCGCGAGGGCCGCGACCCCTTCGAGGTGCTCTACGACCAGATGCTCGAGCTCGACGGCCGCCAGCTCCTGATGCTCGCGATCCTCTCCTACAGCGAGGGCGATCTCGAGGCGATCCGCGAGATGCTCGAGCACCCGGACAGCGCCTTCGGCCTCGGCGACGGCGGGGCGCACTGCGGCGCCCTCTGCGACGCCAGCATGACGACCTTCCTGCTCACGCACTGGGCGCGCGACCGCCGCCGCGGGCCTCGGCTCCCGATCGAGTGGGTGGTGCGCAAGATGACGCGCGACACCGCGGAGCTCTACGGCCTGTGCGACCGCGGCGTCGTCGCGCCGGGACGCAGGGCGGACCTGAACGTGATCGACTGGGAGGGCCTGCGGCTCGAGCTGCCCGAGCTCGCCTTCGACCTGCCCGCCGGCGCGAAGCGCCTGATCCAGCGCGCCCGCGGCTACCAGGCCACGATCGTGGGCGGAGAGGTGACGTTCCGCGACGGCGAGCCGACGGGCGCCCTCCCCGGCCGCCTCGTGCGCGGTGCGCAGTCGGCATGAGTTCGAGAGCCGGCGATCCGGCGCCGAGCTGAGGTCGGCCTCCGGAGCGCGGCTCGCGGGCTATAGTCTGCGAGGTCGCGAGGAGTCCCCCGGTGCCCAGCCCGCAGCTCGAAGCCCTGGTCGGAGCGCTGCGCGGCGCGAGCCTGATCGGCGGTGGCGACATCCCCGCCATGCGCGAGAGCCTGGCCGCGGCGATGGGCGCCTTCGCCCCGCCCGCCGACGTGCGCTACGAGCCCGTCGACGCGGGCGGCGTGCCGGCCGAGTGGACCACGGCGCCGGGCGCGCGCACGGACCGCGCCCTCGTCTACCTGCACGGAGGCGGCTACTGCCTGGGCTCCGTCGCGACCCACCGCGGGCTCACCGCGCGCCTCTCGCGAACGGCGGGGCTGCGCGTGCTCTCCGTCGACTACCGCCTGGCTCCCGAGCACCCGCACCCGGCCGCGGTCGAGGATGCAGCGGCCGCCGTCCGCTACGTGTACGCTTCGGGCCTCGAGCCCGCGCGCGTCGCGGTCGGGGGCGACTCGGCCGGCGGCGGCCTCACCGTGGCCGCGCTGCTCGCGCTGCGCGACCTCGGGCTCCCGCTCCCGGCGGCGGGCGTCTGCATCTCGCCCTGGACCGACCTCTCGGCCTCCGGCGAGTCCGTCCGCACCCGGGCCGAGCTCGATCCGCTGATCGATGCCGAGGACCTCTCGCGTCTGGCCGCCGCCTACCTCGGCGGTCGCGACGCGCGGACACCCCTGGCTTCGCCGCTCTTTGCCGACCTGCGCGGGCTCCCGCCGCTCCTCGTCCACGTCGGGACGGCCGAGATCCTGCTCGACGACGCCACGCGCCTCGCGGAGAACGCGCGCGACGTCGGGGTCGACGTCGAGCTCGAGGTCTGGGACGACATGATCCACGTCTGGCACGCCTTCGCGGACGTGCTCCCCGAAGCCGTGCAGGCGATCGAGGGAATCGCGGGCTTCCTCGAGAAACGCCTGCGCTGAGCCGACACCTCACCGCAGCCGCGCTCCTTGGCTGCGGACTTCGTCCTTCGGGCGGCGGAGGGCCGCCTCTTCCTCTTTCGAAGGCTTGGCCGCCCGCAGCGCGGCCCTCTTCAATCTCTCCGGGGGAGCGCAGGGCTCCGCCCCAGGGAGACCCCGGCCAGGGCAAGAAACCCCGAATCGAACTAAAGGACAATCCGACCAGCAGGTCTTCTTTCGTCGCACTCTTCGCCACAGGGGCGGCGGCGGAGCCGCCGCCCCCTCTTCCTCTTCTCCGGGGGAGCCCCCCTTCCAGGGGGGCGGACGGGCGGCCGGCGCCAGCCTCCGCAGAGCAACCCAGGTTCGATCCAGCAAAAGATCCGGAGGCGGGCGCTCTGCGCCGGAGGTACAGGCTGTGCGTCGCCTCGCTGGAGCCCGGCCCAAGTTGACATAATGTTGTTATGTCAAGGTCGGCGCGCAGCGCCGACCCAAGGAGGGGGCCGGCCAGGGCAAGGGCGGATAACGCGCGTTATCGGCCAGGGCATGCCAGGGCCGTGACCGGCCCGCGCCTCGCCGCCTCTTTTCGCCACGGGGTGGCGCGGGCCGGGCGCGGCCCTTGCCCGCCCGGCTTGCCCGGTGACGGCGCGCAGCGCCGGCAGGCCGGCCCCCTCCGCCGCTTGGGCCGGGCGGCGCTGCGGGCAACCCGCTTCGCCCTTCCTCGAGCTCGCCTCCGGACCGATCCCCGCATAACGCCGCCTTCCGTCAGAGAGGGCGCCGGCCGGGCGGGCGGGGGGGTCGATCGCGTCAGCTTGCGGGCGAAGTAGGCGCTGGCTGTACGTAGACGGTGACCTCGTAGGCCAGACCAAGCCGAGCCAGCTGTTCAACAAGGGACGGCCGATGGCGGTAGCTACGGACAACGACCGATATGTCGGGGCCGGAAGGGGACGGAACGTAGACCCCGCAGTCGACATAGGGGGAGCAACCATCTTTCCGCGCTGCCTCGACCACCGGGGCGATCTTGGCGAGCAGGTTCTCAACCTGCCATTGGTGCTCGTCCCAGGAGTCGTGTTTCGACAAATCGACGGCGAGCTCGCCCCGGCGAGTGATCCCCACCTTCAACTCGGGATGTCGTGCGGCTAGCTCACGACAGTACCGGTCCAGCAACGCACGCTCGCCCTCGATTCTCAGTAGCGTGTACATCGTTCCTCAGAAGTTCGGCCCAAAGAATTCCTCTGCCGCATCGATCAAGTCACGAGGTCCGAGGTTCGGGTTGGTCTCCCCGCCTCCGGGTGTCTTCGCATCGGGCTTGAAATCACGGTGCACGAAGTCGTTGAAGTCCTTGTCGGTGCGGAATCGCTTCTCCGCTTCCTTGGCCTTCCGCTTGAATGCCTGCTCGCACTGCTTCAGCAGCTTCTTCGACTTGTCCGGGCTGATGTCGTCGCCAAACTGCCGCAGGAAGCGCTCCAGCTCGTCTCGATTCCCGCGTGCCGCGATGGACTTCGCGCGTGCCGTGATCGAATCGTCGCCGGGGATCGCCTGCAACCCGAACGGGTCGATGAGATTGAGTGGGTCGTTGACGACGTAGCCATAGAGGTTCGGAGTCGCTGCCTCGAAGCGGGGACCCGGAGATCCCGCTTGGAGATCGTTGATCGAAACCCTCGCAAGCGAGACGAACTCTTGAGCAAGGAGACCGTGTTGGCCAACTGGATCAGCGCTGATGTACCGCCCGATGCCCGGGTCGTACGTCCGGAACCGGTTGTCGTGCAGCCCCGTCTCGGCATCGAAGTATTGCCCCGGGAAGCGGATCGGGAAGGCCGCGACGTTGTTCGCCGGGTTCCCGTCGCCATCCGGGTTCGGGTCGATCACGGCGTTCCCGAACGCCTCGTAGTGCGCCCGCCAGCGGGAGACTCCGGCCGAGTCGGTGAGCATCCGCGGCGTGTCGAGGTGATCCGTGTGCACGTCGTAGATCGTCTCGCTCCCGCCCGCCGCATAGGCCACCTGCGCCGGGGCGAAGCCCGTCGTGTAGGCGTAGCGCACCTTCCGGGTCCCCGTGCCGTCGTACTCGGCGAGCAGCTGGTCCCCGTCCCACACGAACCAGGTGGTCACCCCGCCACTCGTCTTCTTGACCCGACGGCCAAAGGGGTCGTAGACGAAGGAGGCCGAGCTCGATCCGTTGCTCCAGCCCGTGAGCTGACTCACGTGGTTGAAGGTAAAGGTCTCGCTGACCGTCCCCGTCGTGCAGTCCCCCGCGCTTCGCTTCGAGGCGAGGTTCCCGTCCGCGTCATAGCAGAGCAGCGCGTCGAAGGGGCTCTTGGTGAGCTCGTCGTTGTCGTTGTACTCGTAGTTCGTGGGGACGCTCGGCGTCTCGCGGTTGCCCGCGAGGTCGTAGCCAAAGGCCTCCGGCGTCGCCGGGAGGTCCAAACCCGCGGGATAGCTCGCGCTCGTGAGCCGGCCCCCCGAGTCGTAGCCGTAGCCGTAGCTCTTGGCGCTCCCGCCGAAGGTCTCCACGAGCTCGGTGATCCGGTCCGCGCCATCGCGGTCGGGGTAGTCGAGCCGGTCGAGCACCGACGCGCCCGCGGCCGCCGTGATCGCCGAGAGCACGCCATGGGTCGTGTAGTCGAGGTCGCTCGCGACGCCGCTCGGCCGCGCGATCGTGTCGAGGTCGTCGTTCGCGAGGTAGCCGAAGACGTAGGCCTGGCTCCCGGTCATGCCGTGGAGCACCGCCTGCTGGAGCCGGTCGCGGGGATCGACCAGCGGGTCGTCGTAGGTGTAGCTGTGCCCGAAGCTCTCGGCCCCGTCCGCGAACGCGAGCGAGCTCCGGTGGCCGTAGCGGTCGTAGCCGTAGCTCAGGGTCTTGACCCCTCCGAGCCCGGGGAGATCCACCTCGAGCCGCCGCAGGCGGTTGAGCGCGTCATAGGGGGGCGGCGGCGGGTTCGCCGTGGGGTCGGGGGAGACGGCTGCGTAGACGACGCCGGGCTCGCCCGGGTCGCCGTCGATCGCGCTATCTGCGACCCTCTCAAGGTTTCCCGAGACGTCGTAGCCGTATTCGATCGCGCGGTCGATCGGCGTCCCCGCCTCCGCCGCCGCGTCGCTCGCAAAGTGCTCCACGCGCTCGAGCGGCCCCCAGCTCGCGTAGGCGTAGTTGAGCGCCTGGCCCCGCCCATTGATCAACCGCGCCAGCCGTCCCCGCAGGTCGTAGCGGTACTCGACCTCTTGCCCGAGCGGCCGCGTCACGAAGCGCAGCCGCGAGAGGCCATCGTACTGATAGCTGGTCGTGTGGAGCTCCGGATCCTGGATCCCCGTGAGGTTCCCCGCCGCGTCGTACGCGAACTCCGTGATCGCGTCGGTGCTGCCATCGAGGTCGATCTCTTGAAGCTCGATCAGGCGATCGAGGGCATCGTAGACGAAGCGGCGCACAAAGTTCGCTCCGTCCGTCACCCGGGTGAGATTGCCCACGGCGTCGTAGCCGAAGCTCGTCGTGTGCGGAGCCTCGTCGGTGGTGCTGATCCAGCGCCCGAGCCGATCGTAGGTGTTCGTGAGGTCGCGACCCGCAGCATCCGTCGCCTTGAGCCGCCGCCCGGCGCTGTTGAGCGTGAAGGTCGTGCTCGCGAAGGTCTCGCTCCCGCCGCTCCCGCCCGTCTTGCGCCGGACCGCCGTGAGGAAGCCCCGGCCGTTGTAGCTGAAGGCCGTGACGTCGCCCTCCTGGCTCCCCACGCGCCCACGCTCGAGCCGCACCAGG
The DNA here is from genome assembly GCA_964624475.1 of uncultured Spirochaetales bacterium. Taxonomy (GTDB): domain Bacteria; phylum Myxococcota_A; class UBA9160; order UBA9160; family SMWR01; genus CAZUYC01. Next base: position 15,445 of record CAZUYC010000100.1, on the reverse strand, counting down.
AAGCGCCCGGGGCTGCCCGCCGTCGGGCCTCCGTAGCCGAGCAGCGTCGTCTCTCCGAGCGGGTTCTGGACCTCCGTGAGCCGGCCGCCTGCGTCCCAGCCGAGCAGCGTCTCGTAGCCCCGCGCGTCGGTGACCTTCGTCACGCGGCCCTGCCGGCTCGGGTCGAGGTAGTCGAAGTCCGTCTGGAGATGACCGTCGACCCCACCTCCGCTCGTCTCGTGGTGGACCTGCGAGACCAGGCCGTCCTTGATCAGAGCCCCCGCGTTGTCTCCAGGACCGTAGTAGCTCCAGGCCATCGCGTGGCCGTCCGGGAGCTCCACTCGGGAGAGCCTCCCGTGCGCGTTGTAGTCGAGGGTGGTCGTCTCGGCCGTCGTCCCGTCGAAGTGGAAGCGCTGGATCTCGTGGAGGTTCGTGATCGGGTCGGCCGGGTCGTAGCCGCCCTCCCCCGGCGCGAGGCCGTTGCGCTCGAAGCTGAACTTCGTCTGGAAGACCTCCGGATCGGCGCTCGAGACCCGGGTGTGCTCCTGCACCCAGCCGGCGTCGTAGGCCCACGCCTCCGTGATCGTCTCGCTGCCTCCGGCGGCCGTGGCCACCGTCACCACGCGCTGCACCAGGTCCCCCGCCGGGAGGTCGTAGTCGAGGGCGATCGTCCGCAAGAGCACCCGGGTCGGGGCCGAAGGGTTCCCGCTCGTGTTCTCGTAGACCCGGATCTCGTCCAGGAACGGCCGCGTCGTCTCGTAGACGGAGAGCGTCTGATGGCCCAGCGCGTCGATCCGGTCGATCACGTGGCCCGTGGCGTCGAACTTGTACAGGGTCTTGGCCGTCACGGCGGGCTGGCCCGTTGCCGTGATCGTGTGCGTGAGCAACGTGCAGCGCAGCCCGGCCGTCGCGCAGCTCTGGCTCGGATCGCTGCCCAGGATGAAGTCCGACGCGTGGTTGAGATCGGTGGCCACAGGCGCGTAGTTGAAGCCGACGGTCTGGCCTCCCATCGTCTGCTGCGTCACCCGGTAGTAGGCCAGCCCCGCGGCCGTGGCGTAGGTGTTGACCACGGTGGTCATGCTCTGGCCTTCCTGGACCGAGGTCACGAGGTGGTTCTTCTTCGAGTCGTGGAGCGGGGGGTCGGTCTCGTCCGGCGAGATCCCGTCGCCGTAGCCGAAGGTCTGGAGCGTCCCGTCCAGGAGCGTCACCGTGGTGAGGTTGCCGTGGGTCGCGTCGTGGCCGTAGACGACCGTGCGCCCGTCGTGGCTCGTGGCCGAGCTGAGCAGACCCGTGAGCAGGTCGTACGCGAAGGTCACGGAGCGGCACTCGCCCTGGGCCACGCAGTCGCCGAGGAGCTCGTCGATGCGCTCGAGCCGGTACTGCGAGGTGACCGTGAGCGGCAGCTCGGGCTGGATCGAGTGGATCGAGGTCCCGGTGATCGGCAGCTTCTGCGCGCTGTAGGCGAGGCCGAGCTCGTTGCCCTGGGGGTCCCGGATCCCGGTCAGCCGCCCCAAGGTGTCGAAGCGCCACTCGCGCCCCTCGGGCGAGCGCAGCGTGAACTCGCCCGAGAGCAGGTCTCGCTCGAGCGTGTGGCGCCAGGCCGGCGAGGGACTCTCCAGCGCGTAGGAGTTCGCGCCGCTGAAGAGATAGCGGTGGCGCTGACCGCAGGTGTTGCGGATCACCACCGAGTTGTCCGTGTACTCGAAGAGCGCCAGATCGTGCGTGAAGGCCCAGCCCGACCCCAGGGCCGAGTGATAGCTCGACTGCGAGTCGTAGCGGCGCACCAGCCGGATCGGGAAGACCCCCGGCACCTCGAGATCCACGTGCCGGTAGACCCAGTTGCCCGAGACCGGGCTCACCGGCTCCGTCGGATTGGTGAGCGACCCCCCGGACCCGGGGCCCCCGTCGTCCGAGGCGTCCGTGTAGGCGCCTCCCTCCTCGTCGCACGCCGGGTTGGTCGGGTCTGCCCCCGGTGCGCTCCCCATCGGCGGGAACGTGCTGAAGTCGTGCGCCCATGCGGTCGGAGCCACCAGCGCTCCCAGCACCAGCGCGAGCCCCGTCGCGAACCATTGCGATCGCGCGGGTCTCATCGCCGACCTCCCGCCGCGCCCGCCTCCGGCTTCACCTCCACGCGCACCGTCGCCGCCCCGAAGTGGCCGTCGTAGCCGCGGATATTCGCCGTCAGATAGTGGGTTCCCGGATTGCTCCCGCGCGGGTCCCAGACCCAGCTCATCGGGAGGAACCCCACCTCGTTCTCCCACACGAAGCGACCATCGAGAAAGAAGGAGACCTCGAAACGCTCCGCCACCACACGCTCGAAGTCTCCCGCCTCGAGCGTCACGCGCACGGCGAGAGGGCCGCGCACGACCACCAGCCCATCCTGACCCCGCTCGATTCCGGAAGGCAGCTCCAGGTGCACCGGAAAGTCGCGCCGCTTCTCGATGGGTTGCGCCGCGTAGTCGAACATTCGGGGGCTGCGCAGGCGCGAGCGACGCCGCTCGACACGGGGCTCCTGAAGGTTCGCGACGAATGCGACTCGGCTCGGCTCGCGACCCACCAGGATGGCGCTTCGCGGCAGCGAAAAGGCCTCGCCTACCAGATCGAGCGAGGGGTGCTTCGCCAGATCGATCACGTCCGACCCGTCCATGCCATCCCACGCCTCGGAATGCGGCCCTGGCCCGCGGGCGACCCAGTCGAGGAGGGTGCGCAGGAGCGGACCCTCGCTCGCGAGGCCGATTCGGATCCTCACGCGCGACGGCTGCGCCACGGAATAGGTGACGCGCGCGGCCGCCGGGTCCCAGCGCAGGCTCTCGATCGGAATCGACTCGCCCCCAGTCGCGTCGGCGAGATCCCAAACGAGCGAGGTTCCAGACTCTTCCGTTGCCTCGACGGTGTACACATAGGCTTCCGCGGGCACCACGTCGCCGGTGTGGTCGCGCCCGTCCCAGACGAATCGGTGATCTCCTGCGGGGAGCACGCGCTCCGACTCGATTCGTCGTACCCGAAGATCGCGCCCGTCGAAGACGTTGAGCGCAGCACGCGCCGGAGCGGAGAGACGATACCCGACGGTCACCGACTGCCCGACCCGCGGATCGAACGCCACGGGCTCGTGGTACACCTCGCTCACCGAAAAATCCGCCGCGACCAGCGACGGAAGGCCAACGAGGAGTGATAGAAGAGTCACCGCCCTGATCACCGCGGACCTCGAGGAGAGTGCCACCAGACCGGGTTCCGAGCACCCCCCGGCGGCTCGACCCGGGCGACCGCCTCGCCTCCGCTCGCCGGGATCTCCCAGAGACCGAGCGAACCGGAGCGCGTGGAGTGGAAGACGATCTCACGGCCGTCCGGCGACCACGCGGGGTGGCCGTCCAGCCCGGGATGATCGGTGAGTCGCCGGGGGTCACGCCCCGGTTCCTGCGCGTAGACTTCGTAGTCGCCCGAGCGATTGCTCGAATAGGCGAGCTGACCATCCGGGGCCAGCGCGAGCTCGAAGTGGTAGAGCCCACCGACCGTGAGCTTCTCCAGGACTCTGGTGCGGAGGGAAACCCGCCACACTTCGTGGTCCTGCGCCACGCCGGCCGAGAGGAAGTAGAGCCAGCTGCCGTCCGCGCTCCAGCGAGGCTGATGCTGATAGCGGGGGAGGTCGGTACGGCGTCGCATCTCGGTGCCGTCGATCCGCACCGTCCAGATCTCGTTGGCATCGATGCTCCCACCGGCGCTGAAGGAGAAGGCGATCAACGCACCGTCCGGAGAAACGACGGAATCGCTCACCCCGGTCACCGGGAGCGAGATCTCGCGCTCGACTCCCGTATCCCGTTCGACACGAAACAGCCGACCATCGAGCGAGGTCAGCAGAAGCGACCTTCCATCCGGGAACCAAGAGGAGCTCGCCTTGTCGTAGGCGGATCGGGTCACCTGTCTCGGCTGCCACTCTCGGGGCACGACCGTCCACACCTGCCAGAGCCCCTCCGTCAGGGCGAGATAGGCGATTCGCCCCTCGTCCTGCGCAGCGACCGCCGGTCCCCCGACCGCGACAACGGCGATCGTGGCAGCAAGCCTCTTTACTCTGCTTCCCACAGTCCGACGCCTCTACCGCCGCAGCTGCAGTACGCCGCGGTAGATGGTGCGCAGATTGCTCTGCAGCGGGTTCCGCGCGTCGATCGCGAGCGTGTAGACGCCGTCCACCGTGGCTGCGACCTTCCCGCTAGAGTCGCGCCCATCCCACGCCGGAATCGAGTACGCGTTCGCCGGCGTGCAGCTCGCGATGCCAGAGAGAAGCGTGTTCTCGGCAAGGAGCGTCGCCACCACGTTCGCCGGGTTGTCGGGATCGCTCGTTCCTGGACGAAGCACCTTGATCGTGACGAGGGTGCTCTGGTCGATGCAGTACTTGAAGCCGAGAACCTGGTCGTAGCTGTGGGTGACGCGGAAGGGATCGGGGCGGACCTCGACTTCGTCGAAGCTATTGTCGAGCCCGAGCTCGGGGCCGCGGATCTTGGGGCGCGTCCTCTCTACGATGACGAAGTTCGGCTTGAGCCGCGGTGGGACGGGAAAGTTGATGCGCCGGAACTGGCTGAGCAGCTCACCGGCTGGATTCCGCCCGTCCCAGACTGCGAGCAGTGGCACGTTCGATGTCGCGTTCGGCGTGTCGATGGGGATGCCGTCGCTCGACCCGAGGTAGAACCAGGGTGTGGACGGATCCTCCGGCTCGGTCGGCCGGATCTGGGTCTTGGCCCGGCTCGGGTCTCCTCGAAGGTGGTAGTTCACCTTGAGGAAGTCGTTCTCGAAGGCGTTGAAGGCCAGCAGCGGGTAGTCTGGATCATTTTCGTCGGTGGTCGCGACGGGAGCGTCCATGCCGACGCCGTTCGGATTCTGGACAGGATCGAAGACGTTGCGGGGCGGGTCGTAGCGGTCGCGTGGGCGCGTTCCGCCGTTGAGCGTGAGCACGTAGACGTAGGCCTCGTCGGGGACGAAGTCTCCGGCCTGGTCCTTGCCGTCCCAGCGCTCGCTGTAGGCAGCTGCTGTGAGGTTCGGGATCTGCTTGCTCCAGACGGCATCCACCGATTCGCAGGCGATGTTGAGCTCCGGGCAGATACGCAGGTCCACCGTGCCCGTGACGAGCGTCGTGAACAGGATGTCGACGAAGCTCGGGCTACCGACGGTCGGCTTGATCACGTCCGCGGTGCTGGAAATGCTCGTGAAGACGGAGCTCAGCACCTGCGAGCCGCCGAAGATGACGCCGTCCGAATCCGTAAACTCGGTGACGTCGACTACCACCGGGTTCTGAGGGTTGTCCTGTGCGATCGTCGCGAGCACGGCTTCCTCGTCCGCCGTGGGATCGGGTGGATCCGAAGGGTCGATACCCCAGTAGTTCTCTTGCGCGAAGACCTGCACGCTCGTGCCCTCGGGGTAACCGGAGATCCGGAGGTTGGCGGGAGGGCGCAAGGGCGGGCTCGCGCTCGGGTCGGGCACCCGGTTGTTTCCGGCGATGGAGTTGCGGGTCAACACGGGGTTGGGCTGCCCAGACGCCGTGGCCTCGAGCCACACTCCCCAGGTGTTCGCGCTGATCGTGTTGTCGGGGAAGGTGGTGGACGACGCGCTTCCGATCTGCGGATCCGACGCCCCCTGCACGTGAACCCCCGCCAGGCTGTTCTGCACAGTGTTGGCGTTCAGCTCGACGTCGGAGTCCACGATCGCGATTCCGGTGCCCGCCGGTTCGCCGGAATCGGCCCCTCCGTCGACGGTGTTGCGGAGAATCTGACTGGGGGGGGTCGAAAGCGACACGTCGGTGAAACGAATCCCGAACTCGCTGAAGTGGCGGACCGTGGAGTCCGTGACGGTCACGGAGCTGGCGCCATCCACATCGACCGCGCGCGCGGCATCGGAGATCGACGCGTTGCGGATGAAGCTCGAGTCGGCGGTCGAGTCGCCATGAATCGTGATCCCAGGCCAGGCGCCCGGAGCGAAGTTGATACCGTCGCAGGGTGGCGCGCAGAGCGTGACCGGGGCTCCTCCCACCTGGCCGATTCGCAACATCCCGTAGGCGTCTATCCCGTAGCCGGGGTCCATTTCGATCGTGACTCCCGGAGGGATCTGCCCGCTGTCGGGACTGGGCGGTGTGCTCAAGTAGAAGGCGGTCTCCGGAAAGACGATCGGTCCCACCGCGGTGTAGGGGGTCTCGCCTGCTGCGAGGGAATACTGCGAGACGTGCCCTAGGACGTACGTGGTGACCAACGCACCGTTGGCGTCCTCGAACGGAGCGAAGTCGACGAGCGGGCGCGGGTTGGCGGGCGTCGGATTATTGAGCCGGTGCGCCAACTTCGAGTTGATCTCGTTGACTGCGAACACACCCCAGTCGTTGTTCTCCGCGTTGATCACCAACGGGTCCGCGGCATTATTGCCAGTTCCCACCTCGAGATTGGTGCTGTTCGAGAAGAACGTGTTGTCGTTGATCCTGGGCGCGGGCCAGATATACGCTCCCGGCGTTCCCTGGTACAAAGAAGTTACCAGCCGGATTCCGGTAGCGAATTTCGTGATCGTGTTCCCAGTCAGAATGGGCTTGTTCGCGGCGGACGTAGTTCCTCCCAAGGCAGACAATCGGATTCCGTCTCCACTGGGCGCGCCGGGCGTCGGGATCTGGGTATCGAGCTCATTGCCGGTAATGGAGGGAGATCTTATGGAATAAATCGCGATGCCGAACAGCCCAAGCAGGTGGTTGCCGGAAATCGACGCTGTACTGAAGTCGTTCAGACGTATGCCATAGGTGGCAGCGGAGCTGCCGTAGATCCACGAGTTCGTCACCTTGATCGTCGCTGTGGAGCGGTCGACGTTGATGCTATTAGTCGCCTTCTTGATCTGGGCATGGTCGACGGTCAGCACGGGAGTCGACGTGTTCGCAAGGATTCCGACCCATGTCGCCGACGTCGCGTTGAACTGAGCAAGGTTGTTCGCCGTACCTTGCACGATCAAGGCTCCGTCGACCTTCAGAGTTGAAGCCGTGGAACCGAACTGGAGCGTCGTCCCCTCCGTGACGATCAACGTGAATCCCGTCGGGACGGTGAGGTTGCCAGTGAACGTGAAAGGGACCGGTGCGCCGAGATGGTTGAGGCGAGTCCAGACCACCGTGTTGTTCGGACCCGTCGCGTCGCTCGCATCGAGGGTCTTGGCCGCAAACGACCGGACCTCCGCTCCCACGAAAGCCCGCGACCGCACGTTTGAGGGGCGGCTCGCCAGGCCGCTGTTGACGGTCACAGCAAACATCGGATTGCTCGGAGTTGTCGGGTCGTTGTCATCGGCAAGCAGCGCCACGCCGTTGAACGTAAACAGGCCACCCGGGTGGTTCACTTTCGGCGCGACCTGCTGCACCCCATTCACGAAGAGGTGGATCGTCATCCCCGCCTCGGCCGTGCCGCTGACGGAGATTGGGTTTCCGGAAGTCGGCGGCTCGTTGAGGTGCGGAGCCGCCGGTCCGATGTCGCCCTCGAGCACTCGCGTGAGGACGGCGAGATCCGCTACGTCGGCGTCGCCATCGGGCGTGCTGACGCCCCCGACGACGGGCGCGATGTCGGCGGCCGTCACCTCATCCCCCGTGAGGAGGTAGCCCGAATCCCCCCGGACGTGCCGCATGAGGCGAAGGAGATCCGCGGCATCGACGCGGTTGTTCCCGTCGATGTCGCCGGGCAGGTCGACGTCGATGTCGGCTCGCGCCGGCGCAGCGGCGAGGAAGAGGCCGAGAAGCGCCGCCGAGAACCGGGCGAGAGGACGCATCGGGAGGCGGCTTCGTCGGGGCAAGTGCATCCGCCGGTGCGTAGTGTTTGACCCTCGCTCAGCCGAGGGCTCACGGTACCATGGAACCCTGGCTCGACTGCGGCGGCGTCATCCTGCACGAGGCCCCGCTGGGAATCAAGCGCGAAGGAGCGCGAAATCACAGCAAGGATCGTCTCGATGCTGACCGCGGCGGCCGTCGCCATGGCGGGCTGCGACGGCGGCCCGTCGGAACCGAGGGTGGTCGTCTACACCTCCCTCGACCAGGTGTACTCGGAGCCGGTCCTCGGGGAGTTCGAGCGCCAGACGGGGATCCGCGTGGATGCGGTCTACGACACCGAGGCGACGAAGACGGTCGGGCTTGCGAACCGGCTAATCGCCGAGAAGGCTGGCCCGCGCGCGGATGTCTTCTGGAACTCGGAGGTGGTCCGGACGATCGTGCTCCAGCGCGAGGGAGTGCTCGCTCCGTATGCGAGCCCCGCGGGCGCCGAGATCCCCGATCGCTTCAAGGACCCGCAGGGCTACTGGACGGGGTTCGCCGCGCGGGCTCGGGTTCTCGCCGTGGCGCCCAGCGCGGTCTCACTCGAGGAGCGGCCCCGAGGCTTCGAAGAGCTCGCGCTCCCCCGCTGGAAGGGTCGCTTCGCACTCGGCTATCCCCTCTTCGGAACCACGGCCACCCACGTGGCCGCGCTCTTCGCCACCTGGGGGAGCGCCCGGACCCAGCAGTGGCTGCGCGCGCTCGCGGCGAACGAGCCGCGCCTGGTCGATGGCAACTCGACGGCGCGCGATCTCGTGGTCGCAGGGATCGTCCCCGTCGCGATGACGGACTCGGACGACGTCGCCGCTGCCCGCGCGCGCGGCGATGTCGTCGAGATGATGTTTCCGGGCCGGGAGTCCGCCGGTACGCTCGTGATCCCCAACACGGTGGCCCTCGTCGCCGGAGGGCCGAATCCCAGGGAGGCTCGTCGTCTGATCGACTACCTTCTCTCGCCGGAGGTGGAGATCGCCCTCGCCCGCGCCCCGGGGGCCCAGATCCCGCTTCGCCCGGGGCTTGCCTGGCCCGAGGCTCTCCCGCCGCGGGAGCAGCTCCAGATTCTGGAGGTCGATTTCGAACGGGTCGCGGACCATCTGCCTGAGGCCATCGCCTTCTGCCGCGAGGTATTCGTCCGATAGCGAGGCGGCTCCAGCTCTTCGTCGGCGCGTCGACAGCTCTCCTGGCGGCGCTCCCCACACTCGCGCTCGGCCTCCTCCCCCTGGTGCGGCTCGCAACGGTGGCCTGGGACGGGGATCCACCGGGGAACGGTTGGCCCGGGCTCCTCGACGCGCGAAGCGGAGGGTTGCTCTCACGGAGCCTCGCGATCGCGGCGGGCGCGACCGTACTCGCCCTCTGCGCGGGAATCCTGCTCGCCGTTCCCCTCGCAAGGATCCGCCTCGCCGCTCGGGGAGTCGCAGTCGGGAGCCTCCTCGTCGCGCTGGGGGTTTCCCCGTACCTCCTGGCGCTCGGCTGGCTGGCGCTCGAGCGCTGGGCTTCCGGCGGAGAGTTCGTGGTCGGGCAGCCGATGGCCGTCGTCGCCGTGCTCGGCGCCGCGCACGCGCCGCTCGTCGCCGTGGCCCTGGTCCTCGCGGCGCGAGCCGCGCCACGCGCGCCGGAAGAGGCGGGGCTCCTGGCGATGACGGTCTCGCGGGTCGCCGCCCTCGTGCTCCTGCCCCGGGTCTTCCCGGCGCTGGCCGCCGCGACCCTTCTGGTCTTCGTCCTCTGCCTCTCGGATCACGCCGTCGCATCGTTGCTCCAGGTCCTCACCTATCCGGTGGAGATCTTTCTCCTGTATGCGGGGAGCTTCGATGCGTCGGAGGCAGCGCGAGCCTGCATTCCCCTCGTTGCAGTCGGCGCCGCGACCGCGGCCGCGTTCGCCGCGACGCTCCCCGGCGATCCACCCCAGGGGTCCTCGGCGAGCGGCCGTCTCGACTGGTCGCTCGGGCGTCGCGAGCGGCTGCTCGGCGGGACGATCCTCGTCGGGGCCTTGACGGTGACGGTCGGCCTCCCGTTCGCGGGGCTATTCCTCGGGATCGAACGCGTGCCCGAGGCTCTCGGCGCGATTCGCAGTTCCGGAGGGGCCATCGGGCACTCGCTCGGGATCGCTCTCGCTGGAGCGAGCCTGTGCCCGCTCCTCGGGCTCGCCGCCTCGGAGCTGATCGTGCGAGCGCCTGCTCGCGCGCGCCGCGCCCTCGCGGCCGTCCTCCTGCTGCCGCTCTGTGTGCCGAGCTCGGCCTACGCGATCGCTTGGGTCGAGCTCGGACGGGAGTGGGGCCCCTTCACGGTACTCCCCGCGTTCCTGGAGCCTGCTCTCTGTCTCGTCGGGCGCTGGGCGGGGCCCGCGGCCCTACTGCTCGCCGCCGCCCGGCTCTCCCTCCCGAGAGGCCTTCGCGAAGCCGCGCTCCTTCAAGAGGAGAGCGACATTTGGCGCTTCCTTCGAGTCGAGCTTCCGCTGATCGCCCCGCTCGCGCTCGTCGCGTCCGCGGCCGTTGCCGCCGACTCGCTCGCCGCCTCCGGCCTCCTGGTGCTCACGGTGCCGCCGGGAATCGAGCTGCTCCCGCTGCGCGTGGACAACCTGATCCACTACGGGGAGCGGGGCGCCGCGGCGGCGCTCGCTCTCACCCAGGCCATCCTGTCCGCGGGGCTCTTCCTGGGTCTGCTCGGTCTCGCTCGCCGGCTCGATCGGAGCTGGCGCTGAGGCTCGAGCTTCGCGAGGTCCACCTCATCCTGGGAGGCAAGAGCGTCCTCGCGGGCGCGAGGCCTGGATCTCGAGACTGGAGAGCTCCGGCTCCTCGTCGGCTCGAGCGGCGCCGGAAAGACGAGCCTCCTGCGCGTGATCGCGGGTCTCCTCGCTCCAACCGAGGGGGCCGTACACCTCGACGGGCAGCAGGCCTCCGCCGTCGGGACGATTCTGATCGCCCCGCACCGCCGGGGCGTCGGGATGGCCTTCCAGGAGGACGCCCTGTGGCCGCATCTGACCGTGCGCTCACACCTCACCTTGGGGCGCCGGTGGGAGCGGTCGGGCGAGGACGATGCGTACCCGAGGGTGGAGGAGATCCTGGACTTCGTGGGGCTCGCGCGGCGCGCCGGCGAGCGACCGGGGGAGCTCTCGGGCGGAGAGAGACAGCGCCTCGGGATTGCGAGGGCGATCGCGAAGCGGCCGAGGCTCTTGCTCCTCGACGAGCCCCTGGCCCACGTCGACCTGCGGAGCCGCCGGGAGCTGGCGGGGCAGCTCGTCGCGTTCGCGAAGCGCTTCGCGATCACGACGCTCTGGGTCACGCACCAACCCGAGGATCTGGGGCTCGTCGGCGGACGCGCTTCGCTCCTGAGCCTGGGCAAGCTCGAGGGGCCCTTCGACGCCTCGGAGCTTCGCGCGCTCCTCGGATAGACTCGGCTCGTGAGCGAGCGGGGTGCTTCGCGATCCTGGGCTGCCGCGTGGGCCATCGCTCTCGGCGCGGCTGCGGCGGCGCCATCCGCGGCTGCCGCCGATCGCGGCACCCGTTACGCGACGACTCCCCTCGTCGAGCCCGACCGCTGCGCGACCGCCTGGGCGATCCAGCGATTCGTGGACGCCGAAGCGACCTTCGAGTTCCACGCCGAGGACCAGATGCCGGCCGGCGTCGTGCTCTTCGACCTACCGGACGCGCCCCTGCGCCGTGACGCGCGCCGCTCCGCGCTCGAAGTGCTGATCGCGCAGGAGGCCTTGGCCGACCCGTTCGTCGTCGAGCTCGGCCGGCTGATCCACGCGATCGAGATCCGAGCCTGGGCCAGAAGCGGCGCCGACCCCTCGATCCGCTTCGAACGCGTGCTCGGAGGAATCTTGCGCGCTTCTCCCGATCCCGATGCCGCGCTCGCCGCCTGCTTCGACTTCCTCGATCTGCTCCGCGACGCGGCGTCGCGCGGGGCGTCTCCCGAGCGATAGTCGCCCCTCTCGAGCTTGTGGGCCCGACTCCCCTCGGTATAAGCTGGCCCGGCCCGAGTGCCCAGGGCATGGAGAGGCGATGAAGCCGGGCCGCCTGTCTCTTGCGGTCGTGCTGCCCACTCTCGCCGGGTATGCGGTCTGGCTCTCCGCCCAGGCGCAGGGATCCGACACCGCTTCGGCGGATGCGATCGGCCGGATCACGACGGCCGAGTTCTGTGCGCTCCTCGCGGGGGGCCGCCCCGTCACGTTCGTCGACGTGCGCGAGCCCGAGGAGTTCGCGGAGGAGCACATCCCGAGCGCGATCCACATGCCAGTGCGCGAGATGAACGAGCGGGCTCTCCCGGAGCTTGGCGGCGGGGAGCTGCTCGTCCCCTACTGCCTCAAGGACTTCCGCGGCTTCGAGGGCGCAAGACGCCTCGTCGCCCTGGGCTTCCCGGAGGTCCGGCTGCTCGAAGGCCTCGGCATCCGCGGCTGGAAGCACGATGGTCTTCCGACGGCCGGGAGCCTCGTCGGCAAGACCGACTCGGAGGCGTGGGAGGAGGCGCTCGTGCGTTGCGAGGCCCTGCGGCCGTGAGGCGCGCGTTCGAGCTGGCGTTGGCCATCGTCCTCGTCATCCCTGGCCTGGTCTTTCTCTCGAATGCCGGCGATCTCCGGCAGTACTCGAGCCCCTCGGCTCCACCGGGGCAGTTTCTCTACGCGCTCTCGCGGGGGGTGGGCCTCTACGCGCTCACTTTCATCTGGCTGCAAGTGCTGCTGGGGGCTTTCCGCAGCATGGCCGGGAGCTGGCTAGGGTCTCGAGACGTGATGCGAACCCATCGCGCCCTCGGAGTCTCGGCGGCGCTGGCGGCCGTCGCACACGTCGGACTTTTCCTCGCGGCCGTAGCGCTGCGATCGGATGGGGCCTCATCGCTGGAGCTCCTCGCCCCGCGGGTGGGGGCTGGCTACTACCGGCGGATGCTCGCGCTCGGGGCCCTGGGCCTCTACGCGCTCCTGGTCACCTGGGGCGCCACGTCGCTTCGCCGTCGGCCGTCGATGCAGGCGATCTGGAAGCGCTTTCACTGGCTCGGCTACGCGGCTCTTCTCCTGGTGCTCGTACACAGCGCGGCGATCGGATCGGAGACGAGGCTCGAGCCGCAGCGCGCGCTCTACGCGCTGTATTTCGCAACGGCAACGGGGGCGCTCCTCTGGGCTCGGAGCCCAGGGTTGCGGCAGCGAATGCGAGTTCGCCGGTCTGCGGCCGGGTCGTGATATGCTCGGCCGGTGCCGCTGGCGCGCCTTGCCAGGTCGCTAGCCCCGGGAGCCCGCAATGGATCGACGCCGGTTGTGGTGGACCAGTGCGGGGCTTCTCGCAACCCTCGGCTGCGGATCCGAGCCCATCCCGCGAGTCGCCGTCACCGGGACCACGATCTCGATCGCGATCCCGCCCTCCTATCCCGTCGGCTTCAGTCGCGCGATGTCCAACCAGATGATCCAGTATCTCGTGACCAATCCCGACAGTCTCGTCACGGCACCGCTTCCAGCCCCGAGCTACTCCTCGACCAGCGGACTCGAGGACGAAGCCCGAGGTGAGCTGGTGTTCTCGCTCATGAGCGGCAGCACGTTCGTCACCTACCTCCCGGTGCGCTACATCACCCGGGTTCATCCAGACGAGAACGCGCCGGCCGCAACGGCGGTGGACCCAGGGTTCTCGGGCGGGCAAGCGATCGCGCTGCTCGACATTCCCAAAGCCGTGCTCGCCAACTCCTACTCGATCCAGGTCGACCTCTACCGCCGGGATCCCATTGCCGTGGGCCATGCGTTCGAGAACCTCGACCCCCAGCCGCAGCTCGAGGGAGAGGATTGGATCGGGTGGGGGCAGAGCCCTGCTGATCCTCATCAGGGGATCCCCATCCAGATCGTGGCGGGTTCGGCGGCCAGGTACAACGCCTTCACGGGATGGGCCGAGTTCTTCGGAACCCTTGCCAATGACGAAGTGAGCGACGATGCGAAGCTCATCGTGCCGCACCCCGCGATCCGGATTCGTCTGCACGGCGAATCCGAAGCAGCGCCAGCGGCCATCGATCTCGCGCTCGATTATCCGAGGGAGAAGATCGAGATCCTGGGGGTACAGCTCGAGCGCGCGGATCGCAGCTCCGCGGTGGCGCTTCTGAGTCCGGATACCGGATCGGTGTCCGGTTGCAGCTCGCAATCTGGAACCGTGGGCATCAGCGTCGCAGACCCCGAAGCCGCGACCGCTGCGATCCAGGTGGCCTACCGGGTCCGGCCTCTCGATCAAGCGGGCTGCGGGCTCCTCGCGGCGGGCGACGTGACGATTCCGAGCGCGTCGGTCCGAGCCTACGACGGAAGCGGTGAAGAGATCACGCCCGCCACGTCCGTCGGGGTCTTGAATCCTCTCGCGTTCTAGAGCGGGGGATCGCAGGTGAATCGACAGATCCAAGCCTTGTATCTGGGCCTCGTGCTCCTCTTGATCGTGGCGTGTGGATCGGAGCCCGTCCCGCGGGTGGCAGCCGCGGGCACCACGATCTCGGTCGCCATCCCGCCGACCTACACGGCGGGCTTCGGACACGCGCTCTCCGATCCGATGAGTCGGTTCTTCCTGACGACGAGCCTGAACCTGGCTATGGGCTATCCGTCCGGCAGCGCGGCGGAGGACGAGGCTCGCGGAGAGCTCGTGTTCTCGCTGTATGGAGGCGCGGGTAACTTCCGGACCTACCTTCCGGTCCGGTACGTGACGCGGGTGCGCGCCGACGAGAACTCGCCCGCCGCGGTCGGGCTCGACCCGGGCTTCTCGGGAGCGCAGACGATCGCGTTGGTCGACATTCCGTCTCAGGTTCCCGTGCCGAACAACTACACGATCAAGGTCGAACGCTACCGGCGGTCGGCGACCTCGCCCTATGGGTTCGTCAGGGAGCAGCCTCAGCTCGAAGGCGGAGACTGGGTCGGTTGGGGCCAGCGCGACTCGTACCAGGTGCCGTACGCTGACCCGCACCTCCGGATCCCGATCCGGATCGTGGCGGGAGCGGGGGCCAAGCACAACGACTTCATCGGTTGGAGGGTTGGGACCGGCGGAACCCTTGGATCGGAACCGACCTGGGAAAGCGGACCCGGAAATGAGCAAGACGATGCCCGGGACGTCGTGCCGAGCCCCGCGTTCGGGGTCTACCTGCACAATCCCTTCGCGGAAAGCCCACCCGGAGCCGTCGAGTTCGTCGTGGAGTACCCGCGCGAGAAGATCGAGATCCTGGGAGTCCAGCTGAACCGTGCTCAGCGGAGCTCTGCGCTCGCACTCCTGACCCCTGATGCGTCGCCACCGCCCGCGGACTGCACGCCGCAGACCGGGTCTGCACTCGTGAAGGTGGTGGACCCGGAAGAGGTCACCAGCTCGGTCGCGATCAGCTACCAGCTCCGAGCCTTCGATGCATGCGGTCGACTGTCGGACGCGCTCTCGGGCGTCACGATCCAGGGCGGGTCGGTTCGCAGCCATGACAGGGACGGTGTCGAGATCGTGCCCGCGACGAGCGTGTTCGTCGCCGGTCCCACGATGTAGACTTGCGGTGGAGGAGGGAGCGATGGGAGAGCGACGGGTCGCTCTGGCCGCTCTGTTTCTAGCGATCGTCACGAGCCCCGGCGGGGGAGGCGCTCAGGAGCGCGCGCTCACCCGGCTCGACGCCGAGGAGACGGCCATGGACCTGGCCGATTCGCTCCGCGCCACAGAGGATGCGCTCGTGAGCGGTTCGGGAGCCGCGGCG
>CAZUYC010000099.1:0-1787 GCA_964624475.1 uncultured Spirochaetales bacterium | reverse complement strand
CCGAGTGCGCCCTCGACCACATCGCGAACCGGGCGCGGCGCGCGCGGGTGCAGATCGCACTCTCCAACTCCTTCGGCTTCGGCGGCACCAACGCCACCCTCGTGCTCTGCGTTCCCGGCGCGGCGAGCTAGCGCGCGAGCTCAGCAGGACGGCACCCGGCCCCGATGGGGGGGCGGTCGCGCTCGCAGGAGACATCGCGGTGAGTCAGGCGGGTGCTCTCTCGATCGCGCCCCTGACCCCGCTCGGCCTCGGCGCCTGGCTGGCGCGGAGCCCTTCTGGACACCGAGCTGCGTCCGCCGGTACGATGAGCGCGTGAGAGACGCAAGAGATACCGAGCCCCGAGTGGCTCCGATGTCGCGGCGTCGCGCCGCTTTCGTCCTCGCGCGGGCATTCGGCGGCTTCTGCGCCCTCGTCGCCCTCTACTACGCATTTGCGATGACGGAGCTCTACCAGACACGCGTGTTCTCGGCGTACGCTCGCGCCAGCACCCGGTGGTCGGGCGACCTCCTCGCGGTGCTGGGATTCGACGACGTCCGGGTGAATGGCCTCCATCTCGGCTCGTCGCGCTTCGGTGTGCAGGTGGCGCAGGGCTGCGACGGACTCGAACCGCTGGCGCTGTTCCTGGCCGCTCTCCTCGCCTTTCCCGGCTCCTTCCCGCTCAAGCTTCCCGCACTCCTGCTCGGCGTTCCCGTATTGGTGGCGCTGAACCTCCTGCGCATCGCCAGCCTCTACCTGGTCGGTCTCCACTATCCGAGGCTCTTCTACACGGCCCACACCGACGTCTGGCAGGCCCTCTACGTCGTAGCGACACTGGGTTGTTTCGGCGTGTGGCTGGCCTGGGCTACGGGTCGTGCGGCAGCCGGTCATGGTGATCCGCGCTAGCCAGATAGCGGCCTTCGTGGTCCGCTTCGCGCTCCTCTACGCGCTCCTGATGGCCCCGTGGCCGGGCTCGGTCGAGGCGTACGGGGCGTTGTACCGGGGACTGGTGCAACTGTGCACCGTGTCGATCGATCCGGAGCGCAGCGTCCGCGTGTACGACGCCACGCACGGGCGACGGTTGGGCCCAGCTTCCATGGACACGGGGATCCAGCACCGCGTACCCCCGGAGCGTGGCTACGGCGATCGGGCAGTCGCCGATTCTCTCCGCAGCAGCCGATACACCGGCTACATGCCCACCGCCATGCTGCTCTCGCTGGTTCTCGCCACTCCGCTGCCGTGGCGGCGCCGCCTCCGGGCCGCGGCCGGAGGGTTCCTGCTCATCACTGCCTTCGTCGCCTTGATGCCGGGGTGGCAGATCCTGCCGTGGTTCGACCCGGAGAAGGATCACCTGTTCCTCCGGCTGCTGCCTTCCCTGCGCCCGGCCTGGGGGGCACTCCTCGACGGGCTTTCCGAGCTGAGCCTCTGGATGACGCCCTACTACCTGGTGCCGATCCCCATCTGGCTCTTCGTCGGTGTCCGCCGCGACGAGTGGCTCGCCTTGGGCGATCGCATGCTGGACCTCGGGCGGCGCGCCGAGCACGTGGAGGAGGACGCGGCGGGCTAGGGCCGGATCGCAAGAGCCGAGCTGGCCGGCCGCGTCGGGAGGATCAGATGAAGTACATCGGGGCGGCCGGGCCGCGTTCGACGGAGGCGCTCGCCGACGCCGAGATCGAGCCCGCGCGGGTGGACTACCTGAACGCCCACGCGACGAGCACCCCCGCAGGCGACCTCGCGGAGGCGCGGGCGATCCGGGCGGTCTTCGGCCGGCACGTGGATCGGATGCCCGTCTCCTCCACGAAGTCGATGAC
>CAZUYC010000098.1:0-18046 GCA_964624475.1 uncultured Spirochaetales bacterium | reverse complement strand
ACGGGTCCTGGTCGGGACACGCAAGGGCGCCTTCGTGCTCACCTCGGACGGCATGCGCGACCGGTGGGATGTCAGTGGTCCGCACTTCGGGGGCTGGGAGATCTACCATCTCAAGGGCTCTCCGAGCGACCCGAATCGACTGTATGCGTCGCAGTCCAGCGGCTGGTTCGGACAGGTGATCCAGCGCTCGAACGACGGGGGAAAGACGTGGGAGGCGGCGGGCAACAAGTTCATGTACGACGGCGTGCCCGGCACGCACCTGTGGTACGACGGTACGCCGCGCCCCTGGGAGTTCAAGCGAGTGTGGCATCTGGAGCCCTCGCTGCATGACCCGGACACGATCTACGCCGGCGTAGAGGATGCCGCCCTGTTCCGCTCGATCGACGGCGGGCAGACGTGGCAGGAGCTGCCCGGGCTGCGCGACGTGAAGGGACACCTCTGGCAGCCGGGCGCCGGTGGGATGTGCCTGCACACGATCGTGCAGGACCCGAGCGATCCCGAGCGGATCTTCATCGCCATCTCGGCGGCCGGCGTGTTCCGGACCGACGACGGCGGCACGACGTGGCAGGCGGCGAACCGGGGCCTGAAGTCACCCCACTTGCTTCCCGACACGGATGCCGAGGTGGGCCACTGCGTTCACCGCATCGCCATGCACCGGTCGCGCCCGGGCGTGCTGTTCATGCAGAAGCACTGGGATGTCATGCGCAGCGACGACGCCGGCGCGTCGTGGCACGAGATAAGCGGAAACCTGCCGACCGACTTCGGGTTCCCGATCGACGTGCACGCGCACGAGCCGGACACCATCTACGTCGTGCCGATCAAGAGCGACTCGGAGCACTATCCTCCCGAAGGGAAGCTCCGCGTGTATCGCAGCCGGACGGGCGGACACGAGTGGGAGGCGCTCACGCAGGGCCTGCCGCAGAAGGACTGCTACGTGAACGTCCTGCGCGACGCGATGGCCGTCGACTCGCTCGATCCCTGCGGCGTGTACTTCGGCACCACGGGGGGGCAGGTGTACGCCTCGGCCGACGCCGGGGACCGCTGGGCGCCGATCGTCCGGGATCTCCCGCCCGTGCTCTCCGTCGAGGTCCAGGTGCTGCCATGATCCGGGTCGTGCTCCCGGCCCATCTGCGGACCCTCGCGCGGGTCGACGGCGAGCTGAAGCTCCTGGTCGAGGGTCGGGTCACGCAGCGCTCGGTCCTCGACGCGCTCGAGGCCCGCTATCCGATGCTGCGCGGGACGATCCGCGACCACGTCACCCGACGGCGCCGGGCGTTCGTCCGGTTCTTCGCCTGCCAGGAAGATCTGTCCCACGAAGAGCCGGACGCCCCGCTGCCCGATCCCGTCGCGACGGGCGCCGAGCCCTTCGTGGTCCTGGGGGCCATGTCCGGCGGCTAGGAGCAGGACGACGCCGCGCGGGTGATCATGATGGACGAGAGGACCGCCCGCCGGCCAACGGCCGAAGGCTGAGCGAGGGTCGCGTCACTCCAAGGGATCCGGTGCCGGGGCGAGGCGCTGCGCCTTGCGGCCGCTGCGCTCCATCGGCTTGTCGAGCTCGGCGCGGTGCGCGTCGAAGACCGCCCAGAAGTCGAGCGCGCGCAGGGCGAGCTGGGCGGCGGCCTCGCGCAGCGCCTCGCTCGCCCGCACCTGCCGCACGTTGCGCTCCATGTCCTCGGCGTCCCAGCCGCGCGTGTGGGCGATGAACGGGAAGGGCGGCACCGCGAAGCCGAGCTCGCCCCAGAAGGTGAGGAGCTGCCCGGCGACGCCCTGCACGTTGTCCTGTCCGCCGGTGATGATGAACGCGATCACCTTGTTCTTGATCAGGACCCGGTTCTGGATCGTGATCTGGTTCTGCACGCAGTTCAGGCGCTCGACCATCTTGTAGTAGAGCGACGAGAGGTTCCCCCAGCGGATCGGGGTCGCGACGAGCACCACGTCGGCCCAGTGCACGAGGCCCTCGTAGACCGGCGTCAGCTGGTCGTCCGGGTCGCGCTCGGTGATGGCGCAGGGCCAGGTGCAGGCGCGCGCGGCCTTCGAGTAGTTGCCCTCGCAGTGGCGGAAGGCGAGGTCGCGCAGGCGCAGGAGCTGCGTGTCGACGCCGCGCGCCTGCTTCGCCGCCGCGAGGGCCGACTCGAGCAGCGCGTCGGAGGTCGAGAAGCGCGGGTTGGCCAGGTCCATCGCGGTGGTCGAGATCCCGAGCACGCGCGGCGGCGCGCCGGGGGGCTTCGGATGCTCCTCGAGCAGGTGCGGCTTCTTGTGCTTCACGAGCCGGCGCGGCATCTCGGGCGGCGTCGCCACGAAGACGCCGTCGGCGCGCTCCTCGACGGCGAAGACGGGAACCTGCTCCTCGTCGTAGCCCTCGGGCCCGTGGCCCGTGACCACGCTGTACTCCCAGCCGTGCCAGGGGCAGACGACGTACTCGTCCCGCATCCGCCCTTCTGCGAGCGGACCGCCCTTGTGGTTGCAGGCGTTCCCGATCGCGCGGAAGCGACCGTCGTGGAAGAAGAGCGCGATGGCAAAGCGGTCGGCCCGGACCACGCAAGGGACCTTCGCCAGGAGCTCTACCTTCGACCCGAGCCGGTGCCAGGTGCTCATCTCGCCTCCCGAGGGCGGCGATGCTACACCATCGACGACGGGAGATGGAGGACGAGGGATGAGCAACGACGCGCTCCACAAGCGGGAGAGGGCCCTCGAGGAGGAGTTCTTCGCCAAGAAGAACCAGCAGCTCCGCGACAAGCTCAAGGAGACCTTCGACCAGGATGTGACGCGCGAGAAGCTCAAGGCCGCGACCGGGATCACGGACCCCGTGGTTCTCGAGCGGCTGATCGCGCTGCAGGTGCGCGGCGAGACGATGGCCGCCTTCTGGCTCTATCCGCTCGTCGAGGTGGCCTGGGCCGACGGCAAGCTCGACCGCAAGGAGCGCGACGCGATCCTGGAGGCGGCGGTGGCCGGGGGGATCGAGCGGGGCAGCGCCGCCTACGAGCTGCTCGAGGCCACCATGGCCGACGGCCCAACCGAGGCGCGCCGCAAGGTGTGGTTCGCCTACGCGCAGGACCTGGCCTCGCGGCTCGACGCGGGCGAGCGTCGGCGCGTGCGCGAAGACCTCGTCGCCCGCGCGCGGAAGGTGGCCGAGGCGAGCGGCGGCCTCTTCGGCGTCGGCAAGATCTCCGCGCCCGAGCAGCAGATCCTCGACGCGATCGCCAACGCCTTCCCCGACTGAGGCGAGCTGCGCTCGCCTGGGCCGAGCTCCACAGGAGCTCCGGCCCGCTGCGCGCGCTTCGCGCGCTTGCGCGGAGCCGCCCTCGCGGGTCGTGAGCTCGGCCCAGCGGACTCTCCCATCGCCCGACTCCTGATAAGATCCCGCGCGGGGGAGCGGAGGGAGCATGGCGGCGGGCGGACGACTCGAGGGCCGGACGATCCTCGTCACGGGCGCGAGCTCGGGGATCGGGCGCGCCACGGCGATCGGGCTCGCGGACGAGGGCGCGCGTCTGATCCTCGTCGGGCGCACGCCCGAGCGCTGCGAGGAGACGCTCGCCGAGGTCCGCCGCCGCGCCGGCCGCGACGACGCGGTGATGCTGCGCGCCGATCTCTCCTCGCTGAAGGAGGTCCGGCGCCTCGCGGAGGAGGTGCAGGGCCGCGCCGGCCGCCTCCACGTGCTGATCAACAACGCGGGCGTCACGCTGCTCCGGCGCGAGACGACGCTGGACGGCCTCGAGGCCACCTTCGCGACCAACCACCTCGCCTACTTCCTGCTCACCGGGCTCCTGCTCCCGCGCCTGCGCGAGAGCGCTCCCGCGCGGATCGTGAACGTGGCCTCCGACGCCCACCGCTTCGGGCGCCTCGACCTCGGCGACCTCCAGAACGAGCGCCGCTACGGCGCGATGCGCGTCTACGGCCAGTCGAAGACGGCGAACATCCTCTTCACCCAGGAGCTCGCGCGCCGGATCGCCGGGAGCGGCGTCACCGCGAACGCGCTCCACCCGGGCGGGATCCGCTCCAACCTCGGCCGGAGCGACGGCCCCTTCGTCGAGGCCCTGCGCCGGGTCGTGGGGCTCTTCCTCAGATCGCCCGAGGAAGGCGCGCGCACGTCGCTCTACCTGGCGAGCGCGCCCGAGGTCGAGGGCGTCTCGGGCCGCTACTTTGCGAAGTGCCGCGAGCGCGCGCCCGCGGCGCACGCCCGCGACCCCGAGCTCGCGCGCCGCCTCTGGGAGCGCAGCGAGGAGCTCACGGGCCTGCGCTACCCGTGAGCGATCGCATGCCGCACCAGATGCGCTCCCCCGTCTTCCGCCTGATCGGCGCCGAGCGCTCCTACTTCACCGGCAAGGTGCGGCCCGCGCTGCGCGCCAAGCGCGTCTGCTTCGAGGAGATCCCGGCGACTCCCGAGGCCTACCGGGAGATCCTGCGCCGGACCGGGCTCGCGTTCATCCCCGTCGTCGTGACGCCCGAGGACGCGACCTGGCAGGACACGAGCGAGATCCTCGACGCCCTCGAGGCGCGCTTCCCCGAGCCCGCGCTCTACCCGCGAGCGCCCGTGCAGCGGGTCGCCGCGTACCTCTTCGAGCTCTACGCCGACGAGTTCATGCTGCTCCCGGCGATGCACTACCGCTGGAGCACGCCCGAGGGCGAGCGCGAGGCGCGCGGCGCCTTCGCGGCGCTCTCCGGCCGCCCCGAGGCGGCGAACCGCTTCGCCGACCGCATGAGCGCGACGCTCCCCGCGCTCGGCGTGACCAAGGACACGATCCCCGCGATCGAGGCCCATCTCGACGAGCTCCTCGGGCTCCTCGAGGAGATCCTCGCCGATCAGCCCTTCCTGCTCGGAGCGCGCCCCTCGCTGGCGGACTGCGCGCTCATGGGTCCCCTCTACGCCCACCTCTTCCTCGACGTCGTGCCGGGGCCGTGGCTGCGCGGGCGCGCGCCGCGCACGAGCCACTGGATCGAGCGCATGAACCACCCCGACGCGGCGGCCTTCGGCGACTTCCTGCCCGGCGACGCGCTCCACCCGGCGTTCGGCCGGATCCTCGCCCTCGTGGGGCGCGACGCCCTCCCGGTGGTGCTCGACACGCTGCGCGCCTTCGAAGGCTGGGCCGACGCGCGCCCGGAAGGGTCGGACGAGCCGCCGCGCGCGGTCGGGATGCACGCGACGCGCCTGCGCGGCGTCCCGATGCCGCGCTACACGAGCGCCTACACGCTCTGGATGGTGCAGCGGCCGCTCGACGCCTACCGCGCGCTGCCCGCGCCCGAGCGCGCCGCGGTGGACCGCGCGCTCGCCGGGTGCTCCTGCGCTGCGCTCCTCGGCTACGCACCGCGCCACCGGCTCGGCAAGCGGCGCTTCCAGCTCGTGTTCGAGACCGAGACGCCCCGCTGATTCCGGGCGCCCTGGGAGACCCCGTGGGACCGCGTCGCCTCCCCGCCCCGTGGCGCTGGCTGGCCGGCGCGCTCGTCGCGCTCGCCCTCGCGGCGCTCACGGGCGAGCTGCTCGTGCGCGTGACCGGCGCGCTCGACCACGGCCCGGTCCCGCGGCGGCTCTTCGAGCGTGGCGCGAGCTCCGGGCTCCCGTATCGGTTGCGCCCGGGCGAGCGGCTGCGCGTCCTCGGGCGCGACGTGCACGTGAGCTCGCTCGGCCTGCGCGGGCCGGAGGTGGCGGTGCGCCCGCCGCCGGGAAGCCGGCGCGTCCTCGTCCTCGGCGACTCGGTGGCCTTCGGCTGGGGCCTCGACGAGGCCGAGAGCGTGCCGGCGAGGCTCGCGGAGGCCCTGCGCCGGCGGGGCGTCTCCGCCGAGGTGCTGAACGCCGGCGTGCCCGGCTACTCGATCGCGAACGAGGCCGCCCTGCACCGCGAGATCGCGCCCGCCCTCGCCCCGGACGCGGTCGTCCTCGCGGCCAGCCTCAACGATTTCACGCCGGCGCCGAGCCTCTCGCCGCTCGGCATCCTGGTGAGCTTCGACGCGGCGCCCGCGCCCGGCTGGCTCGCCCACTCGGGGCTCCTCGCGTTCCTGCGCTCCAGGCTCGGCGCGCTCCGCGCCGCTCTCGCCGGCGACGGCCCGGATCGGAGCGCGCGCGTGGCGCTCTTCCTGCGCGCCGCCGCGATCGCGAGCCGAGAGCGCTTCTACGCGGACGCCGGCGCCTCGGGCTGGGAGCCGATCGAGCGCGGGCTGCGCGAGCTGCGCGACCCGGCGCGGGGCGCCGGGTCGGCGCTCCTGGTCGTGATCTTCCCCGAGGAGGACCAGCTCGAGGTCGCCGGTGCGCCGCGGCTGGCGCAGGAGCGCTGGCTCGCGCGCTGCGGGTCGCTCGGCCTCCGCTGCCTCGACCTCGCGCCCGCCTTCCTGCGCGCGGCCGGCGCGGGCCCTCTCTTCTCCGATCTCCAGCACCCGAGCGCGCACGGGAGCCGGGTGGCCGCCGAGGCTACCGCCGAGATCCTCGCGCCCGTCCTCGCGGGCCCGCGCTGATCGCTACGGCAAGCGCGCAGAGCGCGCGCGCAGCGAGGCGAAGCCGAGCGAAGCTCAGAGGCCGGCCAGCGCAAGCGCGCAGACCGTGCGCGCAGCGAGGCGAAGCCGAGCGAAGCTCATGAGGCCGGCCAGGGCAAGCGCGCAGACCGCGCGCGCAGCGAGGCGAAGCCGAGCGAAGCTCATGAGGCCGACCAGCGCAAGCGCGCGCAGCGCGCGCGCAGCGAGGCGCAGCCGAGCGAAGTTCATCGGGCTATGGCGCGAGACGCGCTTCGAGGCCGACGCCCCGTGCCTCGCGCTCGAGCGCGGCGCGCAGCTCGCCGAGCTGCGCCTCGCCTCCCGGCTCGCGCGCGAGATTGCGCCGCTCGTCGGGGTCGGAGTCCAGGTCGAAGAGCTCCGTCCACTCGACGTGGTCGGGATAGACGACGAGCTTGGCGCCCGCCTCGCGCAGCGCGAACTGCGTCGGCAAGCCGAAGCCCTGCTCCGCGAAGTACTCGTAGAGGAAGGCCCGGCGCCAAGGCACCCGCTCGCCGAGGAGCAGCGGGCGCAGGCTCCGGCCGTGCAGACCGGCCGGCGCTTCGACGCCGGCCAGGTCGAGAATCGTCGGCGCCACGTCGACGTTCAGGACGAGCTCATCCACCCGGCGGCCGCGTGCGCCGGCTCCGAGGCCGGGCCAGCGCACGAGCAGCGGAATGCGCATCGACCCCTCGTAGGCCGAGCGCTTCGACATCATCCCGTGCTCGCCGAGGAGCGAGCCGTTGTCGCCGGCGAAGATCACGACCGTACGGTCCGAAATCCCGAGGGCGTCGATCTCGTCGAGCAGGCGACCGAGCGCGTCGTCCATGGCGGAGACGAGGTCGAAGTACGCCCGCACGCCGCGCCCGGTCCCGGGCGGGCGCTTGCGCGTGCGGGGCTTCGCGTAGGGCGCGAGCGCGTCGGCGCTGCGCGGCGGAGCGAGCTCGACGTCCTCGTGGCGGCCCCGCGCGCGCTCCGGGACGGAGCTCGCCTTGCGCGGGCCGTGAGGTGCCTTGTAGCCGAGGACGAGCAGGAAGGGGTCTGCCCGGTGGCGCCGTAGGAATTCGATGGCGTAGTCGGTCGCCACGTCGTCGACCCAGCCGAGCGTCTCCTGCGGCGACCCCGCGACCTCGAAGGTGGCGTCGAAGTAGGTCCCCTGGCCGACGTAGCTCGCCCACCAGTCGAAGCCGGGCCGCTCGACCTGTTTGCCCATGTGCCACTTGCCGACGTAGCCCGTCGTGTAACCGGACGTGCGCAACAGGCTCGCGTAGGTGACCAGCTCCGGGCCGAGCGGTGTCTCGTTGTCGACGATGCCGTGGGCGTGGCCGTAGCGGCCGGTGAGGAAGCTGGCGCGGGAGGGCGAGCACAGGGCGCTCACCGCGAAGGCGTTGCGCAAGCGCACCCCCTCCGCCGCGAGGCGATCGAGGCTCGGGGTGGCGAGCCACGGGAAGCGCGCCCGAGCGCCCTGCTCGCGCTGCGCCGCACCGAGGGCGTCGTAGCGGTGGTCGTCGGTGAGGACGACGACGAAGCTCGGTCGTGAGGCCTCGCCCGGCCGGGCGCTGCAGGCGAGGAGGAGGCCGGCGAGCAGGGTTGCGCACGGCGGCCAGCCTCGCCGGCGCGGGGCGCGGGCCCTCGGACCTCCTCGGGCACGCTGAGAGATCAGCTCGTCACCCCCGCGGCGCGCAGCGCGGCGCGCTCGGCGTCGGCGATGCCGAGCTCGGCCAGGATCTCGTCGCTGTGCTCGCCGTGCAATGGAGCCGGGCGGCCGGGCTCGCTGGGGGTGCGCTCGAAGCGCGCGGGCGGGCGCGGCTCGCGCATGCGGCCGGCCGCCGGGTGATCGCGCTCGAAGACGGCGGCGTTGTGCCGGACCTGCGGGTCTTCGAGCACCTCTTCGAGCGAGAGCACGGCGCCCGCGGCCACCTGCTCGGCGACGAGCCGTTCGAGGAGCTCGCGGGTCTTCCAGGTGCGGAAGGCGGCGTCGAGGAGCTCCCCGAGCAGCTGGAAGTTCTCGGGCACGCGCCGGCTCTCGAGCGCCCCGAAGCGCGTGTCGCTGCACCACTCGGGGTGGCCGAGCGCGCGGAAGAGGCCGTGCATCTCCGCGTCCGAGACCGCGAAGTAGATCAGGTACCCGTCGGCGGTCGGCTGGAGGCGGTAGAGCTCGTAGAGGGTCGGCCCGGGCACGACGCCGGGACCGACCAGCGTGTGCGCCATCATCCCGTCGGGCCAGAAGAAGGCGAGCGACGCGTCGAGCATCGGGATGCGCACGTGCTGCCCGCCCGCGCCGCGCTCGCGCGCGAAGAGCGCCGCCGTGACCGCCTGGGCCACCGTGTAGGCGCTGGCCTTGTCGGCCACGACATTGCGCACGAGGTCGGGGATCGGGTACTCGGGGTTGCGCTGCACGGCGACGTGGCCGGTGAGCCCCTGGATGATCGGGTCGTAGACGCGGCGGTCGCGGTACGGGCCCGAGTCGCCGTAGCCGCTGATCGAGACGTAGACGAGACCGGGGTTGCGCGCCCGGAGCTCGTCGGGTCCGAGCCCGAGGCGTTCGGCCGCTCCCGGGCGCCAGTTCTGGACGAAGACGTCGGCGCGCCGCGCGAGCTCCCGCGCGATCTCGCGCCCGCGGGCTTGCGCGAGGTCGAGCACGATCGAGCGCTTGCCGCGGTTCGCGTTCGCGAAGAAGGCCGAGACGCCGCCGCGGCGGAACGGGCCGAGCCGCAGCAAGTCGCCGATCCCCGGGGCCTCGACCTTGATGACCTCGGCGCCCTGGTCGGCGAGCAGCATCGTGGCGAGCGGCCCCGAGAGGATCGCGGAGACGTCGAGGATGCGGATTCCGGCGAGGGGTCCGGGCATGGGCGCGCCACCTCCAGGACGCGATCTTACACGCGAACCACTCCGACCGAGGCGAGCGCGGCGAGCCCTCCCGCGCCATCCCGAAGGCCCGCTAGCGCTCGATGCCCGCGCGCTCCGCCTGCCGCTTGAGCTCGATCCGCGCGATCGTGCGCCGGTGGACCTCGTCGGGGCCGTCGGCGAGGCGCAGCGTGCGCACGCTCGCAAAGGCGCGCGCGAGCCCGAAGTCGTCCGTCACGCCGGCGCCGCCGTGCGCCTGGATCGCCTGGTCGATCACCTCGAGCGCCATGGTCGGCGCCTTCACCTTGATCATCGCGATCTCGGCGGCGGCTACCTTGTTCCCGACCGTGTCCATCATGTAGGCGGCCTTGAGCGTGAGCAGCCGCGCGCTCTCGATGTCGATCCGGGCGTTGGCGATGCGCTCCTCCCAGACCGAGTGCTCGAAGAGGCGCTTGCCGAACGCGGTCCGCGTCATCAGCCGCTGGCACATCTTCTCGAGCGCGCGCTCGGCAACGCCGATCACGCGCATGCAGTGGTGGATGCGGCCGGGGCCGAGGCGGCCCTGCGCGATCTCGAATCCGCGGCCTTCGCCGAGCAGGATGTTCGTCGCCGGCACGCGCACGTTGTCGAACACCACTTCGCCGTGACCGTGCGGCGCGTCGTCGAAGCCGAACACGGGGAGGTTGCGCTTCACGACCACGCCCGGCGTGTCGCGCGGCACCAGGATCATGCTCTGCTGCGCGTGCGTGGCGGCGTCCGGGTTCGTCTTGCCCATCACGATCAGGATCTTGCAGCGTGGGTCGAGCACACCCGAGGTCCACCATTTCCGGCCGTTGATGACGTACGAGTCGCCGTCGCGGCGGATCTCGGTAGCGATGTTGGTGGCGTCCGATGAGGCGACGCCCGGCTCGGTCATCGCGAAGGCGGAGCGGATCTTCCCGTCGAGCAGCGGCTGCAGCCATTCTTCTTTGTGCGCCGCGCTGCCGTAGCGCTCGATCGTTTCCATGTTGCCGGTGTCGGGCGCGGCGCAGTTGAAGACTTCGGGCGCGAAGCCGACGCGCCCCATCACTTCGCACAGCGGCGCGTACTCGAGGTTGGTGAAGCCGGCGCCGCGCTCGGAGTGCGGCAGGAACAGGTTCCACAGACCCGCCGCGCGCGCCTTCTCCTTCAGCTCGTCGAGGATCGCCGGGATGCGGAAGCGGTCGGCGCCGAACGCCTGGTGCTGGCGGTGGTAGGTCTCCTCGTTCGGGTAGACGTGCGCGTCCATGAACTGCTGCAGCTTGGCGAGCGCGAACTGCGTCTTCTCGTTGTATGCGAAATCCACGGGGCTCTCCTCTCGATCCGGAAGAGGGCGAGCCTAGCTTCGTTCCGAAACCAGACCATGCGCGCGGGGCGGGCGGGCGCTGGGCTGCGGGGGAATAAAGCGCAGACGAGCCCGAGAGTACGCGGCCCCCTGAGCAGCGTGCTCGGCAACCCGGGTACGCCCGCGTTCGATCCCCCGCAGCACAGCGCCCGCCCGCCCCGCTCCGCCGATGCGGGAACCGCGCCGAACTGTTGGCCCGCAGCGCCTCCTGACGTGCTCAGGCAGATGGCTGCGCGCTGCCGTTGCGGGGCGGGCGCGGCTTGCTCTCGCGGCGCTCGCGCATGCGCTTCACCTCGCGTTCGAACGAGACCAGCGCCTCGCGGAGCGCGAGCGCTGGCTCCGCGGCGTAGCCGTGCGCGACCAACTCCACGCCACGCGCCTGGCAGCGGATCGCGACTTCTTCTGCGCCGCGTGTGCGGTGGCGGTTCGACGCCACGTCGACCCAGACGTCGATCAGGTCGCTGTGGCCGTTCGCGAGTCGCTCGATGCGGGTCGTGGCCGCCGCCTTCGCGTCGGCGGAGATCGGGCCCGGGTTTCGCCAATGGATCTCCATCGCAGTCCTCCCGTCTCCCGTACGAAGAGCAAGCCGCGTACCCGCGCGCGGCGACGCCCGCAGGCCCGGGGCGGCTGGAGTGGGGCGGATGCGGCGCGCCTGCTGGGGATCGGCGCCACGCCGCGCCTTCCACGCCGAGGGCCGCTCTGCCATGCTTCGCCGATTCGCAGGAGTCCCCCGATGCCGAGCACGCCTCTGCTCACGGATGCGCAGATCGCGGAGTACTGGGAGCGCGGCTTCACCCTCGCGCGCGGCCTCTTCACGCAGGGCGAGCTCGAGGCGTGGGACGGCCGCTTCGTCGACATCGTCGAGAAGCGCGTGCCGGCGGCGCCGCGCCTGCTGGCCATGCGCGACGTGATGGTCGCGAAGGGCGCGGTGGATCCGAAGAGCGAACTCGCGGCGATCGCGAAGATCCAGGACTTCGAGAACGACCCCGTGCTCGACGCCTACAACACGCACCCGAAGCTGCTCGACGTCGTCGCGCAGCTGCTCGGCCCCGACCTCCAGTCGATCCACTGCATGCTGATCAACAAGCCGCCCGACGTGGACGGGCGCCACCCGCTGCACCAGGACCTCGTCTACTTCCCGTTTCGCCCGGGAGACGCAGTGGTCGCCAGCTGGACTGCGCTGCAGCCGGTGACGCGCGAGAACGGCTGCCTCGTGGTGGTGCCGGGCACGCACCGGGGGCCACTGCTCGCGCACCAGAACATGGAGTGGGAGTTCGTGAACTCGGGCTACTGGGGCGCCGCCGGCATCGGGCCCGACAGCGAGCGGGTGCACATCGAGTGCGAGCCGGGCGACACCATTCTGTTTCACTCGCTGATCCTGCACGGCTCCGGGCGCAACACGACGCAGGGCTTCCGCCGCGCGATCTCGTGTCACTACGCGACGACCACCTGCGAGAAGACCTGGGACGAGCACGAGGAGCAAGACGCCACGCGCTGGTACCGGCACCTGCGCGGGAAGGCGCCCGCGTGGCACAACGTGCCGAAGCAGGCGCCGCGCCCCGGGCAACCTGACTACGTCCAGCCGAAGGGCACGAGGCGTGCGTAGCGTGAGCCCGGCGAATCGCTTCGACAGCGTGTTCCGCCCGGGCCTCTTCGACGGGCGCGTCGTGTTCGTGACGGGCGGCGGCACCGGCCTCGGCCGCTGCACCGCGCACGAACTCGCCGCCCTCGGCGCGACCGTCGTGATCGGTGCGCGCAGGCTGGAGCCTCTCGAGAAGACCGCGGCGGAGATCGCCGAAGCGGGCGGGCGCTGCGACGTCGTGCAGCTGAACATACGCGACGAGAAGGCCGTGGACGCGACGATTGGGAGCATCGTCGCACGCCACGGCCGCCTCGACGGGCTCGTCAACAACGCGGGCGGCCAGTTCGTGGCGCCGCTCGGCGAGATGTCGGCAAACGGTTTCCGCACCGTCATCGACCTCAACCTGAACAGCAGCTTCGTGCTCTGCAACGCCGCCTACCGCCACTGGATGAAGGACCACGGCGGCTCGATCGTGAACATGCTGGCCGACATCTGGACCGGTTACCCCGGCATGGGCCACATGTCGGCCGCGCGCGCGGGCATCGAGAATCTCGCGTGGACGCTCGCGATCGAGTGGGCTGCGAACGACATCCGCGTGAACTGCGTGGCGCCCGGCACGATCCTCTCGTCCGGCATGCTGCACTACCCGCCCGACGTGCAGGTGCGCACCGTGAACGAAGCCGGCGTCACGCCGCCCGCGCGGCTCGGCACCGAGAGCGAGGTGTCGGCCGCGATCGTGTTCCTGCTCTCGCCGGCCGCGGCGTTCATCAGCGGTGAGACGCTGAAGATCGACGGTGGTCAGCGCTTCCAGAAGAACCGGCTGCTGGAAGTCGGAAAGCACAAGGGCACCACGCGTTGGGACGGCTTCCACCTGAAGCCCGACTTCAGCGGCACTCCGTTCGAAGCGTTGCAGCGCGAGGAAAAGGAGTGAGCGGCGCCGAGCTCTCGCACGCCGAGCGCGTGGCGCGCGCGCGCGACGCGGTGCGCGAGGCCGGGGGTGCGCACGGCGACTGGGAGGCAAAGCGGCGCCTCGCCGCTGCGCTGCGCGAGCTGCTGGCCGCGCTGCCGCACAGCGCGGCCGGCGCGAGCGAGCTCGAAGCGCTGATCCCTGCGCTCGAAGCCGCGACCCTGCGCTTTCGCGCTGCGGGTCGTGCGGCGCCCGCGAGCGAAGGCGGCCCCCTCTACGCGGGCATGGAGAACTTCCACGACACGGGGCCGGTCGTCGGCCTCTCGAACCCGATCGCGCCGCCGCTCGAGTTCCGCATCGACAGCGAGGCGGGTGTCGTCAACGGCGGCGGCGTCTTCGGCGCCGCCTACGAAGGCGCGCCCGGGCTGCTGCACGGCGGCTTTCTCTCGGCCGCCTTCGACGAGCTGCTCGGGCTCGCGACCGTTTTCTCCGGCGAGCCCGGCATGACGCGAGAGCTCACGGTCCGCTACCTGCGGCCGACACCGATCGATGTCGCCCTGCGCTTCACGGGTCGCCTCGATCGCAGAGAGGGGCGCAGGCTCTACGTCTCCGCGGAGGTGGAAGCCGACGGCGTGCGCACGGCCGAAGCGCACGGCCTCTTCATCGCCGTCGGCGGCGCGAAGTTCGACCAGCTGCTCGCCGCGAAGGAAGCCAGGAACGGGGAACCCTCTTGAAGCGGCCGAAGGGCGCAGTTCTCAGCTCCGCTTGCGCAGGTTCGACGACGACCCGTCTCGGCGTCGACCGCAGGACCTTCTTGAAGGCGTCGCTCGCCGGGGCCGCGTGGGCTGCGACCGGCTGCGCGCAGCTCGCACCCGCAGTTCCGAGCGCGGCCACCAGCGACCCCTTCATGCGACTCGACGGGCTCGCGCAGGCAGAGTTGGTGCGGCACCGAGAGGTCACGTCGCGCGAGCTGGTCGAAGCGGCGATCCGGCGCGTGGAGCGTATCGACCCTGCGCTGAACGCGGTTGTCACCCACGCCTTCGAGCGAGCGCTCGCGCGCGCAGGCTCCGCGCTCGGCGACGGGCCCTTCGCCGGCGTCCCCTACCTGCTGAAGGACCTGATCGACTGGGAGGGCGTGCGCACGACCAACGGCTCGCGACTGATGCTCGACTTCGTCTCGACCGAGACGCCCGAGTACGTGAAGCGCAGCGAGGCCGCAGGCCTCGTCGTGATCGGCAAGACCAACACGCCCGAGTTCGGTCTGCTCGCGAGCACCGAGTCGCTCGCGCTCGGCGCCTGCCACAACCCCTGGAATCTCGCGCACTCCACAGGCGGCTCGAGCGGCGGAGCGGCGGCAGCGGTGGCGGCGGGACTGGTTCCGATCGCGCACGCGAGCGACGGCGGCGGTTCGATTCGCGTGCCGGCGTCGTGCTGCGGCGTGTTCGGCTTGAAACCGAGCCGCGGGCGCATGTCGTTCGCGGGGCCGCCGATGCCGGGCGACATCGCCGTGGAGCACGCCGTCTCTCGTTCCGTGCGCGACAGCGCGATGCTGCTCTCGCGCACCGAAGGCGACACGCTCGCGAGGGTCGGCTACGTCGCGGAGCCGAGCCGGCGCAAGCTGCGCATCGCCGCGAGCGTGGGCTCGCTCTACGGCGGCGAGCCCGACGCCGACGTGCGCGCGGCCACCGAGAGCGCGGCGCAGCTCTGCCGCGAGCTCGGGCACGAGGTGATCGATGCCGCGCCGACGCTCGACGGTGCCGCGTTCATCGATCACTTCCTCACGATCTGGTCGACGGGCCCGCTCGAGCTCGCCGAGATGGTCGAGAAGAAGACCGGCAAGCCGGCGGCGGAGGCGAACCTGCTCGAGCCTTGGACGCTCGCACTCGCGGCGGACCTGCGCGGCAAGCCGCGCGACGTGGTGCCGAAGGCGCTCGCCTTCTTCGCCGAGGTCGAGCAGCGGATCGCGGCCTTCTTCGAAGGCATCGACGTGTGGCTGACGCCGGTACTCTCGAGCGCCCCGCCGAAGCTCGGCGAGCAGGCGCCGGACGTGCCCTACGCGTTGCTGCGGGAGCGCGTGGTGAACTACGTCGCGTACACGCCCGTCCACAACGTCTCGGGGACGCCCGCGATGTCGCTGCCGCTCGCGTGGACCGTGGCGGGCCTGCCGCTCGGCGCGCAGTTCGCGGCGCGAAAGGGCGACGAACGCACGCTGCTCGAGCTCGCGTATCAGCTCGAAGCGGCGAGGCCCTGGAAGGACCGCTGGCCGGCGCTCTCAGCCGCGTGAGCGCCGATCCGGCGAGCTCGACGCACGCGTCAGCGGCCCGCTCGCGCGCGCGAGGCGCAGATTTTCCAGCGCGCGGCCCGATTTTCTGGTCGAATGAGGCCCGCCACGGACGTCGTGTCGGTAGGGACCGCGGATGCGCCGCGGGCCCGCGCCTCGACCCGCACAGGAGAACCCATGGACCTGCATGCCCCGACCATCACCACCCTCTACGCCGCGCTGCTCGGGGTGGTCGCGATCGTTCTCACCGCACCCGTCGGCCGGCTGCGCGCGAAGACCAACATCTCGATCTACGACGGCGGCAACATGGAGCTCGCAACGGCGATCCGGCGCCACGCGAACTTCACCGAGCACGTGCCGATCGCGCTGATCCTGCTCGCGCTGATCGAGCTGGGCGGTGCGGGCTCGATGCTGATGCACGGGCTCGGCGCGAGCCTCCTGGTGTGCCGCATCCTGCATCCGCTCGGGCTCGAGGCCGCCGACATGAAAAAGCCGCTGCGCGGCATCGGCGCCGTCGGCACGCTGCTGGTCACGCTGGTCGCGATCGTGGTGGCGCTGATGCAGGCGCTCTAGCCGGAGGCGCGCGCCTCTTCACAGCCAGCGCGCAGGCTGCTCCACCTCGCGAGCGACGATCTCGAGGCATTCCTCCGCGGTTCCCCACGCCACCGCGCGGTCGCGGCCGCGCAGCGTGAAGAAGTAGAGGTCGTTCTCCTCGATGAAGCCCTGACCGCCGTGCAGCTGATGGCCGAGCATGGTCAGCTCCGGCACCGCGCGCGAGAGCGACGCCTTGGCGAGTGCCACCTGCTCGTCGCTCGCCGCGTCGCGGTCGAGTGCATCGAGCGCCTCGTAGACGAGGAAGCGGCTCGACTCGATGTGCATGCCCATGTTCGCCGCGTGGTGCTGTACCGCCTGGAAGGTGGCCAGCGCGCGCCCGAACTGCTCGCGCACGTTGGTGTAGGCGACCGTCATCTCGAGCGACTGCTCCATGCAGGCAAGGATCTGCGCGCTGGTGAGAGCGCGCGCGACGTTCACCAGGAAGCGGTAGCCCGCCGCGCCCGCCAGGCGTTCGGCGCGTGCGCCCTGGTAGGTGACGGTCGCCTGCGGGATGCGCCCCATCGCCGGCGTCACCGAGAGCTTCACGCCGGGGTCCTTGCGGTCCACCAGGTAGAGGCCGACCTCGTGGCCGTGCTTCGCTGCAACCAGGTGATGGGTCGCGAACTCGGCGTAGTCGACGTAGCGCTTCTCGCCGCTGAGGCTGCCGTCCTTGCCGACCTCGAGCCCGATGCGGTCGTAGCGGTCGGACGCCTCGAGCACGGCCGGCACCGCGATCGACTCGCCAGCGAGCAGCTTCGGCAGCAGCGCCGTGGCGCGCGCGCCCTCGCCGTGGCGGTGCAGGGTGAGGGCGGCCGCGAGCACCTCGACGATCGGCACGAGCGCCGCGCGGCGCGCGACTTCGTGCACGAGGATCCCCGCTTCGACGAGGCCGCCGTCGCCGCCGCCGAGCGCCGCCGGGAACGAAGCCGACAGGTAGCCCTGCTTGGCGATCGCATCCCACAGCGCAGCGTCGGCCTGTCGGTCCTTCTCGCTCTGGCGCACGCGCGAGAACGGCACCTCCTTCTCGAGGAAGTCGCGCAGCGTGTCGCGCAGCAGGGTCTGGGTTTCGTTGAGGTCGATGTCCACTCTAACTCCTCCGCTCGGGCCGAGCCCTCGCTTGCTACCGCGTCGACTTCGCTCGCCTTCGGCTCGCTGCGCGCTGCGCTTGCTTCCGCGTTGACTTCGCTCGGCTGCGCCTCGCTGCGCGCTGCGCTTGCATGTCCTTCCGACGTTGCTCAGAGCTGGCGCTAGCCCGCTCGCTAGCGCGCCATGCCGAGGTGGCGGTTCGCGATGATCGTGCGCTGCAGCTCGTTGGCGCCGCCGCCGAAGCGCAGGATCGGCGACATCAGCCAGGTCATTGCCTGGCGCCCCTCGCTCGCGGCGGCGTCACCGGCCTCGGCCGTCAGCACCCCCGCGCGGCCGATCAGATCGATCGCCGTGTTGGTGATGCGATAGCGCAGCTCGCTGCCGCTGATCTTCGCCATCGAGGCCTCGCCGGGCCGCACGTCGCCCTTCGCGATGGTGACCGCATTTCGCGCCGCGAGCGCGCGGTGACGCGCGAGCTCCATGCGCATCTCCGCGAGCCGGTTGCGCACGACGGGGTCGCGCAGCTTCTCGGGCGCCTTCGCCTTCAGGTGCTCGACCAGGAGGTCGTAGTTGCGCGCCAGGTTTCCCGTCGGCGAGAGGCCCACGCGCTCGTGATTCAGCGCGTGCATGATGATGTTCCAGCCGCCGTTCAGCGGGCCGACCAGGTTCTCGTCGGGGATGCGTACGTTGTCGTAGAAGGTCTCGTACGTCTCCATGCCCGACATGCCCTTCAGCGGGCGGATCGTCACGCCCTCGCTCTTTGTCGGCACGATGAAGAGGGAGATGCCGGCGTGCTTCGGGGCGCTCGGGTCGGTACGCGCCGCCAGCCAGATGTGCGTCGACTGCGCGGCCAGCGAGGTCCAGATTTTCTGGCCCTGGATGATCCAACCGTCCTTCACTTTCTCGGCGCGCGTGCGCAGCGAGGCGAGG
>CAZUYC010000097.1:0-5268 GCA_964624475.1 uncultured Spirochaetales bacterium | reverse complement strand
TACGCGACCGTCGCCATGGTCACCGATTACGATTGCTGGCATCCCGACCACGACCACGTCACGGTCGAGGCGGTGATCAAGGTGCTGCTGGCGAACGCGGAGAAGGCGCGCGGCCTGATCAAGGCGATCGGCGCAGCCCTGCCGCGCCGGCGCGCCGCGTGCTCGCAGGGCTGCGACCGCGCGCTCGAGCACGCCCTGATCACCGCCGAGGGCGCCCGCGATCCGGAGCTGCTGCGCCGGCTGGATGCGGTGGCGGGTCGCGTGCTGCGCAATCGGTGACGGAAGCAAACCGGATGTCGCTGAAGTCGCTGATCCGCACGATTCCGGACTACCCCAAGCCGGGCATCCTGTTCCGCGACATCACCACGCTGCTGCTGGACGCGCGCGGCTTTCGCGAAGCGATCGAGGGGCTGGTGGCGCCCTGGCGGGCCGAGCGGATCGACAAGGTGGCCGGCATCGAGGCGCGCGGTCTGATCCTGGGCGGCGCCGTCGCGCTCCAGCTCGGCGCCGGCTTCGCGCCGGAGCGCAAGCGCGGGAAGCTGCCCTGGCAGACGATCGGCGAGGATTACGCGCTCGAGTACGGCACCGACCGCGTCGAGATGCACCGCGACGCGGTGTCGCCCGGCGAGCGCGTGCTGCTGGTGGACGACCTGGTGGCGACCGGGGGCACGGCGGAGGCGGCGATCCGCGTGATCACAAAACTTGGCGGGGAGATCGTGGGCTGCGCCGTCATCATCGACCTGCCGGATCTCGGCGGCAGCCGGCGGATCGCCGCGCTCGGACACCGGTTCGTGTCGATCGTCGCGTTCGAGGGCGAGTAGCCGGTGGCGCGCCCTTGAAGGTCCAGGGCGTGGCGCAGCGCACGATCCGCGCCGCCGCCGACGGACGCGGGGTCGAGATCATCGACCAGACGCGGCTCCCCTTCGAGCTGCGCATCCTGCGGCTCGAGAGCCTGGAGGATGCGGCTGAGGCGATCGCGCAGATGCGCGTGCGCGGGGCGCCCCTGATTGGCGCGACCGCCGCCTATGGTGTCTGCCTGGCGCTCGCCGAGGATGCCTCCGACGCCGCGCTCGAGCGCGCCTGCCGTCGCCTGCTCGCCACCCGTCCGACGGCCGTGAACCTCCGCTGGGCGCTGGGAGAGATGCGCGCCGCGCTGGCGGGTGTGCCGCCCGGAGAGCGCGCCGCGCGCGCCTGGGCCAAAGCGGCGGCGATCTGCGACGCGGACGTGGCGGCCTGCCGCGCGATCGGCGAGCACGGCGCGACGCTGCTCGCGGAGCTGGCCGCGCGCCGGGGCGACGAGCCGGTGAACGTGCTCACCCACTGCAACGCCGGCTGGCTCGCGACCGTGGATTGGGGCACGGCGCTGGCGCCCGTCTACGTGGCTGTCGAGCGCGGGATCCGGGTCCACGTGTGGGTGTCCGAGACCCGGCCGCGCAACCAGGGCGCGAGCCTGACCGCCTGGGAGCTCGGGCAGCACGGCGTTCCTCACACGGTGGTCGCCGACAGCGCGGGCGGTCACCTGCTCCAGCGCGGCTGCGTGGATCTGGTGCTGACCGGCAGCGACCGCACCACCGCGACGGGAGATGTCTGCAACAAGATCGGGACCTATCCCAAGGCGCTGGCGGCGCGCGATAACCGGATTCCGTTCTATGTGGCGCTGCCGCACTCGAGCCTCGACTGGAGCCTGACGGACGGCATCGCGGAGATCCCCATCGAGGAGCGCGCGGCGAGCGAGCTGCGCGTGGTCGCGGGGCGCGGCCCGAGCGGTGAGCGCGCGGAGGTCTCGATCCTGCCCGACGCCAGCCCGGCCCGGAACTTTGCCTTCGACGTGACCCCCGCGCGATTGGTGACCGGCTTGATCACCGAGCGGGGAATCTGCGCAGCCTCGCGCGAAGGCCTGCTCTCCCTCTACCCGGAACGGCGCTGATCGACATGGGGGTGCTGTACCTGGTCGCGACGCCGATCGGCAACCTGGAGGACGTGACGCTGCGCGCGCTGCGCGTGCTGCGCGAGGCGGACCTGCTCCTCGCCGAGGACACGCGGCACGTGCGCAAGCTCCTCGAGCGTCACGGGATCCGCGCTCGACCCGTCTCGCTCCACGCCCACAACGAGGCGCGCCGCCGCGGCGAGGCGCTCGCCGCGCTCGCGTCCGGGGCGCACGTGGCGATCGTCTGCGACGCGGGAACGCCCCTGGTCTCGGATCCCGGCGAGCGGCTCGTCGCGGCCGCGATCGCCGCGGGGCACACGGTCGAGGCGGTGCCGGGGCCCTCGGCGGTGCTCGCGGCGCTCGTGGTCTCGGGGCTCCCCGCCGAGCGCTTCGCGTTCCTGGGCTTCCTCCCGCGCCGCGCGGGCGAGTGCGAGCGCCTGCTCGCACGGCTCCGCCCCGTCCCGGAGACGCTCGTCTTCTTCGAGTCGCCGCGACGCCTGGCCGAGGCGTTGCGGCGGCTCGCCGCGGCGTTCGGCCCGCGCCGCGCCTGCGTGGCGCGCGAGCTCACCAAGCTCCACGAGGAGGTGGCGCGCGGGACGCTCGACGCGCTCGCGGAGCGTTTCGCCGCCGGTGCGCGCGGCGAGGTGGCGATCGTGGTCGAGGGCGCCCGCGCGGCCCGGTCGGAGCTCGCTGCCGGCGAGGTCGATCCCGGCGAGCTCGACGCGGAGATCGAGAGCCGCCTCGCCGCCGGCGAGCGCGCGCGGGAGATCGCCGCGGCGCTCGCCCCCGCGGCCGGGCTCCCGCGCCGGGTGCTCTACGCCCGCGCGCTCGCGCTGGCCGGGGAGGTGCGGGAGCGCGGCTGACGCACCCACGCGCCACCGCTCGGACGGGTGTCACTCGCCGAGGAGCTCCCGGAGCCGCGCCTCGTCGATCGCCTCGACCTCGAGCTCGCGGGCCCGGTCGAGCTTGCTCCCGGGCTCGGCACCCGCGACGACGTAGTCGGTCTGCTTCGTGACCGAGCCCACGACCTTGCCGCCGCGCGCCTCGATCCGGCTCTTCGCCTCGGCGCGGGACAGGCCCGCGAGCGTTCCCGTCAGCACGAAGGTCTTCCCGGCGAGCGGACCCTCGCCGCGGCGCAACGGCGCCGCGGGCTCGAAGCGCACGCCGCAGGCGCGCAGGCGTTCCAGCTCCTCGCGGTTGCGCGGGTCCGCGAAGAAGCTCGCGACGCTCTCGGCGATCGTGGGGCCCACGCCGGGCACCGCCTCGAGCTCCTCCCGGCTCGCCGCGATGAGGGGACCCAGGTCGCCGAAGTGCGCGGCGAGGAGCTCCGCCACGGTCTCGCCCACGTGGCGGATCCCGAGCGCCACGAGGAAGCGCGCGAGGGTCGTCTGGCGCGCGCGCTCGAGGCGCGCGAGCAGGTTCCCGGCCGACTTCTCTCCCATCCGCTCGAGCCCGGCCAGCGTTTCGCGGTCCAGCCGGAAGACGTCCGAGAGGCGCCGCACCCGCTGCTTCTCCACCAGCTGGTCGACGAGCTTCTCGCCCAGCCCCTCGATGTCGAGCGCGCCGCGGTGCGCGAGGTGGAGCAGGTTGTTCTTGAGCTGCGCCGGGCAGTCGAGGTTCGGGCAGCGCGTGACCGCCTCGCCCTCGAGGCGCACGCTGGTCGCCTTGCAGACCGGGCACCGCCTCGGGAGCCGCCACGCCCGCGTGCCCGGCGGGCGGCGCTCCAACACCACCGCCACGACCTGCGGGATCACGTCGCCCGCGCGCTGGATCACCACCGTGTCGCCGACGCGGACGTCCTTGCGCAGGACCTCGTCCTGGTTGTGGAGCGAGGCGCTCGTCACCGTGACGCCGCCGACGTGGACCGGACGCAGCTTCGCCACGGGGGTCAGCGCGCCGGTGCGGCCCACGTTGGCCCCGATCGCCAGCACGAGCGTGGTCGCCTGCCGGGGCGGGAACTTGCAGGCGATCGCCCAGCGCGGCGAGCGCGAGACCTGGCCGAGCTCGGCCTGGAGGTCGAGGGAGTTCACCTTGACGACGCTCCCGTCGATCTCGATGCGCTGGCGGTCCCGCGCGGCGAGCAGCCGCTCGTGGTAGACGACCGCGGCCTCCGCGCCGCCGCACACCTCGAAGTCCCCGCTCACGAGGAAGCCCCACGCCGCCAGCGTCTCGAGCACCTCCGCCTGGGTGGTGACCCCCGGCGGCACCCCCTCGCCGAGCGCATAGGCCCGGAACTCGAGCGCCGCCAGGCGCGTTCGATCGACGTCGTGGAGCTGCCGCAGCGCGCCGGCCGCGGCGTTGCGCGGGTTCGCGAAGGGCTCCTGGCCCTCGAGGAGCCGCCGGGCGTTCAGGCGCTCGAATCGCTCCACCGGGATCGCCACCTCGCCGCGCACCGAGACGCGGGCCGGCACGGGCCGCGCGCGGCCCGCGCCGGGCACCGGAATGCGCAGTGGAATCGAACGGGTGGCGCGCAGGTTCGCGGTCACGTCCTCGCCCACGCGGCCGTCGCCGCGCGTCGCGCCGACCGCGAGCACGCCGTCCTCGTAGACGAGCTCGACGCCGGCACCGTCGACCTTGGGCTCGCCCACGTACTCGATCGCCCCCTCCTCTCCGAGGGCCCGCCGCACCCGCTCGTCGAAGGCGCGCAGCTCGTCCGCGTCCATGGCGTTCTCGAGCGAGAGCATCGGGACCCGGTGCCGGACCTCGGCGAAGCCCTCGGCCGGGGGCGCGCCCACCCTCTGGCTGGGGGAGTCGGGCCGGCGCAGGTCCGGATGGCCCGCCTCGAGCGCCTGGAGCTCGCGGAAGAGGGCGTCGTACTCGGCGTCCGAGATCTCCGGGCGGTCCTCCTGGTGGTAGAGGCGGTCGTGGCGGGCGATCTCCTGCAGCAGGCGATCGATGCGCCGGCGAGCAGCTTCGCGCGTGTCCTTCGCCAAACCGAGCGTCTCCGCTGCGAAACCGGGGGTTTCGTCGGCCCCTCTCCCCCAACCCCGCGCCGATGCAAGGAAAGCGCCGCGATCCCGAAGGGTTACCTCGCTTCGGGCTCGTTTCAGGTAGTAGCTCTAAGCGCATCTAAATGCATCCTGGGGGCGGTACTGCGGCGATGTCCCGCGGCTTGTTGACGTTCACGGAAGCGGGCGACCCGTGGGCCTCAACACAACGCGCCTCCGACCAGGCCAAGTCGAGAACATCGTCGTCCCCGTGCCTCGGTCGACACCCAAAACCGGCCATTGATCGACACCTGAAAACCGGCCAACGGAGGGGTGGCCCCGGACGTTGACGGGGCGCGGAGGCTGTGGTCTCCCGCCCGGATGACAAACGTCGTGGGCAACGAGAAACGCGAA
>CAZUYC010000096.1:0-116196 GCA_964624475.1 uncultured Spirochaetales bacterium | reverse complement strand
CAGCGGCTCGACGGGGGCGCCGTAGCGCTCGTCGTTGCCCGGCCAGGGGAGTTTCGAGACGCGCAGCGCGCCGAAGTGCGCGAGCAGCTGGCGCGCGCCGCCCAGGTGGTCCGGGTGCCCGTGGGTCAGCACGATCTCCTGGATCTCGCAGTCTGCCTTGGCGAGCGCGCGCTCCAGCACCGGCACGTAGGCGGGCCGGCCGTCGCCCGTGTCGAGCAGGATGCGCCGGCGCCCGCTCCCCACGAGATACGTGTTGGTGCCGGGCCCCGTGAAGGGGCCCGGATTCTGGCCCAGCGCCACCGCGACGCGCTCCGACCAGCGCGCCACGTCCGGCATCTCCAAGCCGAGCAGGACCGGGGGAGAGCTCGTCACCTGTTACGTTCCGGCGACGGTGAGCTTCGCGATGCGCAGGGAGGGCGAGGCGATGCGGCCGTGCCACTCGAGGTCGGAGCCCACGGCGTCGATCGCGAGCAGCATCTCGCCGAGGTTTCCGGCGATGGTGATCTCCTCGACCGGGAAGCTGAGCTTGCCGTCTTCGATCCAGAGGCCGGCGGCCCCGCGCGAGTAGTCCCCCGTCACGGGGTTGAATCCCATGCCGATCAGCTCGGTCACGAGCAGGCCGCGCCTCGTATCCGCCACGATCTCGGCGAGGCTGGCCGCGCCGGGCTCGAGCCACAGGTTGCTGGGGGCGACGCCGGGGGGGCTGCCCGCGCTGCGCGCCGCGTTCCCGGTGGAGCGCAGGCCGAGCTTGCGCGCCGAGTAGCCGTCGAGCAGGTAGCTCTCGAAGCGGCCGCGCGCGAGGAGCACGCTGCGCCGCGTGGCCTGGCCCTCGCCGTCGAAGGGCCGGCTGCCGAGGCCGCCCGGCAGGCGGCCGTCGTCGACGACCGTCACGAGTCCGCTCGCGACGCGCTCGCCCATCCGGTGGCCCAGGAAGCTCGTCTCGCGGTAGATCGCGTAGCCGTTCACGCAGGCGGCGACGTGCGAGAGCAGGCTCGGCGCCGTCACCGGGTCGAAGATCACCGGGACCTCCTGCGTGCGCACGCGCCGGGCGCCGAGGCGGCGCAGCGCGCGCTCGGCCGCGCGGCGCCCGACGCGCTCGGGCGGCTCGAGGTCGGCGAGGCGGCGTGCCACGCTCCACCAGGAGTCGCGCTGGAGCGAGCCGTTCTGGCGGGCGATCGGCTCGCAGGCGAGGGCGTGGGAGGCGGCCTCGTAGGCGCCGACGAAGCCCTGCGTATTGCCGTAGACCACGCGGGAGAGCTCCGACGCCGCGTGCGAGCCCTCGGAGTTCACGATGCGCGGGTCGACGGCGCGGGCGGCGGCCTCGGCGCGCCGCGCGCTCGCGATCCGCTCCTCGACGGGCGCGTCGCGGTCGCGCGGGTCGGCGAGCGCGAGGTCCGGGTCGTCCTCGGCGAAGCCGCCGTCCGGAAGCCCGGCCGCGGGGTCCTCCGCCGTGGCGCGGGCGAGCGCGACCGTCGCGTCGACCAGGCGATCGACCGACGCCGGGGCGAGGTCGCTGGTCGAGGTGTGGGCCGAGCGGAGGCCCCGGGCGCCGCCCACGAGCGCGCGGATCCCGAGCGTGCGCTCGCGCGCCTGCTTCACGAAGTCGATCTCGTCGCCGCGCACGCGCGCCTCGCGCGAGTCCGACTCGACGAGGAGCGCGTCGCCCGCGTCCGCGCCGGCGCGGCGCAGGCGCGCGAGCGCGCGCGCGATGATTGCGGGGGCGTCGCTCCGCTCGCCTGCGGCTCGCTGCGCGCTTCGGTCTTCGATGGTCATCCTCGGTTCACCCGGGTCGGAGATCTCTGGGGGGAAGGAGCGTCCTTATTTTACTCCGCTCGGCTTCGCCTCGCTGCGCGCTCCGCGCTGCCGCGCCTCGCTTGCGAAGAGCTTTCCGGAACGGCGACCTCGCTGATCAGGGGTCTGCCTACGACGCGACCCGGGGAAAGGTAAAGCCGCGCACCACCGGAGTCGACTGCTTGGATTGGCTTCTTCGCAAGCGGAGCGCGGCAGCGCGGAGCGCGCAGCGAGCCGGAGGCGAGCGGAGCAAATAGGGAAGTCCCCTTTCCGATGCGCCTCGCCACCCCCGCACAGCTCCCGTCCACGCTACGCCGTACCGCCCACCGTAAGCGCGTCCACGCGGATCGTCGGGAGCCCGACGCCGACGGGTACGCTCTGGCCGTCCTTGCCGCAGGTCCCGACGCCCCGGTCGAGGGCCAGGTCGTGGCCGATGCGCGAGACGCGCAGCAGGACGTCGGGGCCGTTGCCGATCAGCGTCGCCCCCTTCACCGGGGCGCCGACGCGGCCGTCCTCGATCCGGTAGGCCTCGTTCGCGGTGAAGACGAACTTGCCGCTCGTGATGTCGACCTGGCCGCCGCCGAAGGAGACGGCGTAAAGGCCGCGCGAGACCGAGCGCAGGATCTCCTCCGGGTCGTCCCGACCCGCGAGCATGAAGGTGTTCGTCATGCGCGGAAGCGGGAGATGCGCGTAGCTCTCGCGCCGGCCGTTGCCGGTCGGGCGCATGCCCATCAGGCGCGCGTTCAGGCGGTCCTGGAGATAGCCGCGCAGGATGCCGTCCTCGATCAGCACGCTGCGCTGCGTCGCGGTCCCCTCGTCGTCCACGTTGAGCGAGCCGCGCCGGCCGGGGAGGGTGCCGTCGTCGACCACGGTCACCCCGGGCGCGCCCACCCGCTCGCCGATCCGGTCGCTGAAGGCCGAGGTGCGCTTGCGGTTGAAGTCGCCCTCGAGGCCGTGCCCGACCGCCTCGTGCAGCAGCACGCCGGGCCAGCCCGGCCCGAGCACCACGTCGAGCGTGCCGGCGGGGCAGGGCACGGCGTCGAGGTTCAGGCAGGCGATCCGCACCGCCTCGGCCACCAGCGGCTTCCAGGCCTCGGCGTCGAGGAGGCGCTCGAGCTCGTAGCGCCCGCCCATGCCCTGGTAGCCGAGCTCGCGCCGCGCGCCCTCGGCCGCCAGCACCTGCACGTTCAGGCGCACGAGCGGGCGCGCGTCGGCGGCGAAGGTGCCGTCGCTGCCGACGACGAGGACCTGGCGGGACTCGGAGACGACGCTCGCCATGACCTGCTTGACGCGCGGGTCGAGCGAGCGCGCGTGGACGTCGATCGCGCCGAGGAGCCCGAGCTTCGCCTCGACCGCCACCTCGGTCGGCGCCTGCGCCACGGGGTAGAGGTCGCGCGCCGGGGCGCCCGTCCCGCGCACCGTCACGCGGCCCCCGGCGCCCGGGCCCTCGCAGATCGCCCGCGCGGTCGCCGCCGCGACGCGCAGCGCCTCCACGCCGACCTCGTCGGTGTGCGCGTAGCCCTGGCGCTCTCCGGCCTGCGCCCGCACGCCGACGCCCTGCTCGACGTGGCGCTCCCCGCTCTTCACGATCCCCTCCTCCAGCACGAGCGCGTCGCGGGTCGCGTGCTCGAAGAAGAGGTCCGCGTAGTCGACCCGACGCTCGAGCGCGGTGTCGAGCGCCGTGGCGAGACTCCGCTCGTCGAGCTCGAAGCGCTCGCGGAAGAAGTCGAGGGCGTGGCTCAAGGTCGCACTCCCTGGCGGCCCGCGTCGAGGGCGCCGATCCGGGCGGGTAGATCCGCGAGGGTAGCAAGCGAGGCCGCGTCGACGGGGTGGAGCCCGAGCGCCCGCGCCGGGTCGAGGTCGCGCGCGCGGTCGTCCCCGACGAAAGCGGCCTCGTCGGGCCGCGCCCCGAGGGCGGCGAGCGCGGCGAGGAAGATGCGCGGATCCGGCTTGGCGGCGCCCGCGTCCGAGGGCAGCACGCAGGCATCGAGCAGCGGGGCGAGGCCGAGGCCGGCGAGCAGGGCCGGGAGCCTGCGGTCGAAGTTCGAGACGACGGCGAGGCGGCGCCCGGCCGCGCGCAGACCGGAGAGCGCCTCGCCGGCGCCGCGCGCGGGCGCCCACGCGGAGGGGCTCGCGAAGCGCTGCCAGAGCGCGTCGAAGCAGGCGTCGAAGTCGGCGAAGCGCTGCGCGGGGTCGGCCGCGAGGAAGGCGCTCTGCGCGACCGCGCGCCACCACGCGCGCTCCCGCGCCGGAACCTCTTCGCGGGGCGTGTCCGGGAAGACGGCGGGCGGCGCGCTCGCGAAGGCGCGCCGAAAGGCGGCGTCGATCCGCTCCGGGGCGATCCGGACGCCGTGCGCCGCGGCGATTCGCGCGTAGGTCGCGCCGACCGGCTCGCGCAGGATCACGAGCGTCCCGACCGCATCGAGGAGGACGGCGCGGATCAACGCGGGCGGCGCCCGGAGGCGATGAAGGTCGC
Source organism: uncultured Spirochaetales bacterium (assembly GCA_964624475.1). Taxonomy (GTDB): domain Bacteria; phylum Myxococcota_A; class UBA9160; order UBA9160; family SMWR01; genus CAZUYC01. Next base: position 111,929 of record CAZUYC010000096.1, on the reverse strand, counting down.
GGGAAGGTCGCGCCCGCCGGCGGGCGCGGGCTCGGCCTCGAGGCGGAAGCCCGCGAGCCCGGCCTCGCCGAACCAGGCCGCGACCTCCTCGGTCGTGAAGCCGAGCCAGCTGACCCCGAGCTCCTGGCGCATCCACTCGTGCTGGTGGTGGAGGAAGTCGACGACGACCACCGGGCCGCCGGGGCGCACGGCCCGCGCCATCTCGCGCAGCGCCTCGGCCGGGGAGGCCAGGTACTGGACCACCATGTGCGCGACGGCGGCGTCGACCTCTCCATCCTCGAGCGGGAGCGCCCCGGCGTCGCCGAGGCGCAGCTCGATCGATGCACAGCCCGCGCGCTCGGCCTTGGCGCGCGCCGCGTCGAGCATGCGCGGGGAGTTGTCGATCGCCACCACGCGCAGACCCAGGCGGGCGAGCTCCAGGGCCAGCACGCCCGTGCCCGTGCCGATGTCGGCGACGACGAGCTCCGGGTCGACCAGCCGCGCCACGGCCCGCGCCCGCAGCAGGTCGTCGTGGAAGATCTTGCGCAGCGCGTCCCACTCCGGGCCGACCGACTCGAAGAAGCGCTTCGTGCGCGCCGCGCGCTCGGCCAGCACGCGCGAGAGCGCGGCGGCATCCCGCTCGTGGGTCGAGTCGCCGGCGAGGCTCGCGCGCACCAGCGTCCAGGTCTCGGCCCAGGGGGCGCCCGCCGCCGGAGGCGCGAAGCGGTAGAAGACGAAGGTGCCGTCGCGGCGGTCCTGCACGAGGCCCGCCTCGCGCAGGATCGCGAGGTGGCGCGAGACCCGCGACTGCGCCATCCCGAGCGCCTCCATCAGCTCCTGCACGGCGAGCTCCTCGCGCTCGAGGAGCGCCAGGATGCGGACGCGGGTCGGGTCCGCGAGCGTCTTGAAGATGCGCTGGAGGGCATCGGCGCCCATCCCGGTAGGATAGGCGCGGCGGCGTCGATCTACTCGACCACCGGTCGGGAGGCCGTCCCGGTGACGTGGAAACTCGCGCGCCCGTCGGGGCGCAGCGGTACGCCGAAGCCCTGCAGCCCCGCGCGCAGGCCCGGCTCGACCTCGAGCTCGATGCGCAGGTCGAAGGGCGCCTCGGCGAAGCTCGGCGCCCGGCCGAGCGAGCCCGTGACCCGGACCTCCACGCCCGGGCCGGAGAGCTGGAGCTCCTCGACGCGCAGCAGCGCCTCCTGCCCGAGCGCGAGCCGGGCCGAGAGGCTCTCGAACGGGAGCGGCAGCGGCAGGCGGGGCAGCGTCGCGCTTCCCTGCCGCGCGGCGAGGGCGATTGACCCGGCGGCCCCCTCCGCCGTCCCGCGGACGTCGAGGGTCGCGTCGAGACGCCCGGCGAGCGCCGCTCCGGGCCAGAGCGCCGCGACGGGGAGCTGCTCCAGATCGAGCGCGCCGATCTCGCCCGCGAAGGCGGGGCCGGTCGCGAGCGTCCCGTCCACGCTCCCGCCCGCGACCTCGGCTCCGATCTGGAAGGCCGGCCGGAGCAGCAGCCAGCCCAGCGACCAGGCCGGGCGGATCCGCAACCGGTCGATGCGGAGCGCGGTGCCCCCGGGAGGGGTGAGCCGCAGCTCCGTCGCCTCCACGCCCGGCCCGAGCAGCGAGAGGCGCGGGCCGAGTTTCCCGAGCTGGAGCTCCCACCCGGTGGCCCGGGCGACGGACGCGGCGATCCGCCGCGCCAGCAGGTCGTAGGGAAAGCCTCGGACCGCGAAGAAACCGGTCAAGGCGATGCAGGCGAGCGCCGCGCCGACGCTCCGCATCGGCGCAGCGAGCGCCGGCGAGAGCTTCGATCGGGGCAAGGCTAGCCCGCATGTCTCACCAGGGCGCTGCTGCGGCGACGCATCGGCCCGCCCTGGCACGAGATCGCTCCCTGCGGGTGCTCAGCGTAGCGTCGGCTACGCCTCGCTTCCCTCGGTCGCGATCTCGTGCCAGGACAGGCATCTGCGCCGCCTCGCTACGCGCCCTGGTGAGACATGCGGGCTAGATCGGCTCGAAGGACGAGACGGTGAAGGTCACGTCGAGCAGCTCCGGCTTCTCCTGGCGGGTCCGGATGCGCAGGGCCTTGACCGAGAGGGGCTGGGGCGTCTGCTCGATCTGGTGCAGGTAGCTCACCGCCTGCGCGAGCGTGACCTCGCGCAGGCCGACCTCGACCTTGGTCTCGCGGTAGCGCTCGTGGGTCGGCGAGGCCTGGGGCTCCATCGACTCCACCTTCACGTTGGCCTGCTGGGCCAGGCTCTCGAGGGTGGTGCGCAGGTTCCCGCTCGGCCCCTTCTGGATGCGCTCCTCGACGGCGCGCAGGCGCAGGCTCACCTCGTCGAACTCGCGGCGCAGGCGCGACATCGCCTCGAGCTGCTGCTCGGCGGCCGCCGCGCGGCCGTCGAGCCGGTCGCCGGCCGCGAGCAGCTGGAGCACCACCACCACGAAGAGGAGGGCGACGGCGAGGACACCGACCGCCGAGAGCAGGAGCCGCTCCCGCGGCGCGAGGTTCGCGAACAGGGCGCGCAGGCGCGCGAGCAGGGCGCGGAGCCGCACGAGCAGCGTCTTCACGCGTCCTCCCCGCCGAGGCTGATCGTCACGTTGAAGCGCTTGGCGCCGCTCTTCGCGTCGGTCTCGATCGCGCCGATGCGCGCGCCCGCGAAGGGCGGGAACTTCCCGAGCTCCGCGCCGAGCCGGTCCGCGGCCTCGAAGCTCTTGGCGAAGACCCGCATCCGCACCGTCTGGCGGTCGATGCTGAGCTCCTCGAAGACGACGTCGAGATCGGGCGGCACGAGCCGCGAGATCTCGGCGAGCAGGTCGAGCGCCGAGAGGTTGCCCCGGTAGACGCCGAGGAAGGCGGCCCGCTCGTTGGCCGCGACGACCTCGTTGCGCAGGGCGACGATCGCGTTCTCGGGCGCCGGCTTGCCCGGAAAGGCCTGGCCATAGAGCGCGACGCCCGCGCGCTCGATCTCACCCGCGCGCCGCGAGGTGAGCCACGCGTCGAGGCCGAAGGCGAGCGCGCCGAGCCCGACGCAGGCCGCCGCGAGCCAGCCGGTGCTGCGGAACTGCCGGCGCAGCCGCTCGAGGTCGAGGCGCATGGCGAACTCGTCCTGGCGGAAGTTCGTGCGCGTGCGGGCCTGCGCCGTGCCGCGAAGCGCCAGGGCGATGGCCGGCGCGTAGAGGATCGGGGAGCCGCCGGCCACGAAGCCGGCTCCGGCTCCCTCGCGCGGATAGCCGAGACGCGCAGTCGGGATCCCGGTGCGGTCGGCGAGGAAGTGGTCGAGGCCGGCGAGCTGCGCCGTCCCTCCGCAGAGGTCCACGGCGTCGATCCTCCCCGCGCCGGAGCGTGTCGTCACCTGCTCGAGCGAGTCCTGCAGCAGCAGGATCTCGCGCCCCAGGCGTTCGAGCACGGCCCCGGCCTGCCCCCCGGCGCGGCCCTCCCGGAGGATCCCCTCGTCGCACTTCACCCCTTCGGCCTCCTCCGGGTCGACGCCGAGGTCCTTGGCGAGGGCCTCGGTCAGGTGGAGCCCGCCGAGGCGCACGGTGCGCGAGGCGATGGCCTGTCCGTCCACGAGCAGGCAGAACGTCGTTTTGCGATGTCCGATGTCGGCGAGCAGCCGGACGCCCGGCAGGTCGAAGACGGCGGCGAGGTTGCCGAGCACGAGCCCCTCGGCCTCGACCGTACGCGGCGGGCAGCCCGCCGCCTCGAGCAGCGCGAGCAGCCGCGAGACCTCGGCGCGTGGGGCGATCGTCGCGACGACCTCGGCCTGGCTCCGGTCGCCTCCCACGATCTCCCAGTCGACCACGACCTGCTCGAGATCGAAGGGCAGATCGCCCTCGACCGCGAAGGGCACCGCCTGCGTGAGTTTGCGCCGGTCCCGGAACGGGAAGCTCAGGCGCCGGGACGAGACGGCGTCGCCCGGGATCGCGGCCACGACGTGGTCGGTGCCGGGCCGGTGGAGGCGCACGAGCTGCCGGATCGACTCCGCGAGGTCCTCGGCGCCCGGGCTCCGGGGCTGGCTGCGAAGCTGCACGACCTCGAGCCCGCGCAGGGTCTGCTGGAGCTCGACCGCCTTCAGGCTGTAGCTCCCGAGGTCGAGTCCGAGCACGCTCTTGAGGATCGGGACCGGCATGGGTCGACTCCCCCTCACCGGGGCCGCCAGGATAGCAGTCGCAGCTCGATGCCCGGGCTGCGATCGACCACCGCCTCGATCGTCCGCCGCAGCTCGCCGACCCGGGCCTCGGCGGTGACCACGAAGATCTGCGAGGCGAAGGTCGGCGGCGGGAAGACGGCGTTGGTCACGATCTCCCCTATCGGCGTGCAGGCCTCCTCGCTTTGGGACGGCGGGCAGATCGCCTCGCCCTTCTGCCGGAGCTCGAGGATCCGCCGCACCACGTCCTCGGGCGCCAGGCGCAGCTCCACGCCGTCGTCGTAGTAGAGGAGGGCGAGCACGTGGGGCGGCGCGGTGTTGACGTTCACACCGCAGCCGACCGCCTCGCGTTCGCAGCCTCCCGGGGCGTACGGGTAGACCGAGACGTACGGCCGCAGGGCCTCCACGAGGTCCGCGTCGAAGCCCTCGACGAGCCGCAGCTCGTCTACGGAGAAGAGCGCATGGTTGGGGGGGCGGTCGGGCGGCTGCTGCTGCTGGTACCAGGTGTCCTCGCCGCCGCCCTGCACCCGGACCTCGTCGCTGTCGACGAAGTCGATCAGGTTGTCCGCGAGCTCGCGCACCTCGTAGCTCTTCTCACCGGGCGGGCGCGGAATCTCGTCGACCGCCTTCTCGAGCAGCGCGATCAGGAAGGGCTCCGCGGTCTCCTTGGCCGCGAGCTCGCCGGCCTCGTCCACGGCGAAGAGCGCGTTCAGGTTGAGCCGCGCTCCCGTGTCCTCGATGCGCACCCGCAGCTTCGCCCCGTCCGGCGTCTCGAGCTCGAGCCCCTCCGCCCAGCGGTCCAGCTCCGTATCGATGGGCAGGCTCGCTCCCGCCGTCTCCCGCAGGCGGTCCTCGAGCAGCAGCGCGCCGGCGAGCCGGATGCCGCCGCGGGCGAGGGCGTCGGCGCGGGACGCCGCCTCGCGGTTGCGGGTGATCATCGCGTCGATGGTGGAGCGCTTCACGAAGGTGACGATCGAGCTCGCGAGGAGCAGCGCGAAGAAGAGCACGACGAGCAGAACGACACCTCGGTCGCGCGGGTGGGGGTTCATCGGCAGGCCGGGTTCAATATCATGGACCTGAGGGACTGCGGAATCCGGCCACGCCATTTGCAGAAGGGCTGCCCGCCGATGTCCCCGAGCAGGGTCGCGACCGAGGGCCCGAGATCCAGGGAGCAGTTCAAGGCCTGGCAGACCGAGAGGCCCGCGCACGGGCCCGAGCGGCAGGCCGGCTCGTCGTCGCCTTCCTCGCCCTCCTCGTCGCCCTCCGCGCCTGCGTCGCCCTCTCCGCCCCCGACCGCCGAGCTCGGGTCGAGCAGCTCCTCGAGGTCGATCGGGCGGAGCGGGAGCAGGAGGCGGCGGCGGAACCTCGTCGGCTCGGCCTCCGGATCGTCCGGGTTGGCGAGCGCTACCTCGATCTCGACCGCGAGCGGGAGCTGGCCCGACTGCACGAGGGAAGACGAGTCCCAGGCGGAGAGGCTCTCCCCGAGCTCGTCGATGAAGGTCACCCCGAATCCGGCGAGGCCGTCGGCGAGCAGCACGGCGCCCTCTTCCTCGTCGCCCGGCACTTCGCGGTCGAGGCCTTCCGGGAGGTTGGGCGCCGACCAGCGCAGGAGCTCGACCGACACGCCGTCCTCGGCGTCGCGGACGCTGTAGCCCACGACCTCGAGGTCCGACTCGCGGCTCGCCGTGGTCCGCGGCACGTGTCCCCGGGTCACGAACTTGAGGTGGTCGGAGGCCGTGCCGGCGCGCCGGGTCTCGCCGAGGAAGAGCCACGGATGGTCGAGCGGATCGAGCTCCGCGGGCTTGCGGACGAGCACCACCCGCTCGTAGTCGCGGGCGACGCGGTCGAGGACGGCGGCCGCGCGGCGGAGTCTCCGGGTTCCGTCCGCGGCCCGCGTGCTCGCGCGCGAGAGATCGACGTAGAAGCCGAGCGCGACACCGAGGACGAGCGCCGTGAGCAGGATGACGGCGAGCACCTCGAGCAGCGTGAAGGCCGCGCGCCGCGGTCTCACGGCTCGAACCCGGCCTCGCCCGGCGGCGGGACCTGCGAGCCGGGCAGGGGCTGCCCGGCCTTCGACCCCTGCCGCGAGCCCTGGCCGCCCTCGGCGCCGCGGCCTCGCCCCAGGGGCTGCTGCGCCTGCAGCGCCGCCGCCGACGCGAACGCCGCCTCGATGGCCGTCGGGTCGAGCGCGTAGGTCGTGCGGCGCACCTCCCGCTCGAAGATGCCGTCGTCCCAGCGCACGATGACGTCGATTCCGAGCAGCGCCGGCGCCGTCCCGCTCCGCGGCGGCGCGAAGAGCGAGGGAACGTCCTTTTCCGCGATTCGCGCGGCTCGCTTCGCGGCGAGCGAGGTACGCTCGGCGCGCGCCGCGTCCGACTCCGGCCGGGGCGGGAGCTCCAGCGGCTGCACCTCGGTCACGACGCGGAAGCGCTCCAGCTCCTCCTCGGCGGACCCGATCGGCGGCACGACGCCCGAGGCCAGGGAGAGCTCGATCTCGGCGAGGCGCTCGTCGGCGAGCAGCGAGGCCTCGAGGCGCCGGCGGCTCTCGCCCTCCGAACGCAGGCCCTCGATCGCGCTGCCCGCGAGCGCCGTGTAGAGGATCGCCAGCAGGGCGACGGCGCCGAGCACCTCGAGCAGCGTGAGCCCGCGCTCAGCTCTCGGCATCGACATCGCTCACCCTGACGGCCTCGGCCAGCGGAAGCACGTCGATCACGAGGGCGCGACCGGACTCGTCGTCGAGGATCACGGACGTGGAGTCGGCGGTGCCGTCGGGAGCGAACTCGATCGTCGCCTGCCCGGTGTCGGAGAAGCCCGCGGGCGTCTCGACGCCCCGGAAGGCCAGGGAGTCCGCGAGCAGCTCGTCGCGGCCGAGGAGCCCGGCCAGCGGCCGGAAGGCCCGCGTCTCGTCGCGCGGCGCCTCGAGCGGAAGAGGGGCGTCGCCACGGAGGTCGAGCTCCACCGGCCGCGCCGGCTCCTCCGGCCCGCCGCCCGCCTCGGCGTCGCCGACGAGCCACTCGAGGCGATAGGCGGCGGCATCGAGGTCGATCCACACCCGGTGGGGGACCCCGGTGGCGATCGTTCGCTGGCGGGCGAGCTCGAGCCGCGCGGCGAGATCGTCGGCGGCTCCCCGCAGCGTGCGCCCCGAGAGCCGGCCGAGGTTCGGCGCCACTACCGCCACGAGCAGCGCGAAGATCGCCACCACGGCGATGATCTCGATCAAGGTGAATCCGGCCTTGCTGAGCTTCGCTCGCCTGGGCCGAGCTCCACAGGAGCTCCGGCCCGCTGCGCGCTCCGCTTGCAAAGGCGGCCTCATCCCGTCGGCTCGGCGGAGTCGTCGATCCAGTTGCCGATGTCGGCGTCGATCCCCTCGCCGCCGGGCGCGGCGTCGGCGCCGAAGGACCAGAGGTCGTAGGCGTGGGGGTTGTTGCTGCCGGGCATCTCGTAGTGGTAGGGCTCGCCCCAGGAGTCGACCGGGACCCTGCCGTCCTTCAGGTAGCCGCCCTGCGGGTAGTTGCGCGGGATCGGGTCGACGGTCGGCGCCTCGACGAGCGCGAGCAGGCCCTGCTCGGTGGACGGGAACTTCGCGTTGTCCATCCGGTAGAGCTCGAGCACGCCCTCGAGGCTCGAGAGCTGCGCGCGGGTGGCGGTCACCCGCGCGCGGTCGACCTGGCGGAAGATGGCGGCTCCGACGATCGTGCTCAAGAGGCCGATGATCAGCACCACCGCCATGATCTCGATCAGCGTGAAGCCCGCCTTGCTGTGCTTCGCTCGCCTACGGCTCGCTGCGCGCTTCGCTTGCATGACTCCCTCCTAGCCGAGCGAGCTCGTGATGTTGAGCAGCGGCACGAGCGTCGCCAGGATGATCACGATTACGATCCCGACCATCACGAGGATCAGCAGCGGCTCGAGCAGCGCCGTGAGCCGCGTGATGGTCGTCTCGACCTGCTCGTCGTAGGTGTCGGCCACCTTGCCGAGCATCGCCTCGAGCTCGCCGCTGCGCTCGCCCACCTCGATCATGTGGGTCACGAGCGGCGGGAACTCCCCGCTCGCGCGCAGCGGCTGCGCCACGCTCTGCCCCTCGGTGATGCTCTCGCGCGCGCGATCGATGGCGCGCCCGAGCACCGTATTGTCGGCGACGTCGCGCGCGGCGTCGAGGGCGCGGGTGATCGGGAGCCCCCCCGCGAGCAGCGTCGCGAGCGTGCGCGTGAAGCGCGAGATCGCGACCAGCCGGACCACGCGGCCGACGAGCGGGAGGCGCAGGCGCAGCCGGTCCCAGGCGTCGCGCCCCCGGCGCGTGCGCACCAGCGACCGGGTCCCGAAGAGGGCGGCGGCCGCCCCGAGGCCGATCGCCCACCAGAAGCTGCGCGCGAACTCGGAGAGCGCGATGATCCAGCGGGTGTAGAAGGGCAGGGGCTGGTCGAGGCTCAGCAGGAGCTCGCTGATCTGCGGCAGCACCACCGTCACCAGCACGCCAACGACGAACATAGCGAAGCCGAGCATCACGAGCGGATAGATCAGGATCGAGCCGACCTTGTTGCGCAGACGCACCTGGCTCTCCAGGTAGTCGGCGAGCCGCTCGAGCACCTTCTCCAGCGCCCCGCCGGCCTCGCCGGCCCGCACCATGCTGACGTAGAGGTCCGGGAAGACCCCCGACTGGCCGAGCGCATCGGCGAGGGAAGCGCCCTCGTTCACGCGGTCGCGCACCTGGCCGAGCACCGACTTGAGCCGGGCGTTCTCGACCTGCTCGGTCAGGGCCCCCAGGCCCTCGACGAGCGGGATTCCCGCGCCGATGAGCGTGGCGGCCTGGCGGGTCAGCAGGGCCAGATCGAGCGCAGAGACGCGCCGGAAGGGGTTGGCGATGCGCAGCGCGAAGCGGCCGCCGCCCGCGCGGGGCGGGGCGTCGGGCGCGGCCTCGCTCATGTCCGTGACGAAGATCCCGTCGCGGCGCAGCTTCGCGCGCGCGGTCCGCGAGCTCTCGGCATCGAGGTGGCCGCGCGCGGCCTTCCCCGCGCCCGTGATCCCCTTGTACGCGTAGACCGGCACGGCCCGGACCTCAGATCTGCGTGACGACGCCCTCTTCCTCGGTGGCCCGCAGCACCTCGGCCACCGAGGTCACGCCCTGGAGGACCTTGCGCGCGCCATCGGCCCGCAGCGAGCGCATGCCCTTGCCCGCCGCCACCTGCTTGATCGACTTCGAGTCGACGTTCTGGGTCACCATCGCGCGGATGTCGTCGTCGACGAGCATCAGCTCGAAGATCCCGATGCGGCCCCGGTAGCCGGTGTAGTTGCAGGCGACGCAGCCCGCGGCGCGGTACACGCGCGCCGGCTCCTCGGGCGGGCGGATCCCGATCTCGACGAGCTCCTCGCGCGTGGCGTCGTAGGCCACGCGGCATTCGCGGCAGAGCACGCGCACGAGGCGCTGGGCCAGCACGGCCACGAGCGAAGAGGCGACGAGGAAGGGCTCGACGCCCATGTCGACGAGGCGCGTGATCGCGCTCGGCGCGTCGTTCGTGTGCAGGGTGGAGAAGACGAGGTGGCCGGTGAGGGAGGCCTGGATCGCGATCTCCGCGGTCTCGAGGTCGCGGATCTCGCCCACGAGCACGATGTTCGGATCCTGGCGCAGCACCGAGCGCAGGCCGCTCGCGAAGCTGAGGCCGATCCGGGGGTTCACCTCGATCTGGCCGATCCCCGGCAGCTGGATCTCCACCGGGTCCTCGATCGTGATGATGTTCTTGTCCGTGGCGTTGATGCGCGAGAGGGCGCCGTAGAGCGTGGTGGTCTTGCCGCTCCCGGTGGGGCCCGTGACCAGGAGGATGCCATTGGGCCGGCTGATCAGCTTCTCGAGCAGCGTGAGCTGGCGCTCGTTGAAGCCGAGCCGCTCGAGGTTCAGCATCTCGGCGGTGCGCGGCAGGAGGCGCATCACCACGCGCTCGCCGTGCGAGACCGGGATCGTGGAGAGGCGCACGTCGTAGTCGCGCCCGGCGATCTTGAGCCGGATCCGCCCGTCCTGGGGCAGGCGCTTCTCGGCGATGTTGAGGCCGCCCATGATCTTGATGCGCGACACGGTGCTGGCCTGGAGCGCCCGCGGTAGCGGCTTGATCGGCTCGTAGAGCAGGTCGTCGATGCGGAAGCGGACGCGGATCTCGCGCTCGAAGGGCTCGAGGTGGATGTCGCTGGCGCGCTCCTTCACCGCGTGCTGGAGCAGCGAGTTCACGAGCTTGATGATCGGGGCGTCGTCGGACGCCTCGAGCAGGTCGCGGGTCTCCTGGCTGATCTCGCTGGCCAGGTGGTCGAGGTCCTCGACGGCGTCCTCGGCGAGCGCGTCGGTGGCGCTCGGGCCGCGGTCGTAGACCTCGTTGATCGCACCGAGGATCGTACGCTGGGTCGCGAGCTCGATGCGCACCTCGGCGCCGTCGAAGAGCAGGCGCAGGTCGTCGAGCGGGCCGAGCTCGAGCGGGTTCGAGACGGCGACGACGATCGCGCCGTCGGGGTCGCGCTGGAGCGGCAGGATCGCGTGGCTCTTGGCGAAGCCGATCGGGACGCGCTCGATCAGGGTCTCGTCGACGGCGTCCGGGCGGATGCTCGGCCGCACCGGGATCGCGAGCTGCTGCGAGAGCGCGTCGAGCACCTCCTCGGCGCTGACCAGGCCCTCCTCGACGAGGACGTCGACCAGGCGCCGCCCGGGACCCGCCGCCTGGACCCGCCTCGCCTCGGCCAGCTTCTCCTCGGTGAGGCCGGTCGTGCGCAGCAGGATCTCGACGAGGTCGCGCGGGCGGCGCGCGTCGTCCTGCCGGCTCGGGGCGGCCTCGCTCACGGATCCTCCGGCTGCGGCTCGGGCGGCAGCACGATCACCGCGGGGGTGAGCCCCTCGGAGCGGCGGATCGCCTCGCCGGCGCGCTGCGCGTCCTCGAGGCTCTGGTAGGGCCCGACGCGCACCTCGAAGACGACGGCGGCGCCGACCTGCGCCGACACGAGGGTGCCATCGTAGCCCGCGTCGACGAGCCGCGTGAGCGTCTGCATCGCCGCCTGCTCGTCGCCGAGCGCGGCCGCCTGCACGAGGTAGCCGGCACCGGCGCGGCGGGCCGCGGCCTCCTTCTCGAGCCGCTCGAGCTGGCGCTGCTCCTCGATCTCGCGCATGCGCTCGAGCGGGTAGCGGGCCTCGTGGTTCAGGAGCACGTCGCGCGCCGGGTGCTTCTCGGCGGACATGGGGGGGACCAGGCCCTGGGCCAGCTCGACGCGGCGCCGTTCGAGCTCGCGTTCGCGTTGTACGGTATCGAGGCCCAGCACGTCCTCGGTGCGCTGGCGGAACTCCTCGCGCTTGCGGATGGTCTCGTGCTCGAGGTCGTCATCGGTGCGGACGATGTGGGGGGTGAGGAAGACCAGGAGATTCGTCTTGCGCAGCTTCCGCTTCTCGGTCTTGAAGGCCCAGCCGATCCAGGGGATGTCGCCGAGCCACGGCACCTTGGTCACGTTGTCCTCGTAGACGTCGGCGAGAATGCCTCCGATCACGACCGTCTCGCCGTCTCCGACGACCACCGTGTTCTCGACCTTGCGGCTGGTGAGGGCGGGGCCGGACTGGCCGGACGACGCCGACAGGTCGTCGGTCAGCGTGTCGTTGAACTGCGTGATCTCCTGGAAGATCTCGAGGCGGAGCGTCTCCCCCTCGGTGATCTGGGGCGTGACCCGGAGCGTCACGCCGATGTCCTGGCGCTCGACGTTCACGGAGGTGGCCAGACTCCCGTCCGGAGTGGTCGTGATGCCCTGGGCAGACTGCACGCGGCTCGTGATGATCGGGATGTTGTCGCCGACGCGGATCTCGGCCTCCTCGTTGTCCGAGGTGAGGATGTGCGGCGCCGAGATCACGTTGATGCTGTCGTCGTTCGCCGAGGCGGTGAGGATGCCCTGGATCGTCGATCCGTTCTGGCCGGCGACGGGATTCCCAGCAGAGTCCCGCCGGATCGTGTCGCGGACCGCGTTGGCGAAGAAGGCGGGGAGGCTCGTAGGGATGGCGCCGCCGGCCGCGGAGCCGAGGGCTCGGCCCGCGGTGTTGCTCGCGACGATGATGTCCGTGTTGTCGTGGAGCAGGCGGTAGAGGCCGTCGAAACCGAGCGTGTGCCCATCGGTGACGTCGACCTCCATGATCAGCGCCTCGACGAGCACCTGCGGGCGCTCGATGTCGAGCTTCTCGATCACGGCGGCGAGGGCGGAGTAGCCCTCCTGGCTGGCCTGGATCACGAGCGAGTTGGTGGGCGGGTCGGCGGTCACGGTCACGCCCTCGGCGAGCCCGGCGACGACCGAGCGCAGCGCCTGGGCCTGGCCGGCGACGCCGCCGACCCCGCCGCCGGTCGGGACCGCCGGCGCGCCCGAGATCAGCGAGGAGAGCGTCTGGGCGAGCTCCTCGGCGTCGGCGTGCTGGAGGTAGTAGACGTGGACGCGCCCGCCCCCCGCGACCGGGATGTCGAGCTTGCGGGCGAGGTTGCGCACCTCCTCGAGCTGGGCGCGCGCCGCGAGCACGATCAGCGAGTTGGTGCGCTCGTCGGTGATGATGCGGACGTTGCGCAGCGGACTCTGCTGCACCTGCGGCGCCTGGGGCGTGGCCTGCGCGACGCGGCGCGCGCGCACGCCGGGGGGGCCGGCGCCGGCGACCTCGACGCCGTAGATGTCCGAGAGCTGCTGGGCCATGGTGGCGGCGTCGGCGTAATCGAGGTGGATCAGCGCGAGGTCCTCGCGGTAGGTGTCGACGTCGATCGCCCCGATGATCGCGATGAGGCGCCGGATGTTCGAGGCCGCCTCGGTCAGGATCACCGTGTTGGTCGGCTGGTAGGCCGCCATCGCGGCGTCCTTCGAGACCAGGGGCTTGAGCGTGTTCACGATCGACTCGGCGTCGATGTACTGGAGCGGGATCAGCCGCGTGATGAAGAGGTCGCGGTTGGGCGGCGGCTTGCTCGACTGGTCGGTCGGGACGCTCGTCTCCTTGGCGTCGCGGATCGGGATCACCTTGAGCGGGCCGCCGGGCGTCGGCACGGTGGTGAAGCCCTTCACCTGGAGCACCGACTCGAAGACGGCGTAGGCCTCGTCCACGGTGATCCGCGTCGGGGAGACCACGGTCACCCGGCCGCGCACGCGGTCGTCGTAGATGAAGTTCTTGCCGGTGAGCTTCGCGATCGTGTCGATCACGACGCTGAGCTCGGCGTTGTTGAAGTCGAGCTGCACGAGCTCGCCGCCGTTCGCCCTCGGGCGCTCCGCCGCCGGCTCGGGCTGGGCGGAGGCGACGCCCGCGCCGAGCTGGGCGGCGAGCAGGGCCGCCGCGAGGGCGGGCCGCGAGACGCGGGCCTGGGGGGGGCGTCGGATCACGCTTCGAATCCTCCGGGGGTGGGTAACCCTCGCGCCCGCCTAGGGCTCGGGCAGGGCGGCGTTCAGGGTGCGCGTTCCGGCGGCGCCTTCGACCTGAAGGATGAACTCCTCGGAGCTGGTCAGCTCGAGCAGGATCTTGGCGCTCTGCTCGGGGCTGTCGATGCGGATCCCGTTGAGCTCGGTGATGACGTCGCCCTCCTGGATTCCCATCTGCTCGAAGAGGCTCCCGGGCTTGATCGCCGAGACCTGCACGCCGACCATCTGGCCCGCCTCGTATTTCGGCAGGATGCGGGCCTCGGAGAAGAGCCGGGCCGGGTTGCGCGGGCCCTCCTCCGGGGCGACCGGGATCTCGGGCAGCAGCGGCTGCGGCGCTCGCCGCCTCGCGACGGGACGGGCCGCGGGCCGGACGGGGCCCGGGGTCGTCGCCAGGTCGGCGGGCTCCTCGAGGGCGAGCTCGCGCAGGGCGCCCTTCTCCTCGAGGACGATGCGCTTGCGCTCGATGCGCCGGACCAGCGCCTGGTTGCGCACGCCGTCACCAATGCGCAGGACCAGCGTCTGGTGCGACTCGCGGTCCTCGATCGCCGCCCACGAGAGCTCGGAGTCGTCGGCGGCGGCGGTTCCGAGGAGGGTCAGGGGAAGCTCGGTCGCCTCCAGCACCATCTCCTCCTCGGAGACGACGACCGCCTCGGGCTGGAGGGTCGAGGCGTTGAAGAGGTTGCGGGTCAGGATGACCTCGTAGTCGGTCCAGGCGCGGCCTGCGGGGAGGGGAGTCTGCGCCGCGGCGAGAGCATCCCCCGAGGGGACGGTCGTCAGTAGCGCCGCGAAGACGCTGTTTACGCTCTGGGCCAGCAGGAAGCAGGCAAGAGCGGCGAGGGCCCCGTTGACGACCCAGCTTGCATATCGGGCCATAGGCCTCTGCCCCGGCTCGCGAGCCGCCCGCGAGGCTTCCGAGTATACCAAGGGCCCCGGGGAAGCCTCCAAGGGATCGCGCGTGATTCCAGGGAGTTAGCTCCCCGGACACGCTCTTCGTCCATCCGGGGCAAAGACTTTCGACACCGGCCCGAGAGGGGGCGTTCTCGGGGATGGGGCGAGAACGACCCCCCGAGGACGCCAAGTCCCCGCGGCGTTTGACAAGATCCGCGTGGGAGCGAGGCTTTCCGGTCGATCCGACCGCCCTGCGCGGCGAGGAGGCATGCGGAGCCCATGGCCAAGTCCGGAAAGATCATCGGCATCGATCTCGGCACGACCAACTCGGTGGTGGCCGTGATGGAAGGCGGCCAGCCGACCGTGATCCCCAACGACGAGGGGGGTCGGACGACGCCCTCGGTCGTGGCCTTCAGCGAGGACGGCGAGCGGCTGGTCGGGGCCATCGCGCGGCGCCAGGCCGTCACGAACCCGAAGGGCACCATCTATTCGATCAAGCGCTTCATGGGCCGGCGCCTCTCCGAGGTGCCGGAGGAGATCGCGCTGGTGCCCTACGAGGTGGTGGTGGGCAAGGAGGGCATGGCCGCGGTGCGCGTCCGCGACAAGGTCTCCACGCCGCCCGAGATCTCGGCCATGATCCTCCAGAAGCTCAAGGCGGCGGCGGAGGCCCACCTCGGCGCCGAGATCAGCGACGCCGTGATCACGGTGCCGGCCTACTTCAACGACGCGCAGCGCCAGGCGACCAAGGACGCGGGCGCGATCGCGGGTCTGAACGTGCGGCGCATCATCAACGAGCCCACCGCGGCGGCGCTCGCCTACGGCCTCGACAAGAAGAAGGACGAGAAGATCGCCGTCTACGACTTCGGCGGCGGCACCTTCGACATCTCGATCCTCGAGGTCGGCGAGAACGTCGTCGAGGTGAAGGCGACGAACGGGGACACGCACCTCGGCGGCGACAACCTCGACCACCGCATCATCGACTGGCTGATCGCGGAGTTCAAGAAGGACCAGGGCGTCGACCTCGCGCAGGATCCGATGGCCCTGCAGCGGCTGCGCGAGGCCGCCGAGAAGGCCAAGATCGAGCTCTCGTCGACCCCGAGCACCGACATCAACCTTCCCTACGTCACCGCGGACCGGACCGGCCCGAAGCACCTGGCGATGAAGCTCAGCCGCGCCAAGTTCGAACAGCTCGTCGAGGACCTGGTCGCGCGGACGCTCGGGCCCTGCCGCCAGGCTCTCGCCGACGCGGGGCTCCCCGCCGCGCAGATCGACGAGGTGATCCTCGTCGGCGGCTCGACGCGCATCCCGCTGGTCCAGCAGAAGGTGAAGGAGCTCTTCGGCAAGGAGCCGAACAAGACGGTGAACCCCGACGAGGTGGTCGCGGTCGGGGCCGCGGTGCAGGGCGGCGTCCTCGCGGGCGACGTGAAGGACGTGCTGCTCCTCGACGTGACGCCCCTCTCGCTCGGCATCGAGACGCTCGGCGGGGTGATGACCAAGCTGATCGAGAAGAACACGACGATCCCCACCCGCCGCAGCCAGGTCTTCTCGACGGCGGCCGACAGCCAGGCGCAGGTCGAGATCCACGTGCTCCAGGGCGAGCGGGAGATGGCGGCAGGCAACCGCACGATCGGCCGCTTCATCCTCGACGGGATCCCGCCAGCGCCGCGCGGCGTTCCGCAGGTCGAGGTCACCTTCGACATCGATGCCAACGGCATCCTCTCGGTCTCGGCACGGGACAAGGCCTCGGGCAAGGAGCAGTCGATCCGGATCGAGGGCAGCGGCGGGCTCGCGAAGTCCGAGATCGAGCGGATGGTACGGGAGGCCGACGCGCACGCGGCCGAGGACAAGGCGCAGCGCGAGCGCATCGAGAAGCGCAACGCCCTCGACAACATGATCTACCAGGCGGAGAAGACGCTCGGCGAGAACGCGGAAAAGCTCGGCGGCGACCTCGGCGCGGGCGTGCGCACGGCGATCGAGGCGGCCCGGAAGGATCTCGAGAGCGACGACGCGGCGAAGCTCGAGGGCGCCCGGCGGAACCTCGAGCAGCAGCTGCATCGGGTCGCCGAGGCGCTCTACAAGTCGCAGGCCGCGCCGGGAGCCGGGCCGGCCGGCGCGCAGCAGGCCGCCGAGGCGCCGGGCGGCGACGACGGGGACGTGGTCGACGCCGAGTATACGGAGGAGAAGGGGAACGGCTGAGTTCCGGCCCACCCGCGGCGACACAGTGAGTCCTAGCAAACGCGACGACCCGCTGGCGGAGCTGATCGGCGAGTTCGCCGACCGGCTCCGCGGCGATCACTGGCAGCCCGAGGTCGACGTCTTCGAGACCGAGAAGGCGCTGATCGTGCGGGTCGAGCTCGCCGGCGTGCCGAGCCAGGACCTGCGCGTCGACGTCCACGGCGACGAGCTGCGCATCCGCGGCATGCGGCGCCCGCCGGAGCCGGGCGACCTGCTCCGGCTCCACCGCATGGAGATCACCTCCGGACCCTTCGAACGGCGCCTGCGGGTGCCGATCCCCTTCGCGCGGGAGGGCGTGACCGCGCACCTCGCGGAGGGCTTCCTCACCGTGACGCTGCCGCGGCGCGGGCCCGCGCGGGTGCGCGTTCCGGTCGGGCCGGGCGAGGGCGGTCGGGCATGAGCGACGAATCCAACGAGATCGAGGCGCTGGAGGACGCGGGCCGGCCCCGCGGCACCGAGGTGGCGGTCGGGAGCGCGGGCGAGGAGGAGAGCGCGGCGGTCGAGGTGCCGCGGACGCTGCCGATCCTCCCGCTCAAGAACACCGTGCTCTTCCCGTTCCTGCTCTCGCCGCTCCTCGTCAGCTCGGAGCGCTCGAAGCGGCTGATCGACGCGGTGGTGCTCGATCCGCATCGCCTGCTCGTGTGCGCGGCGGTGCGGCGGCCGGTCGAGGAGAGCCCCGGCCCGGACGACGTCCATCGCGTCGGGACCGTCGTGCGCATCGTGAAGATGCTCAAGTCGAGCGACGACTCCTATCGCCTGCTGGTGCAGGGGGTCGCGCGCGCCGCGATCGACGGCTTCGTCGCGGAGTCGCCCTTCCTGCGCGGCCACGTCGAGGTGCTACGGGACGGCGGCGACCTCGGCTCGGTCGAGACCGCCGCGCTGACCCGCAACGTCTCCCAGAACTTCGTGGCGCTGGTCGCGGAGAGCCCGCGGCTCTCCGACGACCTCCAGGTGCTCGGCACCAACGTCGACGACCCGTCCAAGCTGGCGGACCTCGCGGCCTCGAACCTCGACCTCGACGTCGCCGGCAAGCAGTCGCTGCTCGAGGAGCTCCACGTCCCGGCCCGCCTGCGCCGGGTGCTCGACGAGATCTCGCGCGAGCGCGACGCGCTCAAGGTCGAGAGCGAGATCCGCGAGAAGGTCCAGACCGACATCGGCAGGACGCAGCGCGACTACATGCTCCGCCAGCAGCTCGAGGCGATCCGCCAGGAGCTCGGCGAGGGGCAGGACCCCGAGGCGGAGATCGAGCGGCTGCGCAAGCGCATCGAGGCCGCGCGCATGCCGGAGGAGGCGCTGCGCCAGGCCACCCGCGAGTTCGACCGGCTGGCGCAGATGCCGCCGGCCGCCGCCGAGCACGGCGTGATCCGGACCTACCTGGAGTGGATGGTCGACCTGCCCTGGGCCGTGCTCTCCGAGGACCGGCTCGACGTCGCCGAGGCGCGGCGCATCCTCGACGAGGACCACTACGGGCTCGACAAGGTGAAGGAACGCATCGTCGAGTACATCGCGGTGCTCTCGCTCAAGCGCGACCTCAAGGGGCCGATCCTCTGCTTCGTCGGTGCCCCGGGCACCGGCAAGACCTCGCTCGGCCGCTCGATCGCGCGCGCGCTCGGGCGCAAGTTCTGCCGCATCTCGCTCGGCGGCGTGCACGACGAGGCCGAGGTCCGCGGCCACCGGCGCACCTACGTCGGAGCGCTCCCGGGCCGCATCATCCAGGGGCTGCGCCGCGCGGCCACGCGCAACCCGGTCTTCGTGCTGGACGAGGTGGACAAGGTCGGGGCGGACTTCCGCGGCGACCCCTCCTCGGCCCTGCTCGAGGTGCTCGATCCGGAACAGAACTCGAGCTTCAGCGATCACTACCTCGAGGTGCCCTTCGACCTCTCGCAGGTGCTCTTCATCGCGACCGCCAACCAGATGGACCCGGTCCCGCCGGCGCTGCGCGACCGGATGGAGGTGATCGAGCTCCCGGGCTACATCGAGGAGGAGAAGCTCGAGATCGCGCGCCGCTTCCTGCTGCCGCGGCAGTGCGCGCAGAACGGGCTCGCGGGAATCGACCTCGAGCTGCCCGAGGCGACGCTGCGCGCCCTGATCCACAGCTACACGCGCGAGGCCGGGGTGCGCAACCTCGAGCGCGAGATCGGCTCGCTCTGCCGCAAGATCGCGCGCCGCGTGGCGGAGGAGGGTTTCGCGGGGCCGGTACGGATCGACCCGGAATCGCTTCCGGACCTGCTCGGACCGATCAAGTTCGAGCCCGAGATCGCCGAGCGCACTGGGCAGCCCGGCGTCGCGGTCGGCCTGGCCTGGACGCCGGCGGGGGGGGACATCCTGTTCGTGGAGTCGACCCGAATGCCGGGCAAGGGCGAGCTCCGGCTCACCGGCTCGCTCGGGGAGGTGATGCGGGAGTCGGCCGAGGCGGCCCGCTCCTGGCTGCGCACGCATGCCGGGGCCTTCGCGCTCGAGCGCGAGGTCTTCGAGAAGTCGGACGTGCACGTGCACGTGCCGGCGGGCGCCGTGCCGAAGGACGGTCCGTCGGCGGGAATCGCGATGGTGACGTCGCTCGCGTCGCTCTTCACCGGGCGACCGGCGCGGCCCGACGTCGCGATGACCGGCGAGATCACGCTGCGCGGCAAGGTCCTGCCCGTGGGCGGGATCAAGGAGAAGGTGCTCGCCGCGAAGCGGGCGGGCATCGCGCGGGTCGTGCTCCCGGAGCGCAACCGCCGCGACCTCGAGGAGGTCTCGGCCGAGCTGCTCGAGGGGCTCGCCCTCGAGTTCGTGGGGGGGATCGATGAGGCACTTCGGCACACGCTGTCTGCTCCTGGCTAGTGCGCTGCTCGCGGTGGGCTGTGTGACCCGCGGCACCTTCGACCGCGTCGAGGGCCAGCGCGACGCGCTCGCCGCCGACAAGCGCCGGCTCGAGGAGCGCGTGCGGATGCTCGAGGCCTCGACCGAAAGCCTCGACTCCGAGCGCGTCGGGCTGATCGAGGAGATGGAGGCCCTGAGCCAGGCTCACGACGCGCTCGACAGCGACGTCCGCCGGCTGCGCCAGGCGGAGCGCGAGCTCTCGGAGAACCTGAGCCGGCGCGACCAGGAGCTCCAGTCGCGCAGCCAGGAGGTCGATCGGCTGAAGAGCACCTATGAAGGCCTGGTGACGGACCTCGAGTCCGAGGTGGCGGCGGGTCAGATCGCCATCCAGCAGCTGCGCGACGGCCTTCGCCTCGACCTGCAGGAGGACGTGCTCTTCGCCTCCGGCTCGGCCGAGGTGAACGCGCGCGGCCAGGGCGTCCTCGGCAAGGTGGCCGAGCGCATCAAGTCCGTGCCCCACCGCGTCGAGGTGGGCGGGCACACCGACGACGTCCCGATCCACACCGCGCGCTTCGCCAGCAACTGGGAGCTCGCGAGCGCGCGGGCGACGGGCGTGGTGCGGATCCTCGCCCAGCGGGGCATCGATCCGACGCGTCTCTCCGCCGTCGCGTTCGGGGAGTTCGCCCCGGTCGCCGAGAACGGCACGCCGCAGGGCCGCGCCCGCAACCGGCGCATTGAGATCACGCTCAAGCCCGTCGAAGAGCAGCCGGCCGCCGCCGCCGCGCGGTGAGCGAGGGGCGTCCCCGCTTCCGCGAGCTCGCGGCGATCTTCCAGGCGGCGCTCGCGGCGGTGGACGCCGGCCTTGCGGTGCGCCGCGCGCTGCGGCGCGAGGGGGACCTCCTCGAGGTGGCCGGGCGTCCGCTCGACGCGGGCCAGCGGATCGTCGTTCTCGCGGTCGGGAAGGCAGCCGCCGCCATGGCCGCGGCGGTCGAGGCGATCGCCGCCGAGCGCATCGCGAGCGGGCTCGCCGTGACGAAAGACGGCCACGAGCTCCCGCTGCGGCGCGTCGCCCTGCGCCTCGCCGCGCACCCCGTCCCGGATGCGCGCTGCGAGGCCGCGGCGCGCGAGGCGCTCGCGCTCGTCGAGAACGCGGCTGCCGAGGATCTCCTCCTGGTCCTGCTCTCGGGAGGCGCGTCGAGCCTGCTCGCCTGTCCCGCGCCGGGGCTCCGGCTCGACGACCTCGCCGCGGCGACGCGCCTTCTCCTCGCCGCGGGCGCCGAGATCGAGGCGGCGAATGCCGTGCGCAAGCACCTCTCGGCGCTCGCGGGGGGACGGCTCGCACGGCGCGCACGGCCGCGGCGCATCGAGGTGCTGGCGCTCTCCGACGTGCCGGGCGACCGGCTCGACGCAATCGGCTCCGGGCCGTTTGCCCCTGACCCCACCACCTATTCCGACGCGCTCGCAGCGCTCGGCGCGCGCGGCATCCTGGCGGAGCTCCCCGAGGCCGTGCGGGCGCACCTCGCGGCCGGCGTGCGCGGCGAGCGCGAGGAGACACCGAAGCCCGGCGACGCGGCGCTCGCCCGCGTGCGTCATACGCTCGTCGCGACCAACCGGACCGCCGTCGAGGCGGCGTGCGCGGCCGCCGAGCGCGCCGGCCTGCGCGCCGAGTCGACTCCGGGGATCCTGCGCGGCGAGGCGCGCGAGGCGGCCCGGGCGCTCGTCGCGGCGGCGCGCGCGCGGCGGGCCGGCCCTCCGCTCTGCCTCGTCGCCGGGGGCGAGACGACGGTGACCGTGCGAGGGCCCGGCCGCGGCGGCCGGAGCCAGGAGCTGGCCCTGGCCGCGGCCCTCGAGCTCGACGGTGGGCCTCCGACGGCGCTCCTGGCCGCCGGCACGGACGGCAACGACGGTCCCACCGGCGCGGCCGGCGCTTACGCGGACGAGGGCACCTTGGCCCGCTCCCGCCGCGCGGGGCTCGACGCCCGCGCCGCGCTCGCCGCGAACGATTCCCACGCCTTCTTCCGCGCCGAGGGGGGTCTCTTCGTCACGGGACCCACGCGGACCAACGTGATGGACCTCGCCCTCGTGCGGGTCGGTTCCTAGCACGTGTCGTAAGCGCCGAAGAGCGTGTAGCCTCTGGCCTTTGATCCGCCCAGGGGGCCCGGGCCCCCGGGCCGAGGCGGATTGCACCAACGTGGAGGACTCCCGATGCCGATCTTCGCCCGACGCAGCGTCTTCGCAGTGGCGGCTGCCGCCTGCCTGCTCGCGGCGCCCGCCGCGCTCGCCGCGGAAGACAAGGCCAAGAGCACGCAGAGCGAGGGCAAGTGGGTCAAGTTCGACTCGGCCGCCCACACCGTGACGCTGAAGATCACGCAGGAGGGCAAGGGCGCGAAGCCGCCGGCGGAGCTCGAGGTCAAGAAGGGCCGTGAGGCGACCTTCAAGGTCAATCCCACCGGCTCCGTGCTCAGCCGCACCTCGGTCGCCATCAACGGCAAGAAGGGCGAGATCGCCGACATCCCCGAGGGCAAGACGGTCCTCATCTACTGGCTGCCGGACGAGAAGGATCCGAAGAGCCGCTTCGCGCGCAAGATCGACGTGATCCTCTCCGACGAGGAGCTCGACGCGAAGTACGGCGTCGACAAGATCGAGGCGGACTAGGCGCCCGATCCGGCTCCTGGCAGCCGCGCGGTGGCGGTCGCGACCGATGCCTTGAAGCAGCTGCTCGGCCGCCGCGCCGTCGCCGTGGCGATCGTGACGACCCGCGCCGGCGAGCGCGTCCACGGCATGACGGTCACGGCCTTCACCGAGGTGTCGCTCGATCCGCCGCTGGTGCTCGTCTGCGCCGACAAGTCCTCCAACACGCACCCCGTGATCGCGGCGGGCGGTGTCTTCGCCCTGAACCTCCTCGCCGAGGGTCAGGCCGAGCTCTCGAACCGCTTCGCCTCGAAGCCGGACGAGGACCGCCGCTTCGAAGGGGTGGCCTGGGAGACCGCCGCGACCGGCGCACCGCTGCTCCAGGGCACGCTCGGCGCGCTCGACTGCCGGGTAATCGCGGTCCACGAAGGCGGCGACCACGTGATCTACGTCGGGCGCGTGGAGGCGCTGCGCCTCTCGCCCGAGCGGGAGCCGCTCCTCTACCAGCGCGGGATCTACGGCGCCTTCCGGTCCGGCCCGCAGCCCCGAAACCTTGGCTCCGGCGCATGATCCCACGAGGTCGGGTCCCGGAGCCTTCTGGGGCGCGGTCACCCGGGCGTACCTCCTCTACGCGGTCGGCGCCGCCCTCGGGTCCCTCTGGCTCGCCCATCTGCTGCACCATCGCACGCTCTTCCTCGACCAGTGGCGCATCCACCACTACTTCATGACGCTGCCCTTCTGGGAGGCCGTCTGCCGCGTTCACGCGGGCCATCGCCTCCTGTTCCTGAACCTGATCTACCACTTCGGCAACGTGGCCTTCGCCGGCGACACCGAGTTCATGGTCGCGATCGCGCTGGCGCTGGTCGCGACTTGCGCGCTCGCGCTCTGCCGCGCGATCTGCAGCGCCCCGGGCTGCGACCGCGGCGTGAAGCGCCTCGCCTGCGGTCTGGTGATCACTCTCCTCTTCTGGTTCGGGAACCACGCGACGCTCACCTGGGCTCTCGGCATCGGCCATGGCGCACTGGTGGGCGCGGCGGTGCTCGGATCGCTCTTCGCAGTCGCGAGAGCGCGGGAGCTCCGTGCCGCACACCCTCGGCGCGCGCGCGCGTGGCTGGTGGCGTCGCTCGCTCCCGCCTGGGTCGCGTCGTTCAGCGGTGGCTTCGGGCTCGCCGCCTGGCCCACCCTGGCCTTCGCCTGCCTCGGCGCGGGTCTCGGGGCGAGGACGGCGGTCCTGCCCCTCGCGGTGGGTGGCCTCGCCGCTTGCGTCTACGCTTTCGCGGGTTCCGGGTTGGCGCGAGCACTGCCCGTCTCGGCCTTGGCCGGCCCGGGCGGGCTCGCGCACGTGGGCGAGGCCGCTCTGGTGCTCCTGGGCGCGACCCCCGCGTACGTCCTCGTCGCGATGCCGCACGATGCCGAAACCCGCGCGGCCGTCGCGGCACTGGTCGGTGGGGCCGGCGTGGCCCTCTGGATCTGCGGACTCGCATTCGCGATCGCTCGTCGACGCCCGCTCGAAGGCGGCCTGCTCGTCTCGCTCGGCTTACCCTTCTTCTGCGTGGTCGCCAGCGCGATCGTGGGGGTGGGACGCGCGCAGTTCCCGGCGTCTCATTCCCTCGTCCCGCACTACGTCATGTGGAGCTCCCTCTTCTGGTCCGGCCTCGTCGCGCTCGGGGCCGTGGCGGCTGGTGGGTGTCGCTGGGCGGCGCGGCGCGCCGCGCGCGCGTCCACCGCCGCGTGCGTCCTAGGCGCCAGCGCTCTGCTCTGGCCCTCCTACCTCACCGGGGTCGGCATCGCGGCGCGCCGGACCCAGCAGATCGAGGAGGCCGGCCTGAGCCTGGTGGTCGGCGTCCGAGACGTCGAACGCCGCAGGCGTCATCTCTTCTGGAACCTCGAGAAGCTGGAGCAGGTGGCGTCGGACCTGCGGAGCCGAAGGCTGAACCTGTATCGACACGACTGGGCGCACCTCGTCGGGACGCGGTGGGAGGATCGCTTCGTCGAGGTGGCGGGTCCGGGGGCCGCCCTCGGGCTCGTCTCGATCGGGGAGATCCCCGGGGAAGGCGGGCGCATCGGCTGGACCGTCGAGGGCTGGGCGTGGGACGCAGAGGCCGGCCGGCCTCCCCGGCTCGTGCTGCTGACCGACCCATCGGGAACGATCCGAGGGCTGGCGCGCTTCACCCGCGAGCCGGGCGCAGACGCCGCGGGCCGGCCCCCCACCGACCTCGTCACGAGGCTTCTCGCCCGCGTCCACCCCGGGCTGCCCGCGGCCGCGGGCCGGGCGGCCGGCTGCTTCGGCTTTCTCCCGGCCGAAGTGCCCCCGGGTGGGGCGTCGGCGCTGGCCGTGCTGGCCGATGGGCTCTCCGCAGCTCGCCTCGAGGCTCGTTGGAGCCGTTCTCGCTGCGGGCCCCTAGGCCTACGCGGCCTGGCGCTCCATCTCGGGCGTGTAGGTGCCCGTGCGCGCGGCCCCGTTGCAGCGGGCGCGGTGGTAGAAGGCGCGCTGCGCCGCGTCGCGGTTCTCGGGGCGTCCCGCCCAGACCTTCAGCGGGGCGGCCTGGAGCGCCCGCCCGTAGGAGAAGGAGAGCTCCCAGGGCGCGCCGCCGAGCCGGTTCATCTCGTTCAGATGGGCCGTCGCGTCCTCGTCGCTCTGGCCGCCCGAGAGGAAGACGATCCCGGGGACCGCCGCGGGGACCGAGGCGCGCAGGCAGCGCAGCGTCTGCTCGGCCACCTCGCGCACGCCGGCCTGGCGCGAGCATTCGGTTCCGGAGAGGACCATGTTGGGCTTGAGGATCGTCTGCTCGAGCGGGACGCGCTGCGCGTAGAGCTCCGCATAGAGGCGGCGCAGCGTGCGCTCGGTCACCTCGCTGCAGCGCTCGATCGTGTGCGGGCCGTCCATCAGCACCTCGGGCTCGACGATGGGGACCACGCCGGTCTCGACGCACAGGGCGGCGTAGCGGGCGAGGGCGTGGGCGTTCGCGTCGATGCACTGGTCCGACGGAATGCCGTCGCCGATCGTGATCACGGCGCGCCACTTGGCGAAGCGGGCGCCGAGGCCCCGGTACTCCGCGAGTCGTTCGCGCAGCCCGTCGAGGCCCTCGGTGACCTTCTCGTCGGGCGCGCCGGCGAGCGCCTTGGTCCCCTTGTCGACCTTGATCCCCGGCAGGATGCCGCGGCTCTCCAGCAGCCTCGGGAAGGGCGTGCCGTCGCCTGCCTTCTGGCGGATCGTCTCGTCGTAGAGGATCACGCCGCTCACGAACTCGTTCGCACGGAGCGTCGTGAAGAGCATCTCGCGGTACGCGCGCCGGTTCTCCTCCGTCGACTCGACCTTGACCGAGTCGAAGCGCTTCTTGATCGTGGGCGAGCTCTCGTCGGCCGCGAGGATCCCCTTGTGCGGCGCGACCATCGCGCGGGCGATCTTCTCCAGCTCGGACATGTCGAGCTCCTCCCCGGGTGGGTGTCCTCTCGCAGGGGAAGGTGAGGCCGAAAGTGGGTGCGGCAGAGAGGACTCGAACCTCCACGGGGTTGCCCCCGCCAGCCCCTCAAGCTGGTGCGTCTGCCAGTTCCGCCACTGCCGCACTCTTCGGGACGCGCCGAGCATACCGAACGCGCAACGCGCCACCATTGGGCTCGCAGGCGGGTCTTGGGTCGGGCTCCTAGGGCGCGGGCGGGCTCTGCGCGGGCGCAGGCGGCTGCGCCGCGGGAGCAGGCAGGGCGGGGAGCGCCCCCGGCTCCGCGGCCGCCGGCGCCTGGCCGAGCTCCTCGAAGACCGGCTTCTCGACGGCGGGTGGGGCCGTGTTCGCCGGATCGGAGAAGAGCCGATCTCCCGACGCGCGGGTCCAGAGGTACGAGAGCGCGAGGCTCGTGATCATGAAGATCGCCGCCGAGGTGGTGGTGAGCTTGCTCAGGAAGTTGCCGGCGCCGCGGCTGCCGAAGACGGTCGAGCTCGCGCCGCCGCCGAAGACCGCGCCGATCTCCGCGCCGCGGCCGCGCTGGAGCAGCACCACTGCGATCAGGAACACGCAGACGAAGACGTGCACCACCACCAGGACGACGCTCATCGGGCCTCCTCCGGGCTCTGGAAGCGCACGATGCGCGCGAACGCCTCGGGATCGAGGCTGGCTCCGCCCACCAGGGCCCCATCGATGTCCGGCTGGGCCAGCAGAGGGTACACGTTCTCCGGCTTGACGGACCCCCCGTACTGGAGGCGCACGCGATCGGCCGCTGCCCCGAAACGCCCCGCGAGCCGGCCGCGCAGGAAGCGATGGACCTCCTGCGCCATCTCCGGCGTGGCGGTGCGGCCGGTGCCGATCGCCCATACGGGCTCGTAGGCGAGGACCAGCTCCGCCGCCCGCTCGGGCGGGACCGAGGCGAGGCTGCCCTCGACCTGCGCCGCCAGGACCTCGAAGGTGAGACCCGCCTCGCGCTGCGCGAGGGTCTCGCCCACGCAGACGATGGGCTGGATCCCGGCGGCGAAGAGGGCCGCCGCCTTGCGGGCGACCAGCGCGTCGCTCTCGCCGAAGAGCGCGCGGCGCTCGCTGTGCCCGACGATCGCATAGCGGCAGCCGAGCTCGGCGAGCATCCGCGGCGCGACCTCGCCCGTGAACGCCCCCTCGGGCTCCGGGCTCGCGTTCTGCGCCGCGAGCGCGACCGCCGAGCCGGCGAGGCGGCGGCCCGCGCGATCGAGGGCGGTAAAGGGCGGGGCGATCGCCACCTCCACGCCCGCAACGCCGGCGATGCGCGGCAGGAAGCGGTCGAGGAACTCCACCGCCTCTCCCGCCGTCTTGTACATCTTCCAGTTCGCCACCAGGATCGGCCGACGCACGCTCATCGGGCAAGCCGGTGGAGCCGGCGCGCAGCGAGCCGCAGGCGAGCGGAGTTCACCGGCCGGCCCGCTCGAGCGCGGCGACGCCCGGAAGCGTGAGACCCTGCACGTACTCGAGCGAGGCCCCGCCGCCGGTCGAGAGGTGGCCGATGCGCGGGCGGAGCCCCAGCCGGTTCACCGCGGCGAGCGAGTCGCCGCCGCCGACCACCGTCACGCCCGACGACTCCGCGACCCCGCGCGCGACCACTTGCGTGCCGGCGTCGAAGCCCTCGATCTCGAAGACTCCCATCGGCCCGTTCCAGAACACGGTGCGGGCCCGCCGCGCCTCGTCGGCGTAGACGGCGGCCGTGCGCGGGCCGATGTCGACGCCGATCCAGCCGTCCGGGATCCGCTCCACCACGCGCGTCACCGCGCCGGCGCGGACGGCGAGGGCGACCACGTGGTCGGTCGGCAGCAGCAGCCGGCGACCCGCACGCTCCGCAGCGGCGACCACGCGCCGCGCGTCGTCGAGGCACTCCGGCTCGACCAGCGAGGCCCCCACCGGGAGGCCCTCGGCGGCGAGGAAGGTGTAGGTCATCGCTCCGCCGATCGCGAGCGCGTCGGCGTGGGGCGCGAGCGCCTCCATCACGGCGAGCTTCGTCGAGACCTTGGCGCCGCCGAGGATCGCGAGCAGCGGGCGCTCGGGCTCGCGCACCACGCGCAGGTGCTCGAGCTCCGCGCGCAGCAGGTCGCCCGCCGCCACCCGCGGCACGCGCGCGACCATGCCGACGGTGGACGCGTGGGCCCGGTGGGCCGTCCCGAAGGCGTCGTTCACGTAGACGTCGGCGAGCCGGGCCAGCGCGGCGGCGAAGTCGGGGTCGTTGCCCTCCTCGCCGGCGTGGAAGCGCAGGTTCTCCAGCAGCACGACCTGGCCGACGCCGAGCTCGCGGGCGGCCGCCTCGGCGCGCTCGCCGATGCACTCCTCGCAGAAGGAGACCCCGGTGCCGAGCAGGCTCGCGAGCAGGGGCGCGAGCGGGCGCAGCGAAAGCTCCGGCGACGGCTTCCCCTGCGGGCGGCCGAGGTGCGACGCGACGATCACGCGCGCGCCGGCCCGCACCAGGCGCTGGAGGGTCGGGAGCGAGGCGCGCACGCGCGAGTCGTCGCTGACCGCGCCCCCGCGCATCGGCACGTTCAGGTCGGCGCGCACGAAGACGCGCGCGCCGCGCACCCCCGCGGCCAGGAGCCCGTCGAGACCGGGGATCGCCACGGCAGCTAGGAGGCCGACTCGGGAGTCGGCCGACGCGCAGCGAGCCGGAGGCGAGCGGAGTTCATCGGGGCTTGCTAGCGGCCCAGGAGCCGGGCCAAGTCCACCACGCGACAGGAGTAGCCCCACTCGTTGTCGTACCAGGCGAGGAGCTTGGCGAAGCTCCCATCCATCACCTTCGTGCTCTCGGCGTCGAGGATGGACGAGTGCGGGTTGCCGAGGAAGTCGACCGATACGAGCGGCTCGTCGCAGTACTGGAGGATGCCCTTCAGCGGGCCCTCCGCGGCGCGACGCATCGCCGCATTGATCGCGTTCGCGTCGGTGGCGCGCCGGAGCCGGACCGAGAGGTCCACCACCGAGACGTCGGCGGTCGGGACGCGCATCGCGTAGCCGTCGAGGCGCCCCTTGAGCTCCGGCAGCACGAGCCCGATCGCTCGCGCCGCGCCGGTGCTGGTCGGGATCATCGAGAGGCCGGCGGCCCGGGCGCGGCGCAGGTCCGTGTGCGGGAAGTCGAGCGTGACCTGGTCGTTCGTGTAGGCGTGGATCGTGGTCATCCAGCCGCTCTCGATGCCGAACTCGTCGTGCAGGACCTTCGCGACCGGGGCGAGGCAGTTGGTCGTGCAGGAGGCGTTCGAGACGATGCGGTGCTTCGCCGGGTCGTAGGCCTGCTCGTTCACGCCGAGGACGATCGTGACGTCGGGGTCGGTGGCTGGGGCGGTGATGATGACCCGCTCGGCGCCGGCCTCGAGGTGCCGGCTCGCCGTTTCCTTCGACGTGAAGCGCCCGGTCGACTCGATCACGATCGTCGCGCCGAGCTTCTTCCAGGGGAGCCGGGCCGGCTCCTTCTCGGCGATCACGGGGATGCGGCGCCCATCCACGACGATGGCGTCGCCGGCCGCCTCGACCTGACCGGGGTAGTGGCGGTGCACGGAGTCGTACTTGAGCAGGTGCGCGAGGGTCCTGGCGTCGGTGAGATCGTTGATCCCGACGACGTCGAGATCGCTGCCGCGGGCGGCGCGCAGGACGAGCCGTCCGATGCGCCCGAAGCCGTTGATGCCCACCCGGATGCCCATCGCCGTCCTCCCTCCCCTCCGCGCCGCCCGGCGCCGTTTTCGCGGCGGGCAGCGTACCCGAGGCGCTGCGGCACCGCCCGACCCTGCGGGGGGCTTCGGCCCCTCCCCGGGGCTGCCGAAGAGCAGCGGGCACCCCCGCCTCGGATCTACCCTGGTGGGGGTCGGGCTCCGGGGGGGGGAAGTGACGGCGCGACGCGCGCGGAGATTCCGGGGATGATCCGGCCGAGCCTGCGCCGGCACCTCGGGGGCCTCGCGGCCGCCGGCGGAGCGCTCGTCCTCGTGGGCCTGCTCCTCGTCGGGGGGATCCGCGAGCGCTGGGCCGCGCGCGGCGCCTTCCCGCTCGAGTCCGGCCGGATCGTGCTCGCCGGCCTCTCGGCCGAGGTCAGGGTCTTCCGCGACGAGCACGGGATCGCGCACGCCGAGGCGCGCACGCGCGGCGACGCGCTGCGCGCGCTCGGCCTGATCCACGCCCAGGACCGGCTGGCGCAGATGTCCTGGCTGGTGCGGCTCGCCCGCGGCCGCACGTCGGAGCTGATCGGCGCAGCGGGCCTGCCGGCCGATCGGCTCGCCCGCGCGCTGAACCTCTCGGGCGCCGCCGAGACCGATCTCTCGCGCCTCTCGCCCGGCGCCCGGGCCGCGCTCGAAGCCTACGCCGAGGGCGTGAACGCGGGCATCCGGCAGGTGCGCACCGGGGAGGTGGATGCGCCGATCGCGATGCAGCGGCTCGAGATGCCGCTCGAGCCGTGGCGTCCGGCGGACTCGCTCGCGGTGCAGAAGTTCTACGCGTGGGGGCTCTCGAGCTCGGTCGAGGCCAGCCTCGTGCTCTGGGATCTGCAGGAGCGGCTCGGCGGCATCGAAGCCAGGCCCTTCTTCCCTCCCGAGGCGCCCGGGGACGCCGTGCCGGGGCGGGCCGGGCGCCTCACCGCCGGCCTGGCGGGGGCCCGCTCTTCGCTCGCCTCCGGCTCGCTGCGCGCGCGCTCCGCGCGCTCGCTCTGGCGCGACCCGCTGCGACGCGCCGCCGGACTCGAGGGGCGCAGCGTCGGCAGCAGCGCCTGGGTCGTGGGAGGGGCCCACACCGAGAGCGGTCGGCCCATCCTCGTCGCGGAT
This sequence comes from uncultured Spirochaetales bacterium, assembly GCA_964624475.1. Lineage (GTDB taxonomy): Bacteria > Myxococcota_A > UBA9160 > UBA9160 > SMWR01 > CAZUYC01. The sequence goes on along the minus strand of CAZUYC010000096.1, from coordinate 81,623 downwards.
TCGCATCTGCCTCCGACCGTCCCCGCGCTGCTCCACCTGGCGCACGTGCGCGGCGGCGATCTCGACGTGGCCGGCGCCATGGTGCCCGGGGTCCCGGTGGTCTGGACCGGCCACAACCCGCGCGTCGCGTGGGCGTCGACGGCCGCGCGGGCCGCGGTGATCGACCTCTACGAGGAGACGCTCCACCCGACGCAGCCCGGGCGCTACCACGACGGCCGCGACTGGCGCGCGCTCGCGGAGCGCGCCGAGTCGATCGCGGTGCGCGGCGCGGAGCCCGAGACCCTCGTGGTCCGCACGACCGCCCACGGTCCCCTGGTCCACGAGATCCTCGACGGGTCGCGCGACCCGTTGGCCCTGGCCTGGGTCGGCTCGCGCATCCGCGAGGGCAACAGCTTCGAGGCGATGCTCGGCGTGGCGCTCGCGCGCAACGCGGCGGAGCTCCTGGCGGCGCTCGCGGGGCTGCGCGAGCCCGCGCTCGCGCTGGTCTATGCCGACGTCGAGGGCGCCGCCGGAATGCAGGTGGCGGGCTGGATCCCGCGCCGCGAGGTCGAGTCCGGCTTCGTCCCGCTCCCGGGGCGCGCGCGCTGGTACGACTGGCCCGGCGCGATCCCCTTCGATCAGCTCCCCGCCGTGCGCCTGGCAAAGGGGCAGGGCTGGGCCGTCGCAGCCGACAACCCGCTGGCCGCGATGCGCGGCGGGGCGCAGGCCGAGTGGCTGTGGCGGACGGGGGTGCGCGCGCGCCGGCTCGAGACCCGGCTGCGCAGCGCGCTCGCCGCCGGCCCCGCCGAGCTGCGCCGGTTGGCCTCGTTCCAGACGGACGTGGGCGAGGGGCGCGGGACGGCGCTCGTGGCGACCAGCCTGCGCGTCGCCGAGGAGGCGGGAGCGCTCAGCAGCGAGGCGCGGGAGGTCGCCGACCTGCTGCGCGCGTGGGACGGCCGCTCGACGCCCGGGAGTGTCGGCGCGGCCGCGTTCCACGTCTGGCTCGCCGCGCTGACGGAGGAGCTGCTCGAGGCGCCCCTCGGCGAGGGGCTGCTGCGGCGCTACCTGGCGCTGCCGCAGGCCGACCCGCCGGAGGTCGTCTACGCGGCGGTGAGCGCGGTGGCGGAGCGCGACGGCGCGGCCGGGGCCGACGCCGCGCAGGTCCAGGAGGCGGTGCGCAAGAGCCTGCGCGAGACCTTCTTCCGCCTGGCCTACCGGCTCGGGCCGAACCGGTCGAAGTGGCGCTGGGGCAGGCTCCATAGCCTCGCGTTCCGTCCGTTCCTGCCGACGCCGCCGGGCGCGCCGCCGGCACCGCTCGGGCCCTTCGAGGTCGGGGGCAGCGGCGGCACGCTGAACGCGGCGGAATACGACCCGGAAGCGCCCTTCGAGGTGCGGATCGCGTCGGTCTTCCGCTTCGCCGTCGATGCGGGCGACCTCGACGAGGCGCTCTTCGCGCTCGCCCCGGGCCAATCGGAGCATCCGCGCCACCGACACTACGCCGACGGCATCCCGGGCTGGCTCGAAGGCCGCTTCCGTCTGCTCGCGACCAGCCGGGTGCTCGTCGAGCAGACGAGCCGCTCCGAGCTCGCGCTCGAGCCGGAGCGCGGGGACGAGCGTTGAGTCGCCGGGTGCTCTTCGCCGAGGTGCCCTGCTTCTACGCCGCCGTCGAGATCGCGCAGGACCCGGCGCTCGCCGGCCGACCCGTCGTCGTCGGCGGAAATCCGCACAAGCGCGGCCTCGTGCAGTCGGCCTCTCCGGAGGCGCTCGCCGCCGGGGTCGAGCCGGAGATGAGCGTGCTCGAGGCGCTGCGCCTGTGCCCCCGGGCGCGCGCCCTGCGCACCAACGTGCGCCTCTACCGCGAGGCGTCGCGGGGACTGCTCGCCTGCATGCGCCGGGAGGCCGGGCGCCTCGAGCCCTTCGGGCTCGGAGCGGCGTACCTGGAGGGGCCGGCGAGCGGAGACCCGGAGGAGCTGGCCGAGCGCCTGCGCGAGCGCGTCGGGGCGGAGCTGGGGCTACCGCTGCGGGTCGGGATCGCGACGGGAAAGTTCCTGGCGCGCCTCGCGGCGGAGGAGGCGGGTGGGTCCGGGGTGGGCTCGATCCCGCCCGGGACCGAGCCGGCCTTCCTCGCGCCGCTTCCGCTGACGCGCCTCGAGGGGGTCGGGCGCAAGACCGCGGCGGCCCTGGCGGAGCTCGGCGCGCGCACGATCGGCGACGTGGCCGGCCTCGGCCGCGAGCGGCTCGAGGAGGCCTTCGGCACCCACGGGCTGCGCATCTTTTCCCTCGCGAGTGCGCGCGACGACGCCCCGCTGCGGGCCGCCCGCCATCCGCAGAGCCTGACGCGTGAGGTGACCGTACGCGGCGAGGCGTGCGACCGCGCAGTCCTCGCCGAGCACCTGGCCGACCTCGTCCGCGACCTGGCCACGGAGCTAAGGCGCCAGGGGCTCGCCGCCGGGCAGGTCGCCCTGCGCCTGCGCTACGCCGACCAGGTCACGGCCACCCGCAGCCACTCGCTCGGCGCGCCGACCGCGGCGGCCGGAGAGATCCAGGCCGCCGCGGCCCGCCTCCTGGACCGCACCCAGGCGGGGTCGCGGCCGATCCGGACGCTGGCCCTCCAGCTCTCGCGCCTCGCCCCCGCGGGCGAGGCCGATCGCCAGCTGGACCTCTTCCCGCGAGCCTGAGCCAGGTCGCCTCCCCCCAGGCGCCTCAAGGCCCTTCGGCGCGCGGCCGAAACAGCGGATCGAGCCCTCCGGATGGGGTCGGTTCGATGGAAGGCCGCAAGCAGGATCGCCGCAAATACAACCGGATCGCGACGGATCAGGTGATCTCGTTCGCGCCCGTCGACACGCGCGATCTGCTCGGCGTGAGCCGAAACGTCTCGCAGAGCGGGATCCGCTTCGAGGCGATCGGCTGCGAGATCGCCCTCGGCGACATCCTGCGCGTGACCTTCAACCTGGGCGACCACACGGTGGTCGCCGTGGGCCGCGTGGTCTGGGCCACGGAGATGGACCCGATCACCACCAACGTTGGGATCGAGTTCATCGAGATCGATCCGACCGCGCTGCGCCTGATGGACGAGTTCCAGTCCAGCGAGCCTGCGGCCCCGGACCGTCGCTCCCGCGCTTGACACCCAACCGGGGGCGGTGCAGCCTGCGACGGGCATGCCCGATTTCCACCAGAGTGGGGCCATCACCACACTGCATCGGCTGGGTGGCCCGGGCGTCGAACGCCTGGAGCGCGAGCTGCTCCACTACAACCGGGCCCGTCCCGTCGCGCTCGTCCTTCCCTGCCTCTTCTCCGAGATCGGCGGCCCCGCGCTGAAGGGGATCATCGACGTCCTGACGGGGGTCCCCTACCTCCAGCAGGTGGTGCTCAGCCTCTCGGGTCCGGGCCAGCGCGACGACTACGAGGCGATGCGGCAGGCCTTCTCGAGCGTGCGCGCCATCGGAGGGGGCCGCGCCACGCTGCTCTGGAACGCCGGTCCGCGCATCGACGCGCTCTACCACCGCTTGCGCGAGGAGGGCCTCGACCCGGGGGAGGACGGGAAGGGCCGCAGCACCTGGCTCGCCTACGGCTACGTCCTCGCGACCGGCGTCTCGCGCGTGATCGCCGTACACGACTGCGACATCCGCGACTACCGCAGGGAGCTGCTGGCCCGGCTCTGCTACCCGACCGCCAACCCCCACCTGCACTACGAGTTCGCGAAGGGCTACTACGCGCGGGCGACCGATCGCTTGTACGGGCGGGTGACGCGGCTCTTCATGACGCCGCTGCTCCGGGCGCTCAAGGCGGTGCTCGGCTCGATCCCGCTGCTCGAGTACCTGGACTCGTTCCGCTACCCGCTGGCGGGCGAGTGCTCGATGACGATCGACCAGGCCCGCATCAACCGCATCCCGGCCGACTGGGGTCTCGAGGTGGGCCTGCTCACCGAGGTCTTCCGCAACTGCTCGCTCAAGCGGATCTGCCAGGTCGAACTCTGCGACAACTACGACCACAAGCACCAGGAGCTCTCGGAGCAGGATCCGACGCGCGGGCTCCACCGGATGGTGGTCGACATCGCCTCGTCGCTGATCCGCAACCTCGCGAGCTACGGCGTCGAGTTCGACGCGGGCTTCCTCAACACGCTGATCGCCGCGTACGTGCGCACGGCTCAGGACGCGATCGGGTCCTACGACGACGACGCGGCGCTGAACGGCCTCGACTTCGACCGCCACGAGGAGGAGCGCGCCGTCGAGACCTTCACCCGCGCGCTGCGCGCGGCGGGGCTCGGCTTCGTGCGCGACCCGATGGGGGCGCCCCAGATCCCGAACTGGAATCGCGTCAGCTCGGCGCTCCCGGACTTCCTCGACGAGCTGCGCGAGGCCGTGGAGGCCGACGCGGTCGACGCGTAGCTCGCATGGCCTGGCGCGTTCCCATGGTCGACCTCGCGGCGGACTCTTCCGAGGCGGGTCCGGCCGTCGAGGCGGCGGTCCGGCGCGTGCTCGCCTCGGGCGAGTTCGTGCTCGGGCCCGAGACGACCGCGTTCGAGGCCGAGATCTGCGAGCGGGTGGGGACGCACTTCGCGGTGGGGGTGGGCTCCGGCAGCGAGGCGCTCGAGCTCGCGCTGCGCGCGCTCGGCGTGGGCCCGGGCGACGAGGTCGTGACCTCGGCGTTCACGCACTTCGCGACGGTCGAGGCGATCCTCTGGGTCGGCGCCCGACCGGTCTTCGCGGACATCGAGCCGGGCGGCTTCGGCATCGACCCGGCCGGCGTGGCGGCCGCCGTCACGCAGCGGACCCGCGCGCTGCTGCCGGTGCACCTGTTCGGGCGCTGCGCCGACATCGCGCGCGTCCGCGACGTGGCCGAGGCGGCGGGGATCCCCGTCCTCGAGGATGCGGCGCAGGCGTTCGGGGCGGCGCGTTCGGGGCGGCGCGCCGGGGCCTTCGGCCGGCTCGGCTGCTTCTCCTTCTACCCTTCGAAGGTGCTGGGCGCCCTCGGCGACGCCGGCTGCGTCACCACGGACGATCCGGAGCTCGCCGCGCGGCTGCGCCTGCTGCGAAGCCACGGCGCATCGCGCGGCGACGCGCACCTGCTCCCGGGCACCACGTCGCGGCTCGATTCGATCCAGGCCGCGGCCCTGCGCGCGAAGCTCCCCTTCCTGAAGGGGTGGATCGAGGGTCGGGTGCGCAACGCGCGGATCTACCGCGAAGAGCTCGACGGGTGCCCGGGCCTCGGGCTCCCGGAGGCGGGCCCCGGCGAGGACGTGACCTTCGCCCAGTACACCCTGCGCTGCGCCGAGGCGCCGAGGGTGCGCGCGGCGCTCGCGGCCGCGGGGATCGAGTGGCGGCACTACTACCCGCGACCCGCGGCGGCGCAGCCCGCGCTCGGCGCGCTGCGCTGCGGGCCGGGGAGCTTCCCCGAGGCCGAGCGCCGCTGCGCCGAGGTCGTGTCGATCCCGATCCGCGCGAGCCTGCCGCCGGCCGCGATCCGCGAGATCGCTCGGGTGATCCGGGACGCCGCCGTCGGCTGACGGGGCGAAGCGGGAAAGCGAAGCGGAGGCGAAGCGGAGGCGAAGCGGAGGCGAAGCGGAGGCGAAGCGGAGGCGGAGCGGAAGCGGGGACGGTGTTCAGATGTTTCGAATTTTCAGATTCTCGGCGGAACCCCCCCAAGGACCCTCGGTCGCCAGGGAGAATCTGAAAATTCGAAACATCTGAACACCGTCCCCGCTCAACCGTCCCCGCTCAAACCAAGGCGATCGCGAGCACCTCGTCGATCGTGTCGACGAAGCGCAGCTCGAGCTTCTCGAGCACCTCGTCGGGGATCTCGACCAGGTCCTTGCGATTGCGCCGCGGCAGCACGACGGTCTGCACGCCGGCGCGCAGCGCCGCCAGCACCTTCGACTTGATGCCGCCGACGGGGAGCACGCGTCCGCGCAGGCTGATCTCGCCCGTCATCGCGACGTCCCCGCGCGCCCGCCGGCCCGAGAGCGCCGAGACGAGCGCCGTGACGAGGGCGATTCCCGCCGAGGGGCCGTCCTTCGGGACCGCGCCCGACGGTACGTGCAGGTGGATCTCCGAGGCCTCGAGGGCCTCGCCCCCGAGGCCGAGCGCCCCGGCGTTGGCCCGCACCCAGGAGAGCGCGGCCTCGGCCGACTCGCGCATCACGTCGCCGAGCTGGCCCGTGAGGCGCAGGCGGATGCCCTTGCCGCCCGGCATCACGCTCGCCTCGATGAACAGGATGTCGCCGCCGTGGCTCGTGTGCGCGAGGCCGACGACGACGCCGGGCTGGTTCGTGCGCTCGGCGACCTCGGGCAGGTGCGGCGGCGCGCCGAGCGCCCCGGACACGAAGGCCGCGTCCACGCGCAGCAAGGCCGCGCCGCCCTCGGCTGCGATCCGCCGCGCACACTTTCGCACGAGGGTGGCGATGGTGCGGTCGAGGTTGCGCACCCCGGCCTCGCGGGTGTACTCGCGCACCACCTTCTCGAGCGCGTCGTCGCTCACCTCCACCCGCTCGGGCGAGAGCCCGTGCGCCTCGAGCTGGTGAGGGACGAGGTGGCGGCGCGCGATCACGAGCTTGTCGCGCTCCGTATAGCCCGGGAGCTCGATCACCTCCATCCGGTCGAGCAGCGCCAGCGGGACCGTCGCCAGCGTGTTGGCCGTGGCGATGAAGAGCACCTTCGAGAGGTCGAACGGCACCTCGACGTAGTGGTCGCTGAAGTTGCTGTTCTGTTCGGGGTCGAGCACCTCGAGCAGCGCGGACGAGGGGTCGCCCCGGAAGTCCGCGCCGAGCTTGTCGACCTCGTCGAGCAGGAAGACGGCGTTGCGCGAGCCGGCACGCCGCAGGCTCTGGAGGATCCGGCCCGGCATCGCCCCGACGTAGGTCCGGCGGTGGCCCCGGATCTCGGCCTCGTCGCGAACGCCGCCGAGCGACGCGCGCGTGAACTTGCGGCCCATCGCGCGCGCGATCGAGCGCCCGAGCGAGGTCTTGCCCACGCCCGGCGGGCCGACGAAGCACAGGATCGGGCTCTTGGTGTCCGGAGCGAGCTTGCGCACCGCCAGGAACTCGAGGATGCGGTCCTTCACCTTCTCGAGGTCGTGGTGGTCGGCGTCGAGGACGGTGCGGGCGGCAGGGATGTCGAGCTTGTCCTCGGTCTCCTTGCTCCAGGGCAGGTCGGCCAGCCACTCGAGATAGGTGCGGATCAGGTGGCGGTCGGGCGCGTGGGGCTGGAGCGCCGAGAGGCGCTGGAGCTCGCGCTCGGCCTGCGCGCGGGCCTCCTCGGGGAGCTTCGCGGCCTCGATCCGCTCGCGCAGCTCCTCGATCTCGCGCATGCCCGCGTCGCCTTCGCCGATTTCGGTCTCGATTTCGCGCATGCGCCGGCGCAGCAGGCGCTGGCGTCGCTCCGGGTCCATCTCGTCGCCCGCGGTCGATCGGGAGAGCGCCCGCTGCGTGCGCGCGATCGTGACCTCGCGCTCGAGGTGCTTCGAGATCCGCTCGAGCCGCCGGGCCGGATCTGCCTCGTCGAGCAGCGCGAGCTTCTGCTCCGGAGGGAGGGGGAGCGTGGAAGCGATCACGTCGGCGAGGAGCCCCGGCGAGGGGATGCCCGCCACGAAGGTCTTCCACTCCTCGGGGTAGTCGTCGTGGAGGTCGATCACCTGCTCGGCGAGCGCGACGACGCGCTTCCAGAGCGCGCGGCGCTCGGGCGTGTCCTGGTCGAGGTCGGGAATCGGATCGATCCGCACCAGCAGGGCGCCGTCGTCCGAGGGCTCCGGCGACGAGGGCAGGCGCGTGCGCACGACGCCCACGACGATCGCCTGCTTGCCCTCCCGGCGGGCGTCGATCACGCGCACGACCCGGGTCACGCAGGCGACGGCGTGGAGGTCGCCGAGGCCCGGCTCGTCGACCCCGGGGTCGCGCTGCGTCGCGACCACGAGGAAGCCGCCCTGACCGGCGCGCCGGAGCGCGGCGAGGGAGGCCGCACGGCCGATGGCGAGCGGGACCGTGACGCCCGGGAAGACCACGACGTCGCGCACGGGCAGAACCGGCAGCACGGGGGGCAGCTCGACACGTTCCTGTCCGGCGCCGAGCACCGGCTCCCCGCGATCGCTCTCCGCCTCGGAACCGGACATGCCCCCCCCTCCGAGCCCGCCAAAGCTAAGCCCGCTCACCCCCGGGTCAACGGATCGATCGGGCGCCCGCGGGGACGGCGTCCAGGACCCGGGCGCGTGATTGACGGGAGGGAGGCCCCTCCGTAGTCTCCGCCCCGCGGCACGCGACCCGCCGCGGGTCGGGCTGCCGATGCCCGGGTGGCGGAATTGGCAGACGCGCCAGATTCAGGGTCTGGTTTCCGCAAGGAAGTGCTGGTTCGACTCCAGTCCCGGGCACCCTCCTCGCAGCTCCATGGCCGGTAGGCGCCGATACCGGGGTGGTGAGGGTCGGTCTGGCCGGTCCCGGCCCCGCCCGGGGTCCGCGGAGGGCGGCCGGCGCGTCGATCGTGAGCTCCGCATCCGCGAGGCCGACCGCGAACACTGGGTCGGGATCCTCGCGCGGCGAGGCGGGGCGGCCTTCGTGACGCCCTATCGCGACGACGCGGAGTGGCGGGTCGCGGTGGCTCCGAGCGACCTCGGCGCGGCCGAGGACGGCGACGTGGTGGTGGTCTCGGGGCTGCGCGCCGGACGCGCGCCCCGCGGCCGCGTGCTCGAGGTGCTGGGCCCGCCGGGCTCGCCCGAGGCGGACTTCCGCGCCGTGGTCTGGCGCCGGGGCCTCCCGACCCGCTTTCCGCCCGAGGCCGAGGCCGCGGCCGCTGCCCTCCCGGACGCGCCGCCGCGCGCCGAGGTCGCCCGGCGTGTCGACCTGCGCGAGCTTCCCTTCGTCACGATCGACCCGGCCACGGCGCGCGACCACGACGACGCGGTCTGCGTCGAGCCGGGGCCCGGCGGGGCCGCGCGCCTGCGCGTCGCGATCGCGGACGTCTCCCACTACGTCCGGCCCGACTCGCCGCTCGATCGCGAGGCGCTCCGGCGCGGCAACTCGGTCTACTTCCCCGATCGCGCGATCCCGATGCTCCCGGCGCGGCTCGCCTCGCTCGTCTGCTCGCTCCTCCCCGGCGCCGACCGGCTCGCACTGGTCGCCGAGCTCGACGTGGACGGCGCCGGGAGAATCGGCCACCGCGCCTTCTACCCGGCGGTGATCCAGAGCCGCTCGCGGCTCGTCTACGAGGGGGCCGCGCTCGCCATGCAGGGGGAGCCCGGCGCGCGCGCGGCGCTCGGCCCCGAGGTCGCCGGCCAGCTCGACGCCCTCGGCCGCGTGACGGGCGCCCTGGCCAAGCGCCGCTTCGCGCGGGGCTCGCTCGACTTCGACCTGCCGACGGCGGAGATCGTGCTCTCGCCGGGCGGCATGCCGGTCGGCGTGGTCGAGGTGCCGCGCACGCCGGCGCACCGCGCGATCGAGGAGGCGATGCTGGCCGCGAACCGCGCCGTGGCGGAGCTGCTCTTCGCCGCGGGCGCGCCGGCGATCTTCCGCAACCACGAGCCGCCCGCGCGCGAGGATGCCGAGGCGCTGCGCCGGCTCCTCGCCGGCCTCGGCCTGATCGAGGCCGGCGGCGAGGCGGCGCTCTCACCGCGCCGGCTCGCGGAGGCGCTCGCGCGCGCCGCGGGCCGGCCCGAGGAGCAGCTCGTGCACCGCACCGTGCTGCGCCGCATGCGCCAGGCGCGCTACGGCGCGCGCAGCCGCGGCCACTTCGCGCTCGGCTTCCGGCACTACCTGCACTTCACCTCGCCGATCCGCCGCTACGCCGACCTCGTCACGCACCGGATGCTCCTGGACGTGCTCGGCGAGGCTCGCGGCTCGCGCCGCGACCCCGAGAGCCTCGACGCGATCGCCGGCCGCGTCTCCTTCACCGAGCGCGTGGCCGAGGCCGCCGAGCGCGAGATGATCGACATCAAGAAATGCGTCTTCATGTCCGGGCGCGTCGGCGAGGACTTCGACGGGACCGTGACCGGCGTCGCGCGCCACGGCCTCTACGTGACCCTCGACGGGACCTTCGTCGAGGGCCTCCTGCACGTCTCGGGGCTCGGCGAGCGCGTCCGCTTCGAGGAGGAGGCGCTCGCGCTCGTGGCGCGCCGCTCGGGGCGGCGCCACGGGCTCGGCGAGCGCCTGCGCGTGCGCCTCGTCGCGGCCGATCCGGTGCGCACGCGCATCGAGCTCGCGTTCCTCCCGGAAGCCGGCGGCGCCCAGCGCGGGGTCAGAGCGCCGCGAGCAGCCGGTCGATCTCGCCCTCGTCGTTGTAGAAATGGGGCGACGCGCGGACGCCGCCGCGGCGGGCCACCACGAAGATCCGCTGCGCGCGCAGTCGCGTCACGGTCTTTGCTGTCGGCTCGTCGGGGAGCCGGAAGGAGACGATCCCCGAGGCTTCGCCCCCGCGCGGGCTCAGGCACTCGGCGCCGCGCGCCGCGAGCCCCTCCACGAGCCGGTCGGTGAGCTCGAGCACGCGGCGTCCGATCGCGTCGATCCCGAGCTCGAGGAGCAGGTCGATCGCGGCGCCGAGGGCGAAGATCCCGGCGGTATTCGGGGTGCCCTCCTCGAAGCGGCCCGCGTTCGGCTGGAGCTCCGTTCGATAGCTGTCGAAGTCGTGGTTGTCGACGACGCTGCGCCAGCCGACGACCCAGGGCCGGACGAGGTCCAGCACGCGGCGCGCGCAGTAGAAGATCCCGCAGCCCTCGAGCGCGAGCAGCCACTTGTGCCCGTCGGCGGCGAGGAAGTCGATCCGGCAGCGCTCGACGTCGAGCGGCAGGCAGCCGAGGGTCTGGATCGCGTCCACGCAGAAGAGCACGCCCCGCTCCTGGCAGAGGCGGCCGAGCGCCTCGAGGTCGTGGCGCATCCCGCTCCCGAACTCGACCGACGAGAGTGCCAGCAGCCGCGCGCGCGGGCTCGCGAGCGCCTCGGCCACCCGCTCGAGGGGGAGCCGGCCCGCCTCGCTGCGCAGGAGCACCGTCTCGACGCCCCGGTCGGCGAGGCCCCACCACGGGTAGACGTTGGACGGGTATTCGAGGTCGCAGGTCACGACCTGGTCGCCGCGGCGCCAGTCGAGCCCGGCGGCGACGAGGCCGAGGCCCTCGGTCGTGTTCTTCACGAAGGCGATCTCGGAGGCCTCCGCGCCGAGCAGCGTCGCCGCGCGGCCGCGCACGCGCTCGACCTCGGCGTCGGAGAAGCGGGCGTAGTCGAAGGCCCCGCGGCGCGTGATCTCGGCGAGGTAGCGCCGCAGCGCCTCCTCGACGCGGGTCGAGACGGGCGCGACACCGGCGTGGTTCAGGTAGACGAGCTCCGCCGTCACGGGAAAGAACGAGCGCGTGCGGGTCCAGTTCACGCCGGGCCAGCGTAGCAGGCCTGCTTGTCCCGCAGATCCCCGTCGTGCGTGCCGATCGGATGCGCCTGGCGCTCCGGGCCCATTACGCGATCTGTGGCCTCTTCAACCTCGCCTACAACGGCCAGGGCGAGCCCGTCGGCATCCGCGCCATCAGCGAGCGGCAGGCGATCCCGGCGCGCTACCTCGAGCAGATCTTCCAGCGCCTGCGCCGAGCCGGCCTCGTCGCGAGCCGCCGCGGCCCCGGGGGTGGTTACGTCCTCGCGCGTCCCGCCTCCGAGATCACGCTGCGGGAGGTCGTCGAGGCGGTGGAGGGCCCGCTCGCCGAGCCCTCTCGCCCGGCCCGTCCCCGGGCGGCGCGGCTACGCCCTACCGGACGGACTTCCTCTGGCCCGCGCTCGCCTCCGGCGTCGCGCGGGGTGCGCAGCACGTGGAGGTGGTAGCGGTCCGCGAGGACCGGACCTCTCCGGCTGAAGACCCGGTTCGCGGCGCGCGGCAGGCGGGCGCCGATCGACTTCATCCCGGCCGCGAGGTCGCGGGAGCTCGCGGCCTCGACGATGAGGTGGACGTGGTCCGTCTGAATCGAGTAGTGGACGACGCGGAAGCGGCCTTGCTCGCAGGCCGCAGTGAAGCTGCGTTCTAGCTCGCGCACCAGGCGCACCGAGCGCAGCGACGGGATCCCGCGACGGACCTTGAGCGTCACGTGGCAGGGGAAGCGCGCCGCGAGGGGAGGGCGGGTGCGATGGGGGTCCCGGGGGCTCGGCCGGGGCTTCCTTCCGGCCCCCTCGCGCCGGCCTCCCCAGCGCGGCTGCGGCCGGAGATCGAGTGCGATCTGCAGAGGCGATCCCGGCATCGGTGCCAGAATGACATTCCGGTGTGTCGGATCCGGTCACGACCGCCGCGCTTGAATCTCGCGCTGTTCCAAAGAGAGCACCGGGAGAGGCCGATCCAGCGCCTCGCGGCGAAGCGCGCCGAGGGGCGCTCGAGCGAGAACGGACTCGAGGACCCGGCCGCGAGCGGCAGGCGGGGCATCGACCGCCGCGCGGGCGCGGGGGTCGGGGCGGCGGAACAGCGGGCCCGCATCGAGCTTGACGCCGCTCGCGGATCGCCGTATCTACTCGAAGATCGGAGCGTTCTGTCGACGGACCGGGCGCGGGCCGGTGGTCGCGGCGCTACCCGTCCCGAGACACCCCCAGCGAGGAGGCCAGCGCGTGAGCGAGTACACGATGACGATCGACGGCAAGGCCGTCGCCGGCGCGAGCGAGTTCGGCGTGATCAACCCGGCCACCGGGAGCGTCTTCGCGAATGCCCCCGAGTGCAGCCGCGAGCAGCTCGACGGTGCCATGGAGGCCGCGTCGCGCGCGTTCAAGGCCTGGACGCGCGACGAGGCGAAGCGGCGCCAGGTGCTGCTCGACTGCGCGGCGGCCCTCCAGGCGAAGATCGGCGAGCTCGCGCCGCTGCTCACGCAGGAGCAGGGCAAGCCGCTCAAGAACGCGAACGAGGAGCTCTTCGGCGCGGCCTTCTGGTTCAAGTACACCGCGAGCCTGCAGATCCCCGTCGAGGTGCTTCAGGACGACGCCTCGGCGCGGGTCGAGGTGCGGCGGCGCCCCTTCGGCGTGGTCGGGGCGATCACGCCCTGGAACTTCCCGGTGATGCTCGCGGTCTGGAAGATCGCCCCGGCGTTGCTCGCCGGGAACACGCTCGTGCTCAAGCCCTCGCCCTACACGCCGCTCTCGACCCTGCGGCTGGGCGAGATCCTGCGCGACGTGGTGCCCGCCGGCGTCCTGAACGTCGTCTCCGGCGGCAACGAGCTCGGCGGCTGGATCACCGCGCATCCGGCCGTGCGCAAGATCTCGTTCACCGGCTCGGTCGCGACCGGTAAGAAGGTCGCGCTCGCCGCCGCGCCGGATCTCAAGCGCGTGACGCTCGAGCTCGGCGGCAACGATCCGGCGATCGTGCTGCCCGACGTCGACCCGGCGAAGGTCGCGGAGAAGCTCTTCTGGGGCGCCTTCACCAACTGCGGCCAGGTCTGCAGCGCGGTGAAGCGCATCTACGTGCACGAGGACCTCTACGAGGACCTCGGCAAGCGCCTCGCCGCGCTCGCGGCCAGCGTCAAGGTGGGAGACGGCCTCGACCCGGCGAGCCAGCTCGGCCCGCTCAACAACCGGATGCAGTTCGAGCGCGTCAGCGAGCTGGTCGAGGACGCGCGCCAGCACGGCGCCCGGGCCGTCGCGGGCGGGGCTCCGGTCGGCGGGAAGGGCTACTTCTACCAGCCCACGATCCTGACCGAGGTCTCGGACGGCACCCGCATCGTCGACGAGGAGCAGTTCGGGCCGGCCGTCCCGCTGATCCGCTACCGCGACGTCGAGGACGCGATCGAGCGCGCCAACGCCACCCACTTCGGGCTCTCGGGCTCGGTGTGGGGAGCGGACACGGCGCGGGCCGCCGAGGTGGCGGGTCGCCTCGAGTGCGGCACGAGCTGGGTGAACACGCACCTCGCGATCCTGCCCCATGCGCCCTTCGGCGGCGCCAAGTGGTCCGGGATCGGCGTGGAGAACGGCCCCTGGGGCCTGCTCGGCTTCACCGAGCTCCAGACGGTGCACGTCGCGAAGGGCTGACCGGCGCGCCGCGCGAAAGCCGCAGGATCTCCTCGGCGACCGCCGCACCGGTGGGAGCCACGGGCACGAGCTCGCGAACCCGTTCGCACGCCGCGCGCAAGGCGGCCAGGCGCGCGGGGTCGCGCAGGACGGCGAGCGCCGTCGCGGCGAGGCGCTCGCCCGTGACCTCCTCCTGGAAGAGCTCGGGGAAGACGGGCGCCGCGCCGCCCAGCAGCAGGTTCGGGAGGCCGATCCGGTCGATCCGCACCAGGCGGCGCGCGAGCGCGGCGTCGAGCGCGCCGCCGCGATAGAAGACGGCCATCGGGAGGCCGGCCAGGGCGGCCTCGAGCGTGGCGGTGCCCGAGGCGACGAGCCCGAAGTCGGCGGCCTGGAAGAGCTCGAAGGCCGCGTCGTGGACGAAGCGGATCTCGAGGCCCGCCCGCTCGGCGCGCGCGCGCAGCGCGTGCTCGTGCGCGGGCGCCGCGAGCGGCATCGCGAGCTCGAGGTCCGGGAGCGCGGTCTTCGCGCGGCCGGCCGCGGCGAGGAGCGGAGCGGCGTGGTGCGCGAGCTCGCTCGCGCGCGAGCCCGGCGCGAGCGCGAGGACCCTGCGCCGCGGGTCGAGCCCGAGCTTCGCGCGGGCCTCCGCGCGCGAGAGCCGGCGCGGCGCGAGCTCCTCGGCGAGCGGATGGCCGTGGCAGACGACCGGGACGCCCGCGCGCTCCCAGGCGACCTGCTCGAAGGGAAAGAGCACGACGAGCCGCGAGATCCGATCCGCGAGCTTCGCGACCCGCCCGGCGCGCCACGCCCACACCTGCGGCGCGACGAAGAAGAGCGTCGCGACGCCCCGGGCGCGCGCCTGGAGCGCGAGCATCGCGTTCCAGTCCGGGAGGTCGATCGCGACGAGGACGTCCGGGCGCTCGCGGTCGAGGAGCTGCACCAGGCGGCGATGGGCCGCGGCGAGGCGCGGGAGCGCCCCGAGCGCGCCCGTGAAGCCGATGATCGCGAGCTCGCCGGCGCCCGCCACCTCCCGCAGCCCCGCGGCGCGCAGCCGCGGCCCGCCGATGCCGAAGGCCGCGACCCCGGGCTCGCGCGAGCGGATCTCGGCGAGGACGCGCGCGCCGTAGCGATCGGCGCTGGCCTCGCCGGCGACGAAGAGGAGCCGGAGCGGGCCCGAGCCCGCGCGAGCGCGCGGAGGGGGAAGCGGGTGGCGGACCCCGAGCCCGTGGAAGATCTCGAGCGGGCGAAGGCACGCGAGGGCCACGCCGACTCCGAGGGCGAGGCCCGCCGCCCGCGCCGCGAAAGAATCCGCTCCGGCGGCGAGACCCGCGGTCGCGAGCCCGGCGGCCGCGAGCCGGGCCGGCCAGCGGGTGCGCCCCGGGAACGCGTAGGCGAGGCCTGTGGCCGCCGCCGCGCAAGCCACGGCCGGGCTCGCGATCTCGACACCGGGCAGCGCCGAAAGGGCCGCTCGCGCCGCCAGCGCGGCCGCGAGGACGAGGCCGAGCAGCAGCGCATTGCGCGGGAAGCGGCGCGCGTCGAAGGCGCGCAGCGCCAGCGCGAGCCCGGCGGCGAGGGCGAGCGGCAGGCCCACGGTCGCCGCCAGCGCTCCAGCGATCATCCGCCCCCCCGCGTCCCCGCCCGCAGGGTCCGGCCCCTCGCCGGTCGGTGCAAGGGTCGCGGGGGGTCTGCCCCTCGCGTAGACTCCGCCCTTCCGCTGCGACGCATTCCGGGAGAAGCGTTCGGGCTCGAGAAGGGAGCAGGCGCGTGCCGCGCGTCGAGGTGGACAGTTCTCTCCCTCCGGTCGCGATCCCTGCGCGCCTCGTCAATGACCTGCTCGCTCAGGCGCGCGACGCCCGCTTCGAGGAGTGCTGCGGGCTCGTGCTGGGAGACGCAGAGGAGAGGTATCGCTGCCTCGTGCCCTGCCAGAACGCGATGACGAAGCTGCACCAGGAGGACCCGGAGCAGTATCCGCGGGATGGGAGCGCCGCATTCTGGATCAGCGGGGTGGAGTACGCGCAGGTGCAGAGGGAGGCGGACGCGGCGGGCGAGCAGGTGACGGCCGTCTATCATTCGCATCTCGCCTCGGGCGCGTACCTCTCCGAGATGGACCTCGAGTATGCGCCGCTGCTTCCGTTCCCCGGGGTCGAGCAGATCGTGATCTCGGTCCCGTCACCCGAGGAAGGCCACTTCGGTGCCCTGCCCGACGACGGCTGCGTCGCCGGCCTCGGGGTCTTCCGCTGGGACGCGGAGGCGGGCGTCTTTCGCGGACGGCGCGTCCGGCCGTCGGTTCCGTGAGCTGGCGGGCAGTCTCCGCGGGCGTGCTCGCCGGCCTGGCCGGCTGCGCAGGCTCGGCGCTCCGGTCGGCCGAGGTGCCCGACGCGCCGATCGCGATCCACTGGCGCGACCCCGTGGCCGCGCGCAAGCACGCGGAGCTGCTGGAGGCGCAGCAGCCCGCTGCGGGGCGCCCGCGCGGCAGCGACGGGGTGGCGCACGTGGACGACATCACGGGCTACCTGAAGCGGATCGCGGGGGGGGTGCGCGATCTCCCGAGAGAGAGCGACGCCGCGGGACGCCTCGCGCTGCTCGATCCGCGCTCGGGTGCGCTCCGGCCGGTCGAGGGTGCGCTCCGCGATGCGATCCCCGTCGTGTGGTCGGATCCGGGCAAGCGCCTGGTCTTCTCGCAGTTCGAGGGTGAGTTCCGCCAGCTCTACGAGCTCGATCTCGGGCGCGACGAGGTGCGCCGCCTGACCCGGGGGCCGAAGGCCCACGCGCGCGGCTGCTTCCTCCCCGACGGGAGCCTGGTGGCGAGCTCCGCGGGAGTGGAGGAGCTCGCTCCCGGCCAGGGGTCGCGCTTCGTGTCGCGCATCGTGCGGACGCGTCCGGGCGGGGGCGCGCCGGAGCCCCTCTCCGAGGGGCCGGCGGACCACAGCCCCGCCTGCGCCCCCGACGGCCGCGCCGTGGTGTGGGTGGCCCGGGAGGGCGAGGGCCGGGACTGGCTCGTGAGCCGCGCGCCGCTCGACGCCCCGGCCCGTCGGCTCGGCCCGGGGCGCGAGCCCGCGTTCTCGCGCGACGGGCAGTGGGTGATCTACGCCGCTCCGGCGCGGCGCAGCTGGCGCATCCTGCGCGTGCGTCCGGACGGAACCGGTCGGGCCCAGGTGGGCGCGACGGCGCTCGAGGAGCACCTGCCTGCGTTCTCGCCGGACGGCCGGCTCGCGGTGGTGGTGGTCCACGACGGCTTCGCGCGCAGGCTGCACGTGCGACGGGTCGACGGGTCCGGAGACCGGATCCTCTTCGACGCCGGGGACGCCGAGTTCCCGGTCTGGTAGGGCAAGGCCGCGCAGCGGTCGGCAGGCGGGCCGAGCGTTCGGAGGAGCGAGGCATGGGTGTGGTGCAGCGGCAGGACCTGGTTCCCGTGCACGGGGGGCTCGCCGAGCCCGTCGATCGGGTCGTCCCGCTCTCGGAGCGCCGGCGCCTGCTGGCCGAGGCGGAGCGGCTGCCGAAGCTCCGGGTCTCGAAGGCCGACCTCTCCACGCTGCACCGGATCGCCGATGGGACGCTCTCGCCGCTCGAGGGCCCGATGAAGCGCGAGGCCTTCGAGCGGGCGCTCGAGGAGCAGTCGATCCTCGTGGGCGGGCGCCGCTACGCCTGGGGGATCCCGCTCGCGTTTCCCGCCACGGACGACGAGGCGGGTCGGCTCGCGCGCGGGGGCTCGGCGGCGGTCTGCGAGGAGGCGGGAGCGGTCGTCGCGATCCTCGACGACCTCGAGGTCTTCGCCTGGGACAAGGCCCGCAGCGTCGAGCGCGTCTACCGGACGCCGCGCTTCGATCACCCGGGCGGGCGCATGCTGGAGCAGGATCCGCGCACCCGGCTCGTCGGCGGGTCGCTGCGCGCGCTGCCGCAGGTCTTCCATCCGGAGTACGGCGAGTACATCCTCTCCCCGCGCATGACGCGCGCCCTGATCCGCGAGCGGAAGTGGCAGCGCGCGCTCGCCTTCCAGACGCGCAACCCGCTGCACCGCGCCCACGAGTACGCGCTCGTCGCGGGCGCCGAGCGGCTCACGCGCGAGGGCCATTTCACCGGCGTGGTGCTGAACCCGCTGGTGGGCGAGCTCAAGGACGACGACGTCCCGGCCGTGACGCGCATGCGCACCTACCGGGTACTGCACGACCGCAGGCTCCTCGGCGAGGGCGACAAGGACGCGGCGCTCTGGGAGTCGGTGGGCTACGACCTGAACGACGTCTTCGAGCTGATCGGCCTCGACATGAAGATGTTCTACGGCGGGCCGAGCGAGGCGATCATGCACGCGATCTACCGCCAGAACCACGGCTTCTCGGACCTCGTGGTCGGGCGCAAGCACGCCGACGCGCCCTTCGAGGACGGCTCGCCGATCTGGGGCGACTTCGATGCCCAGCAGGTCTTCGAGGAGCTCCGGGGCGAGCTGCAGCTGCGCCCGTGCAAGATCGGCTTCGCGGCCTACTACGCGTCGCTCGGCCGCGTCGACCTGAGCGAGCGGCACCCGGACGAGAAGCCGGTGGCGGTCTCCGGGACCAAGGTGCGCGAGCAGCTCCGCTCCGGACGCAAGCCCGACCCGCGGATCATGCGGCCCGAGACGGCCGAGATCCTGATCGAGAGCTATCGCGCCTAGCCGGCGTCGTCCAGGGGGAGGAATGCCCATGCGCATCGGCGTGCCGCGCGAGCGGAAGGACCAGGAGTACCGGGTCGGGATGGTGCCCGACGGGGTGCGGCCGCTCGCCGCGGGCGGGCACGCGGTGCTCGTCGAGCGAGGGGCAGGGGAGGGCAGCGGCTTCGCCGACGCGCAGTACGCGGCCGCGGGCGCGCGGCTCGTCGGCGCGGCGGAAGTCTGGGGCGAGTCGGAGCTCGTCGTCAAGGTGAAGGAGCCGCAGCCGGAGGAGATCGCGCGGCTGCGGCCGGGGCAGGCGCTCTTCTGCTACCTGCACCTCGCCGCGGCGCCGGAGGTGGCGGCCGGCTTGCTCGAGGCCGGCACGATCGCGATCGCCTACGAGACGATCCGCAGCCCCGAGGGCGCGTTCCCCGTGCTCGCGCCGATGAGCGAGGTGGCCGGACGGCTCGCGGTGCAGATCGGCGTCACGCTGCTCCAGAAGGACCGCGGCGGGAAGGGGCTCCTGCTCGGCGGCGTCCCCGGCGTCCCCCGCGGCCGCGTCACCGTGCTCGGCGCGGGCACGGTCGGCATCAACGCGGTGCGCGTGGCGCACGCCCTCGGCGCCGAGGTCGACGTGCTCGACATCGACCTGCGCCGCCTCACCTATCTCTACGACATTTTCCGCGGCGAGCTCAACACGCTCTACTCGAACCCCCCGAACGTCGAGCGCTCGGTGGTGGCGAGCGACCTCGTGATCGGGGGGGTCTACCTCTCCGGACGCCGTGCGCCGAAGATCGTGACGGAGCCGATGGTGCGCGCCATGCAGCCGGGCTCGGTGATCGCCGACGTCGCCGTCGACCAGGGCGGCTGCGTCGAGACGATCCGCCCCACCACCCACTCGGCGCCGACCTACGTCGTGCACGGAGTGACCCACTACGGCGTCACCAACATGCCCGGCGCGGTCCCGCGCACCTCGACCTTCGCGCTCACCAACACGACCCTCCCCTACGTGCTGCGCATGGCGGAGCTCGGGGTGGAGAAGGCCGTGCGCTCGGATCCGGCGCTCGCGCACGGCGCCAACGTCTGGCGCGGGGACGTAGTCTGCCGGGGCGTCGCGGAGTCGCTGGGCCTTCCCTGGCGGCCGCTGGCGCCCGCCGCCTAGCTCACGCGGTCGCCTCCGCCTCGCAGACGGCTGCTTCTTCACGGCGCTCTTCCTGTTCTTCGCGGCCGTCGGCGCCTACCTCGAGTACCCGAGCGATGCCTGGGAGCACGTCCGGCGGATCTACGGCTGGCAGGCGATGGGGGTCCTGGCTGCGGTGCGCCTGCCCGATCGAGGCGCGCTCCCCATCGATCCCGACCTGAGCCTCGTGAACGTCTTCCGGGCGGTGCTCGACCGCACCTTCGGCACGCGCCTCGGGAGGCTTCCGGACCCTCTGCGTGGCCTGCGCCCGCGCGGCGGGTATCCCGCGGCTACACCATCCGGATGCGCGCCTCGCGGGCGCGCGCGAGCAGGGTTTCGCGGTCGCGGCCCTCCTCGGGGTGCAGCGCGTAGCCGAAGGCGAGGGCCACGCGCACGGGCAGGTTCAGCTCGTCGTCGCGCGCGACGTGCTCGGCGACGCCGCGCGCGAGGGCGAAGACGCGCTCGCCGCCGGCCACGCCCGGCTCGGGCAGGAGCACCGTGAACTCGTCCTCGCCGGTGCGCGCCGCGACGTCGAAGTCGCGCACGTGCGCCCGCAGGCCGTCGGCGGTGCGCTGGAGCACGCGGCGCAGGTGGGCGGAGTCGGTCTGGTTCTCGATCTCGCGCAGGTTCTCGATCCGGCAGATCGCGATCGCGAGGGCGTCCTGGCGCGGGTTGGCGCGGGCGAGCTCCTCGTCGATGCGCTTGCTGACGTAGGCGGCGTTCGGCAGCCCCGTCTCCTCGTCGAAGTTCTGGAAGCGACGGGCGTGGGCGTGCTCGAGCGCGTTCGCAACCGCCTGCTCGACGTAGGAGGTGAACTTGGTGAAGAGGGTCAGGTCCTCGGCGCCGAAGCTCCCGGATACCAGGCGGTCGCTCGAGACCTTGTCGTAGAGGGCGAGCGTGCCGACGATGCGCCCGGCGCGCCGGAGCGGCGCCGCGACGAGCGACCGCACGTCGGTGCCGAAGTCCCGCAGCCGCGCATCCTCGGCGACGCTGCGCACGTGGAAGGCCCCGCGCCGCTTGATCACGTCCACCGAGACCTGCTTGTCGAGCCGGAAGAGCTTCTCTTGGAGCCGGCCGTCCGCGGAGCCGAAGTAGGACCGGATCGCGTAGCGGCGCGTCTCCTCGTCCTCGAGGCGCAGCACGGCGTGGTCGGCCTCGAGGACCATCGCCGCCGAGGACGTCGCGAGCCGCAGCACCTCGGCCGGATCGCGCGCCGCGATCATGCGGATCCCCGCCTCGTTGATCGCGCTGGCCTTGGTCGCCCGCAGGGTAATGCTCTCGCGCCCCCGCTCGGTCGCGATCTCCTGCGCGGCCGCGGCGGCGACCTCGAGCAGCGTCTCCTGCGCGGCGCGCCCGCGCGGCGCGCCGGGCCCGGACTGCAACGAGAGCAGCCCCGCGAGCGCGTCGCCGGCGAGCAGCGGGAGGGCCGCGTAGGCGAGGGTGCCGTCGGACTGGCTCAGGAAGGCGGGCTTGCGCCGCGCCGCCGCGCCGCCGTCGATCCCGTGGTTCATCGGGATGCGGTACTCCTCGCCGAAGCCGCCGCCCGCGAGCGAGCTCGCGGCGAGCCGCAGCTCGTTTTCGTCGGGGTCGTAGAGGTAGAGCGTGGCGATGCCGTCCCCGGCGCGTGCCGCGACGAAGCGGCAGAGCGAGGCCAGGCGCGCCGGCAGGGGATCGCGCGCGCCGAGGATGCGGTGCACCTCCTTCACGGCCTCGTAGCGGGCGGCCTGGCTGCGCAGCGCCTCGTGCTCCTGGGCCCGCGCGATGATCTGCGCGTCGAGCGCGGCGAGCTGCTCGGCGAACTCGAGGTCGGCGTCGCCGAAGGCGTCGGGCCGGCTCGTGTGGTGGAGGTTCAGCACGCCGAGCACGCGCCCCTCGTGGACGAGCGGCACGCAGAGCGCCGACTCGACGTCGAGCCGCTCGCGGACGATCCGGAAGGCCTGGCGATCCGCCTTGCCGCGCAGGCGCAGCGGCCTGGCCTCGGCCGCGACCCGGCCCGCGATCCCCTCTCCGAGCGGCACGCGGATCTTCGGCCAGAGCTCCGGCTCGACCCCCACCGCCACCCGCACGCGCAGCTCGCGCGCCTCCGCGTCGAGCAGCATCAGCGAGCCGCCCTCGGCTCCCGTGACGCCGAGCGCGATCTCGAGCATGCGCTCGAAGAGCTCGTCGGTGTCGACCGTCAGGTTGTAGGACTCGACGACCTCCTGGAGGGCGCCGAGCACCTCGAGCTTGCGGTCGGCGGCGGGCGCGCCGTAGCCCCAGAGCAGGCGGGCGGTGAGCGGCGAGACGATCTGCACGCCGCGCTCGGCGGCCTCGGGGAAGCGCTCCGCGAAGGCCGAGCCGCCGCTCGCGTCGATCACGGCGTAGAGATTCGGATCGCGGGCGAAGGACGCCGGGTCGTCGACCAGCCAGCTCTCGATCCCCGCGGCGGCGCGCGGCGCGATGACCGCGAGGCGCGCGGCGAAGGCCGCCGGGTCCGCGTCCCAGATGCCGGCGATCTCGACGTCGGGGTTCGCGGCGAGCAGCGGGATCAGCTGGAGCGTTTCCTCGCTCGACCCGTAGATCGCGATGCGCTTTCGCATCAGACGGAGACCTCGTCCTCGCCGGGCTCGGTCAGCGCGTCGAGGCGCAGCGTGAGCAGCAGCGTGCCCGTCCTACCGCTCGCGTCACCGAGCACGAGCGGGACGGCGACTTCGCGATCGCCGCTGCGCACGGCCGCTCCCACCGAGACGATGGTCAGGTCGGGTCCGAGGCGCACGCCGCCCGCGCGCTCGATCTCCCCGGAAGCGCCCTGCCAGTTGGACGCCAGGAGTGCCTCCGCGCTTTGCCTTGCCGCGGCCGCCGCCGGGGCCTCGGGGTGCTCCGCCTCGGTCAGGATCGCGCGCTCCATGCGCTCGACCGGCGTCGCCGGCGCGGCCGGGGACGGCTCGGCTTCCGGGGGCGCCGGCGCGGGCGCGGCCCCCAGGGCCTGGTCGCGCAACGCGCGGATCACCCGCTTCGAGATCGTCGAGAGCGTCTGCAGCACTCCGGTGCCCTGGGTCGCCACCGCCTCGAAGACGGGGGTGCTGCCGAGCCCGAGGCGGCGGTGGAGCGCTTCGATCGCGTAGGGGTCGGCGAGGTCGCGCTTGTTGTACTGGACGACGAGCGGAACCTGCTCGAGGCTGCGGCCGTAGGCGGCGAGCCCCTGGCGCAGCTCGCGCAACGCGGCGAGGTTCGCCTCGGCCCGCTCCGCGCGCGCGTCGGCCACGAAGACGAGCCCGTCGACCTGGTCGAGGAGCTGCTTGCGGGTCGGGATCTGCTCGCGCTGCCCGGGCACCGCGATCAGCTCGAGCTGCGTGCGCACGCCCGCGATCTCCCCGAGCGAGATCGGCAGCACCTCGTAGCCTACGCTGGGATCGATGCGCGTCGGCACCTGCTTGACCTCGCCGCGATGGTCGGGGCGCAGCTTCGCGAAGGCGGCGCGCAGGTTCTGGGACTTGCCGGCCCCCTGGCTGCCCCAGTAGACGATGCGGGCGTTGACCTCGGCCATGTCGCGGCTCCCCTCGGGCATCTAGAGCTTCCCCTTCTTGGTCAGCATCCGGCGCGCGTGCGTCGCGATCGCCGACGGCACGTCCTTGCTCTTCATCAGCGACAGCATGTCGCTGTCGTGAAGCTGGCTCACGAAGCCGATCGCGAGCGGCTGCGGCGTCTTCGGGTTCGAGGCCAGCGCCCGCTTGATCTTGTAGTTGCGCGTCCACTGGCGGTTGTTCGCGACGATGCGCAGCACCTCGTCGCCGACGTTGCGCGACTGCGCGATCGCGGCGATCTCGTTGTCCGTGAGCTTGGGGGAGAGGATCGCGGCGACCGCCACGACCTTGTTGCGGTCGCGCACCAGCAGCCCGCGCGCCTCGCGGTTGCCGAGGCGCGCGAGCTTGATCTTCTGGTAGACCGACATCTTCTGGATCAGGGCGTAGAGGTTCACGATCTCGCCGGTCGCCTTGCCCGCGGCCGGCTCGGCGGGCTCCTCCACGAGCGAGCGGGCGAAGCGGCCGAGGTCCTCGCCGAGCACGGCGCGCAGGGCGGCCTCGGCATCGCGGTCGAGGACCTCGCCGTCCCCGGCGGCCTCCCGGGCCGCGTCCTCGCCCACGAAGGCGAGGATGCGTTCGATCACCGAGCGGCCCGTGAGCGGGTTCGAGCCTAGCGCGTCCACGATCTCCGGCGCGCGCAGCATGCGCTCCTGGTTGTTCGAGACGATGTCCACCACGCGCTTGCTCGGGAGGCTCGCGAGGAAGGCGAGCGTGGCATCGTCCGCGGCGGGGTTCAGCGCGATCCGCTCGGTGCGGTCCTCGCGGTCGCGAAAGGCGGCGGCCAAGTGGGAGAGGATCGCCGGGTGCACGTCCCCGGAGAGCACCGCCTGGCAGACGCCGTCGGGAAGCCGCTCGAGGCTGTCGCGCGCGATCCCCTTCACCTCGGCGTCGGGGTCGTGCATCAGGGCGAAGAGCAGCGTCGCGAGCTCGACGGGCGGCAGCGGCAGGGCGCCCCGGGCGGCCATCAGGCGCGCCTCGCGCGGCGCGTCACGCCTCGCGTAGCGCTCCGCCTGCGGCGAGAGCGCGACCCGGATCCTCTGCGGCTGCTCCATCACGGGCACGGCTCCCCGATCGGCACGCCGGGACACGCGCCCGGCCGCGCCGAGGCCGAGCCGTCGGGCCGGCTAGGAGGCGGCCCGGGCCGCGTGGGCCTCGGCGATGACCTTTTCCTTCACCTGCGCTGGAGCCTCGTCGTAATGCGAGAACTCCATGTGAAACTCGCCCTGGCCCCCGGTGAGGCTGGTCAGGGCGCTCGCGTACTCCAGCATTTCGGCCATCGGGACCTGCGCCTGAATGACCTGGGACGAACCCCGGGACTCGCTGGACTGGACGCGCCCCCGGCGCGCGGAGACGTCGCCGAGGATGTCTCCGACGAACTCGCTGGGAGACACGATCTCGACCTTCATGATCGGCTCGAGGAGCGTTGGGTGGGCCTTTTCCACCGCAGCCTTGAAGCCAAAGGATCCCGCGAGCTTGAAGGCCATTTCGTTCGAATCCACCGCATGGTGCTTGCCGTCGATGCAGCGCACGCGGAGGTCGACCACGGGGAAGCCGGCCAGGGGGCCGGCCGCGCAGGCCTCGATCACGCCCTTCTCGACGGCCGGGATCAGGTTGCGCGGGATCGAGCCGCCGACGATCTCGTCGGCGAACTCGACGCCTTCCCCGCGGGGCTTCGGCTCCACCGTGAGATAGCAGACGCCGAACATGCCCTTGCCCCCGGTCTGCTTCTTGAGCTTGCCCTCCACGTTCTCGGCGCGCCGGGTGATGGTCTCGCGATAGGGCACCTTCGGGCGCTTCAGATCGACGTCGACCCCGAACATCCGGCGCAGCTTCGCGACCGTGATGCGCACGTGCAGCTCGCCCATGCCCGAGAGCAGGAACTCGCCCGTCGAGGCTTCGCGGCCGAGGTGCAGCGTGGGGTCCTCCTCCACGAGCCGGCCGAGCGACGAGTAGACCTTGTCCTCGTCGGCCTTGGACCGCGGCTGGATCGCGTACGAGATCACGCCCTGCGGGATCGGGATCTCCGCGAGATGGATGCCGCCCTTCTCGCTCGTGAGCGCGTGCCCGGTGCGGGCCGACTTGAGCTTGGCCACGGCGACGACGTCGCCAGGCCCCGCCTCCGGGACGTCGACGTGCTCCTCGCCGCGCAGCAGCAGCAGCTTGCCGACGCGCTCGCGGTGGTCGGCCGTCGCGTCGAGCAGGGCGCTGTCGGGCGAGAGCCGACCCGAGACGATGCGCATCACGGAGAGCGTCCCGGCGTAGCGGTCGATGATCGTCTTGAAGATGCGTGCCGAGAAGGGCGCGTCGGGGCTCGGCTCGACCTGGATCTCGGCGCCGCTCGCGTCGCGCGCGGGCCAGGCGCCCCGCGCCTCCGCCGAGGGCAGGATCCCGCCGACGGCGTCGAGGAGCGACGCGATGCCGAGCTCGCCCGTGCCCGAGCCGCAGAGCACGGGCACGAGGCGCCCGCTGCGCGTGCCGGCGACGAGGCCGCGCTTCAGGTCGTCCTCGCCGATCTCGCCGGACTCGAGGTACTTCTCGAGCAGGGCGTCGTCGCACTCGGCGACCGCCTCGACGAGCTTCTCGCGCGCGACCCGGGCCGGGTCGGCGAGCTCGGGCGGGATCTCCTCGTCGCCCCGGGGCGTCCGCGCCCGCATCGCGAGAAGGTCGACGACCCCGCGCGCCCTCGTCTCGGTGCCGATGGGGAGCGCGAGCACGACCGGGTTCGCCTCGAGCCCGCGCAGGGACTCGACCGCCGCGTCGAAGCGGGCGTGCTCCCGATCGATCCCGCTCACGAAGGCCACGACGGGCATGCCGAGCGTCTTCGCCGCCGCGTACATGCGCTGGGTCCCCACCCGGGCGCCGCCGACGGCGGAGACGACGAGCACGGCGCCGTCGAGGGCGTGCAGCGCGATCCGGCCCTCGGCCTGGAAGTTCGAGTCGCCGGGGGTGTCGACGAGGGTCAGGTGTCGGCCGTTCCAGTCGAAGGCGTAGATCGCCGAGCTGATCGTGTGGTGGCGCTCCTTCTCCTCCGGCAGGTGGTTCAGGCACGACGTCCCGTCGGTCACCCGGCCGAGCGTGTTGCGCGCGCCCGCCGCGTGCAGGATCGCCTCGCCGAGCGAGGTCTTGCCGTCCGCGGCATGTCCGATGAGGGCGAAGTTGTAGGTCTCGCTCGGCTTGGTGTTCTTCACGTCGACCTCTCCTTTCGGGCCGGTTCCGCATGGGGCCGGTTCTTCTCGAAGATCAGGCGCAGCCCCTCCAGGGTGAGGAAGGGCTCGACCCGCTCGATCGTGCGGGTCTCGGCGGCTACCCGGCTCGCGAGCCCTCCGGTCGCGACGACCCGCGCGTCCTCGCCGAGCTCGCCGCGGATGCGCTCCACCATCGAGTCGACGACGCCGGCGTAGCCGTAGAGCAGCCCCGACTGGAGCGCCGCGGTCGTGGTGCGGCCGATCACCGACTTGGGCCGTGCGATCTCCACGCGGTGCAGCATCGAGGCGCGCTCGAAGAGGGCCTCCATCGAGATCCCGATCCCCGGGAAGATGGCCCCGCCGAGGTACTCGCCCTCGCGCGAGACGCAGTCGAAGGTGGTGGCCGTGCCGAAGTCGACCGCGATCACGGGGCCGCCAAAGATCTCGAAGGCGGCGACGGCGTTCACGATGCGGTCGGCGCCGACCTCGCGCGGGTTCTCGTAGCGCACGGGCATGCCGGTGCGGATCCCGGGGCCCACCACGAGGGGAGGGCGCTCGAAGAGCTTGGTCGAGACGCGCTCCCAGATCGGGAGGAGCGGCGGGACGACGCTCGAGATGATCACGTCGCTCACCTCGGCCGCGCGACGGCCCTCCTGCGCGAAGAGCGCGGAAATCACGAGCGCCACCTCGTCCGAGGTCTGCTCGCGGTGGGTGCTGGTGCGCCAGTGCTGCGCGAGCGTGCCGGCGCCAGCGGGCTCGGGGTAGTCGAAGAGCCCCAGGGCGACGTTGGTGTTCCCGATGTCGACGACGAGCAGGGTGGTCACGCACCCTCCTTCGCGATCGTCACGTCGCCGGCGACGACGCGCACCTCGCGGCCGTCGTCGCGTCGGACGCGGAGGGCCCCGTCGGCGTCGATGCCGAGCGCGATCCCCGCGATGTCGGAGCCGTCGAGCTCCTGCACGCGGACGCGTTGGCCGGGCATCCGGAAGCGCGCCTCGAAGCCGCCGCGCACGGCCGCGAAGCCTCCCTGGGCGCAGGCGTCGAGCGTCCGCTCCAGCCGATGGTAGAGGCAGCGCGCGAAGGTCGCGCGATCGATGCGGCGGCCCGTGTGGGAGGCGAGGCTCGTCGCGTGGGCGCGGAACTCCTCGGGGAACTCGGCGCGATCGACGTTCAGGTTCACCCCGATCCCGAGCACGAGGAAGGCCACGCGACTGGCCTCGGCGCCGAGCTCCATCAGGATCCCGCAGGTCTTCCTCCCGCCGAGCAGGACGTCGTTGGGCCACTTGATCTCGACCGCGTCCGGACCCTCCACCGTCTCGGCGATCGCCTCGGCGACGGCGCTGGCGGAGGCGAGGATCCAGGTGGGCGCCTCGGCCGTGGCGAGGCGCGGCCGCAGCACGATCGAGGTGTAGAGGTTCAGGTACGGCGGCGAGAAGAAGGAGCGGCCGAGGCGCCCGCGACCGGCCGTCTGGCCCTCGGCGACGACGGTGGTGCCGTGCTGCGCGCCCGCGCGCGCCAGCTCGAGCGCGACGCGGTTGGTCGAGTCGATCGCGTCGAACCAGCGAATCTCGCGGGCGAGCCAGCGGGTGTCGAGGCCGGCCTGGATCTCCTCCGGGTAGAGGCGGTCGGGCGCCGCGCAGAGCCGGTAGCCGCCGCCCGGGACGGCCTCGATCCGGTAGCCGTGACCGCGCAGCGCCTCGACGTGCTTCCAGATCTGGGCGCGGGAGACGCCCTGGTCGGTGGAAAGTTGCGCTCCGGAGCAGACACGGCCCTCGGCGCGGCGCAGGGAGTCGAGCACGCGCGCCGGGCCGCCCTTCACCGCGCGGCACCCCCGCGCCGATCCCTCCGCTCTTCGCTGGCTTGCTCCGCGATCTCCATCGCGACGTCGGCGTTCGGGGCGGAGTGGGTGAGGGCCCCGATCGAGATCCGGTCGACCCCGGTGGCCGCCACGGCGCGTACGTTCTCGAGCGCAACCCCTCCGGAGGCCTCGAGCAGGGCCCGCCCGGCGACGCCCTTCACGATGCGCTCGAGCTCTTCGGGCGTGCGGTTGTCGAGGAGCAGGAAGTCGGCGCCCGCGTCGAGGGCGGCGAGCGCATCCGCCTCGCTCTCGACCTCCACCTGGATGCGCAGGCCCGCCGGCGCTGCGGCGCGGGCTCTGCGGAGCGCCGGGCCGACGCCGCCGGCGAGGGCCAGGTGGTTGTCCTTGAGCAGGATCCCGTCGAAGAGCCCGACGCGATGGTTCGTCGCCCCGCCGACGGCGGTCGCGTACTTGTCGAGCAGGCGCCAGCCGGGGAGGGTCTTGCGCGTGTCGACGATCCGCGCGCCGGTGGTGGCCACGGCGTCGACGAAGCGGCGGGTCAGGGTCGCGATGCCGCACAGGCGTCCGAGGAAGTTGAGCGCGGTGCGCTCGGCGGCGAGGATCGCCCGCAGGTCGCCAGAGACGTCGGCGAGCGGAGCTCCCGGCCCTACGCGATCTCCATCCCGGCAGCGCGCCTCGAAACCGGCTCCCGCATCGAGCTCGCGGAAGACCACCTCGGCGACGCCGAGCCCGCAGACGACGAGCGCCTGGCGCGCCTCGATGCGCGCCGCGCCCCGCCGCCCCGCCTCCACCACCAGGGCGCTCGTGACGTCGCCGGGGCCGAGGTCCTCGTCGATGGCCCGCCGCACGAGCGGCAGCCAGCTGTGCAGGGGCGGCAGGGTGGCCGGGGAGCCACTCATGACCACGGAGAGTAGCCCGTGGGCTAGGAGCCGTCTTCGCCCTTCATCCGCCGGATCTCCTCGCGGACCAGCGTCTCGGCCATCTGCGGGATCACCTCCCAGGCGATGGCCTCGATGCGCTCCACGGCCTGGCGGACGATCTGGTCCGTGACGTCGCTCAGCGACTCCCAGGCGACCTTCTCCAGGGTGTCGTGGAGCTGGACCCGCAGCCGCGGCCCGAGCGCGTCGAGGGCGGACTGTGCCAGCGCGGAGACCTCGGCCTCGGGCCCGGCCGCGGGCTCGGCGGCGGGGACGACGAGCGCGCGGTCCTCGGGGAAATCCGGCTGCGGGGGCGGCTCGGGCTCGGGCTCGAGCAGCTCGAGCGCCGCCGCATCGCGGGCCGTGCGCCCGACCGGCGCGGGGCGCGTGGGCCGGCCGGGCTCGGCGCGCGGCGCCTCGATCCGGCCGTCGAGCGCGAACGGGTCGCCGAGATCGGAGGCGGAGACGTCGAAGCTCCCCGCGCTCTGCGGGTCGAGGATCGTGGTGCCGGCCAGGTCGCTCTCGTCGATGCGTAGCAGCGAGTCGTCGTCGCGGCTCGGGGCGTCGAGGTCGAAGTCCTCGAGGCCGTCCGTCACGAGCGTCCGCTCGGGCGACGGCCGGCGCGAGGGCTGCGAGGTGTCGGCGTCGAGCCGGGTCAGGTCCGTCTCGCCGAGGGTCGCCGCGACGTCCTCGAGGTCGTCGGCGGTCGGGGGCGCGGGTGCTGCGATCTCCCGGGTCTCGGCGGGCCGAGCGCCGGCGGGGAGCCAGCGGTCAGGCCTCCGCTCGCCTGCGGCTCGCTGCGCGCCGAGCTCCACAGGAGCTCCGGCCCCTTGGGCGCCGGTCCGGCGGGGGCCCACGCTCCGCTCGCCTGCGGCTCGCTGCGCAGCGCCTTCGGCGCCTTGCAGGATCGCCACGGTGTGTTCGGCGAGGGGTCGCGAAGAGGTCGGTCTCGGCTCGGCGTCGCCGAAAGCGAAGGGCGTCTCGGAGCTATCGAGGTCGACGTCGCTCCCCGATCCGAAGCCCGGCTCCTCGGCGAGCTCGGCGGGCAGCAGGTCATCGATCTCCTCGTCGAAGAAGTCGAAGCTCTCGGGCGAGCTGGCCGCGGGGCGCAGCGCGGGCCGCGGCGCGGCGGGTGCGGGTGCCGCGGGGCGCCCGCCCGCCGGCGGCGTCGCGGGGCGGACCGGGGGCTCCGCTGTCGCGGGGCGCGCCAGGCGGAGGCCCACGCTTCGCTCGTCGGCGGCTCGCTGCGGGCCGAGCTCCACAGGAGCTCCGGCCCCTTCGGCGCCGGTCCGGCGGAGGCCCACGCTTCGCTCGCCTGCGGCTCGCTGCGCGGCGCCTTCGGCGCCTTGCGGGCGGGGGGCGGCGGGAGCCGGCCTTCGGCTGGCGGCCAGCGCGAACAGGCGCTGCACCTCGTCGATGAGGGTCTGAGCCTCGAAGGGCTTCGCGATGTGGCCGGCGGCGCCGCAGCGCACGGCGCGCTCCTCGTCGAAGGCCTCGAAGGTGCCCGTGAGGAGCAGCACCGGGATGTGTCGCAGGGCGGGGTCGGCGGCGATGGCCTCGCAGACCTCGTAGCCGTTGCGACCGGGCATCACGCAGTCCGCCAGGATCGCGTCCGGGCGCAGCTCGCGCGCGCGGGCCACGGCGTCGTCGCCGTTGTCGACCGTGAGAAGCCGGATGTCCTCGCTCGCGAGGCTGATCCCCACGACCTTCTGGATGGTCACGCTGTCGTCGGCGAGCAGCAGGGTTCTGGCCATGGCACCCCCGGGTAGTGGCGCGCCGCGGGCGTCCCGCCAGCGCCACGGTCGGACTCGGCATGGTGTATCGTCGCGAGATCCCCTCAGATTGAATGCTTTTCCGGCGATTCCGTCCAGCCTGGAAAGTGCCGATCAAGGGGGTGAAAGGCCCCACCGATGGAGGGTGGAGGACCACCGCGAGATGCAGCTCAGCGCCGCGGCCCGCTCCGATCTCGGCCAGCGTCGTTCGGCCAACGAGGACATCTACGCGCTCGCCCCGGAGCTCGGGCTCTACCTCGTCGCCGACGGCATGGGGGGACACCGCGCCGGCCAGGTGGCCAGCGGTCTGGCGGCGCGAGCCGCCGTCGGGACCCTGCGCGGGCTCCGCGCCGATCCGCCCAGCGCGATCGAGAAGCTGCGCGCCTGCGTGGCGGCCGCCAACGCGGAGATCCTCGCGAGCTCGCGCGGCAAGCCCGAGCTGGCGGGCATGGGGACGACCGTCGTGGCGTTGCTCGCGGAGGGCGACCGCGTGGCGCTCGCGCACGTGGGCGACAGCCGCGCCTACCTGATCCGCGGCGCCGCGATCCGCCGCCTGACCGACGACCACACGCTGGTGGGCGAGCTCGTGCGGCGGGGCGAGCTCAGCGAGCGGGCGGCGGGCGGGCACCCGCAGCGACACGTGCTGATCCGCGCGCTGGGCGTCCAGCGCACGGTCGAGCCCGACCTGCTCGAGCTCACGCCCGAGGCCGGCGACCTGTTCGTGCTCTGCTCGGACGGCCTCACCGGTCACGTGGCGGACGCGGAGATCGCGGAGCTCGTCTCCGGCGCGCCGGATCTCGACGGCGCCTGCGCGCGGCTCGTCGACCTCGCGAACCGCCGCGGCGGCGAGGACAACATCACCGTCCTGCTGGTCCGCTGCGACGGAAGACCCTAGCTGTTATTCTCGAAGCGGCGATCTAGCCTCGGAAATCGCTAGCGCATTCACTCCGCTCGCCTGGGCCGAGCTCCACAGGAGCTCCGGCCCGCTGCGCAGCCGCTTCGCGGCCTTGCGGGGCGGCCTTGCGGAGCGGCGCTGCTAGCGGTCGAGGAGGCTCTTCAGCTTCGCGCGCAGGCGCAGCACGGCCTTGGTGTGGATCTGGCAGACGCGCGACTCGGTGATGCCGAGGATCCCGCCGATCTCCTTCATGTTGAGATCCTCGTAGTAGTAGAGGGAGATCACCAGGCGCTCCTTCTCGGGGAGCGCGGAGATCGTCTGCGCGATCACCTGCTTCATCTCGGTGAGCTTGAGCGAAGCGAACGGGTTCTCCGAGTTCACGTCCTCGATGATGTCGGCGTAGGTTCCCGTGCGATCGCCGTCGGAGTTGGTTCCGCGGATCTCCTCGAGATTCACGAGCGAGATGCCGCGTACCTGGTTCAGGAGCTCGTGGAACTTGTCGAGCTGGAGGCCCAGCGAGTCGGCCACCTCGTCGTCGTTCGCGGAGCGTCCGAGGCGCTGCTCGACCTCGCCGTAGGCCCGCTCGAGGCGGCGGCTCTTCTGGCGCACGCTGCGGGGCACCCAGTCGAGCGAGCGAAGCTGGTCGAGGATCGCGCCCTTGATCCGGAACTCGGCGTAGGTCTTGAACTTGCAGTTCTTGTCCGGGTCGTACTTCTCGATCGCGTCCATGAGCCCGATGACCCCCGTGTTGTGCAGGTCGTCGAGGTCGATGTGCGAGGGCAGGCGGACGGCGATCCGGTTCACGATGTAGCGGATCAGCGGGGTGTGCTCGAGGACGATCTGCGCCCGCAGGTGGGACGAGATCTCCGTGTTCTTCTCCTTCGCCTCGCGGAGCAGCGCGTCCATTGCCTTCGTTCCTCCTCGCTGGAGTGCGCCCCGGGTGCGTCGGGCCCCGGCCGGCGGACGGGGGGTCGGGAAAGCACGCTGCATGCCAATCCCGGCGCGAGGCTCTGCACTACGCCGGCCGGGCCGGCAGCCGGCGCGCGAACGGGAGCGGATCCGGCTGGAATTGCGTGACTTTCCGGCCCAGGTGCCGACGCCTGATGCGAAGCCGGGTGCGCCGCGCACCCGCCGCCCGGGGCGGCGGGCGGGGTCAGAGGCCGGCGGAAGCGTCGGAGTTCCGACGTCCCCCGGGCGCGGGAGTTACGAAACCGTCAGACCGGGTCGCGGGCGGGAGCTGCGGCCTCGGGCCCGAGCCGCTTCTTCTTGATCTTTTCGATCAGCGTCGTCCGGTTCAGGCCGAGCAGCTGCGCCGCGCGGTTCTTGTTCCAGTGGGTCTGCTCCAGGGCCTGCAGGATCAGCTGCGTCTCGAAGTCCTCGACCACGTCGCGGAAGGAGAGACCCGTCGGCGGCAGCTGCGGCGCGAGCGGGGCCGGAGCGCTCGGCCGCCGCAGCGCGGCGGGCAGGTCGCCCTCGCCGATCTCGCGATCGCCGCAGAGCACGACGAGCCGCTCGATCGCGTTCTCGAGCTCGCGAACGTTCCCCGGCCAGGCGTGGCCGAGGAGGCGCTCCTCCGCCGCGCGCGCGAGCGTCGGCACCGGCCGCCCGCGCTCGCGGCTCGCGGCCTCGAGGAAGTGCCGCAGCAGCAGCGGAATGTCCTCGCGGCGCTCGCGGAGCGGCGGCACCTCGATCGGGATCACGTTGAGCCTGTAGAAGAGGTCCTCGCGGAAACGACGCTCCCGGATCGCCGTCTCCAGGTCCTGGTTGGTCGCGGCGATCACGCGCACGTCCACGGAGGTCGTCTTGGAGGAGCCGACGGGCTCGAAACTCCGGTCCTGGAGCACGCGCAGCAGCTTGACCTGGAGGTTCGGGCTCATGTCGCCGATCTCGTCCAGGAAGATCGTGCCGCCGTGGGCGACCGTGAAGCGCCCCTCGCGATGGTTCACGGCGTTGGTGAACGCGCCGCGCACGTGGCCGAAGAGCTCCGATTCCAGCAGCTCCTCGGGGATCGCGCCGCAGTTCACGGTGACGAACATCCGGTCGGCGCGGCGGCTGTTGTAGTGGATGGCGCGGGCGACCAGCTCCTTGCCCGTTCCGCTCTCGCCGGTCACGAGCACCGTGCTGTCCGTATCCGCGACCTTGGAGACCAGGTCGAGCACCGCGCGCAGGGCCGGGCTGTTGCCCACGATGTTCTCGAAGCGGTACTTCGAGCGCAGCTGGTGCTGGAGCATGCGATTTTCGCTCTTGAGCCGGCCGAGCTCGATCGCCTGCTCGACCAGCCGGCGCACGGCGTCCAGGTGCTGCTGGTCGAAGGGTTTCTCCAGGTACCAGAACGCCCCGGCGCGCAGCGCCTCCACCGATTGCTGGGCGCCCCCGTAGCCGGTGATCACGATGCAGGGCAGGTCGGGAGCGAACTCGTGGATCTGCCGCACCAGCTCGAGCCCGTTGATGCCGGGCATCTTGACGTCGGCGAGCACGAGGTCGACGGGCTGCGCGGCGAGGAGCGCAAGCGCCTCGGTCGCATCGCGTGCGCTCGACACCTGGTGGCCGACGCGGCGCAGGATCCGCTCGAGGGCTCGGCGATAGAGCTCCTCGTCGTCGACAATGAGAACGTGGGGCAGAGACGGATCCTCCCCTCGTATGAGGGGGGTTGGCCGAGTGTAGGGGCCGCGGCCGGCGCGTTCAAGCGCCTCCGATCCGGGACCGATACGCGGGCCATGAGCACGCGGGCGGCGGCCTCCGCAGGGACCGACCCCGAGGCACCCCCCGAAGAGGCGCCCGGCCTCGTGCTGCTCGTGGACGACGAGCCGCTCTTGCTGCGCTCGCTGCGCCGCATCCTCGAAGCCGATGGCCACCGCCTCGCGCTCGCCGACTCGGCCGACGCCGCCGCGCCGGCCCTCGCGGAGCCCGACCTCGACGTCGTGCTGCTCGATCTCTTCCTCGGCGAGGCGAGCGGCATGGCGCTGCTCGAGCAGCTGAAGCACGAGAGGCCCGAGGTCGAGGTCATCGTGATGACCGGCCACGCGAGCATCGAGAGCGCGGTGCGCTGCATCCGGCGCGGAGCCTTCGACTATCTCGCCAAGCCCTTCGAGGACGTCTACCGCGTGCGCACGACGGTCCGCAAGGCGCTCGAGCGCCGACGCCTGCTCTCGCGCAACCGCGAGCTCGAGCTCGAGCTGCGCGGCCGCGCCGGGGCGCCGGAGCTCGTGGGGCGCTCGGCCGCGATGCGCTCCCTGGAGCGGACGCTGCACGCGCTCCGCCACAACGAGAGCCACGTCCTGATCCACGGCGAGAGCGGCACGGGCAAGGAGCTCGTCGCACGGGCGCTCCGCGCGATGAGCCCGCGGGCCGCCGGCACCTTCGTGCCGGTCGACTGCGGGGCGCTCCCCGAGACGATCATCGAGTCGGAGCTCTTCGGCCACGAGCGGGGCGCCTTCACCGGAGCGCTCGGGGCCACCGGCCTCTTCCGGATGGCGAACCAAGGGACCCTCTTCCTCGACGAGGTCGGCGAGCTCCCCCTGGGCGTGCAGGCGAAGCTCCTGCGGGCCCTGCAGCACAAGGAGATCCGGCCCGTGGGCTCCGCGTCGGCGGTGCCGGTGGACCTCCGCGTGATCGCCGCCACCCATCGCAACCTCGGCGAGATGGTCGCGGCCGGGGCCTTTCGGGCCGATCTCTTCTACCGCCTCGACGTGGTGCGGATCGAGGTCCCGCCCCTGCGCGAGCGCCGCGAGGACATCCCGCTGCTCGTGCATCACTTCCTGCGCAAGCACGGGGGGCCGGGCCGACGGGTGAGCGGCATCGAGGACGCGGCGCTCGAGGCGCTGGCCCTGGCCGAATGGCCCGGAAACGTGCGCGAGCTCGAGAACGCGATCGAGTCGGCGCTCGCGCTCGCACCCGGCCCGTGGCTCCGCATCGCGGACCTTCCCGGCGCGCGGCGGCGCGCGGCGTCCGCGGCGGCGCCGCCGACCGATCTCCCTCTCTCGCTCGAAGCCTACGAGCGCTGCGCGCTGGAGCGGGCGCTGCGCGAGACGGGTGGCGACGCCACGCAGGCGGCCCGGCTGCTCGGGATCGGGCGCAGCACGCTCTACCGCCGGCTCGCGCGCCACGGCCACCCGTCCCGGGGCGGGGGTGCTGCGGGGTCGCCGATCCGGTAGATTGACGCCTCCCCCCCCATGGCCAGGAGCCCGCCCCGGGCTCGGCGACTTCCTACGGCGGCGCGCGGCCGCGCCGGGGGACGTGCGTGGAGGCATCGCTGCCTCGGGTCCACATCCTGCTCGTGGAGCCGCCGGGCGCGTCGCCCGATGTCGCGGCGGCGCTCGAGCCCCTCGCGGGGGTGGCCCGGCTCCTGCGTGCGGCAGACCCTCGCGCCTGCGCGGAGTGCTGCGTGTCGGGCGAGGTCGACGTGGTCGTCGCCCACCCCGCGCTCGGCGACGGAGCCTCCGCGATCCTCGCCTCGGCCGGGCTCGACGGTCCCCCCGTGGTGGTCGTGACGCGCGAGCCCGATCCGGTAGCGGCCCTCGAGTGGTTCCGCCGCGGGGCGGCGGACTGCGTGGCGGCGAGCGGACAGCTCGCGGAGGCGCTCGGCCTGGCTCTCCTCGAGCAGATCCGCCGCCGGCGCGCGATCGTGGAGCGGGGCGCGGCCGAGCGGCGCATCCGCGACCTCGAGCGCTACAACGACCACATCATCCAGAACATGAACAGCGCGCTGCTCGTCGTCGACGCCGAGGCGCGCATCACCGCCTGCAACCCGCCGGCCGAGCGCATCCTGGGCCGGGATGCCGCACGGCTGCGCGGCCACCGCCTCGGTCCCGGGCTCGACGGCCCCGCGCGACTGCTGCAGCGCGCGCTCGCCTCGGGTGAGAGATTCCGCGGTGCCGAGAGCGAGATCGCGCGCGAGGACGGGGCGCTGGTTCCGATCGGGATCTCCTGCGCGCCGATCCTCGACTCCGAAGGCGTGCGCATCGGCGCCGTCGCCACCTTCCAGGACCTGACCGAGATCCGCCAGCTCCAGCGCCAGGTGCTCCAGAGCGAGAAGCTCGCGTCGCTCGGGCAGCTCGCGGCGGGGGTGGCCCACGAGATCAACAACCCGATGGGCTTCATCCACGCGAACCTGGCGCAGATGGCCGAGTACGTGCGCGACCTCCGCAGGGCCTGGGGGCGCGTCGAGGAGCTCCAGAAGGCCGTCGCGGCCGGGCGGCGCGACGAGATCGCGGGCGCGGCGGAGCGGCTCGCCGAGACCGCCGACGAGGTCGACGTCGCCTACCTGCTCGCGGACCTCGCCAAGGCCATCCGCGAGTCCCAGGAGGGCTCCGAGAGGATCCGCCACATCGTCTCCGACCTGCGCGATTTCTCGCACCAGGACAGCGGCGAGCGCGTGCCCGCGGACGTGAACCAGTGCCTCGAGTCCACGGCGAACATCGTCTGGCCGATGATGAAGCACCTCGTCGTCCTCGAGAAGGAGTACGAGGAGCTGCCCGCGGTGAGCTGCTTCCCGATGCAGCTCAAGCAGGTCTTCATGAACCTGCTCGTGAACGCCTTCCAGGCGATCGAGGAGCGCGTGGGATCCTCCAGCGGCGCGGGGCGCGTCCGGCTGCGCACGCGGCGCACGGCGGGGGGCGTCGAGGTGCAGGTCGAGGACGACGGGATCGGGATCGCGGCGGAGCACCAGGGCCGCCTCTTCGACCCCTTCTTCACGACCAAGAAGGTGGGCATGGGGACGGGCCTCGGGCTCTCGACCTCCTACAGCATCGTCCGGCGTCACGGCGGCGCGATCCGGGTGGAGAGCCGGCGCGGCCACGGAGCCCTCTTCCGCGTGTGGCTCCCGCTCGACGGCGGAGGGGAGGAGGCGGATGTCTGACCCGCCCTGCGTGCTGCTCGTCGACGACGAGGCGCGCATCCTCTCGGCCCTCCGCCGCTGCCTCCGGCGCGAGGGCTTCGAGATCCTGACGGCCGAGAGCGCCGCCGAGGCGCTGGGGATCCTCGACGCGCGCCCGGTCGACGCGATCGTCTCCGACCAGAAGATGCCGGGGGGGAGCGGCCTCGCGCTCCTCACGGCGGCGGCGCGCCGGCGGCCCGACGCCGCGCGCATGCTGATCACGGGCGTCACCGACGAGATCCCGCGCTCCGCGCTCGAGGCCGCCGGGGTCTGCGCGCTGATCACGAAGCCCTGGGACGACGCCCGCCTCAAGGCCACGCTTCGCCGCGCCCTCGGATTGGCCTGACCCGGGACGGGGACGGGACCCGGGACGGGGACGGTGTTCAGATGTTTCGAATTTTCAGATTCTCCTTCACCACGAGAGACTCTCTGGAGCCCTTAGAGAGAATCTGAAAATTCGAAACATCTGAACACCGTCCCCGCTTCTCCGCTTCTCCGCTCCGTCCCCGCTTCTCGCTTCTCGCGCTACTCCGCCGGGAGGCGGCTCAGGTACTCGAGGTCGGTCTTCTGGCTGGCCTTGCCGCCGAGGGCGAGGATCCGGTGCGGGCGCTGGCGACCGCGGCAGAAGTAGATGCGTCCCTTGCCCGCGAAGCCGAGCTCGAAGATCGCGAGACCCGGGGGCAAGCCGCCCACCTTGCGGCGCACGGCCGCGCTCCCGTCGTCCGCGTCGAGGCGCTTGATCGCCTCCTCGGCGCGCAGGCGGAGCGACTCGTCGCCGAGCGCCGCCATGTCGTCGAGCGCGCGGTCGTCGATCTCGAGGTGGTGATAGAGCGCGCGGAGCCGACGGCCGAGCTGCTCCGCCGAGCGGCGGTTCACCGGCGGCGGCCGCGTCGCGTGCCGCAGTCGCTCCTCGAGCTGGCCGATCTCGCGCTCCTTCCCGCCGAGGTCCTGCACCGCCTCCTCGAGCAGGTCCTCGAGCGCCTGGCGCTCGCGCTCGAGCTCGCTCGTGCGGGAGAGCTGCTCGCGCAGCCGCGCCTCCCGTTCCGAGAGCTCTCGCAGCTTGACCTGGAGCGACTCGCGCTCGTGCTGGAGGCCCTGGATCTCGTCCGCCTGCGCCCGCTCGGCGGGCTCGAGGCGCTCGAGGCGGTCGCGCACCTTCTCGAGCTCGGACTGGATGGAGCGGGCCCGCTCGGCGGCGGAATCGCGGGCGGTGACCGCGGCCTCGACGAGCGCCGCGCCGCTCCGGGCCGTGCGCTGGTGGTAGGCGAAGAGCCAGGGGATCAGCACGGCGCCGTAGAGGAGGAAGATCGACGCCGCCAGCAGCGAGTCGAGCGGAACCGTGACGCTGACCTCGGCAATGGCCGGGAGCAGCAGCTCCGCCTCGGCGTAGGGGGACTCGTCGGGCGAGCTCGGCGGCGGCCGGAGGGTGCGGCCCTCCAGGTAGATGGGGGTGCGGCCATCCGCGCCGAGCACGAGCGGGCTCACGCGCACGCCCGCGATGCGGACCCAGGCCGACTCTCGCGTGGCAGTCTCCACCCGGGATTGGATCTGCGGGACGACCCGGCCCCCGGCGGGGCTCACGTGGGTCGCCGCGAGGACCGCCCCGCGAAAGTGCTCCTGGAGCAGGATCTGGGCGCCCTCGACGGTCGCGATCGCGAGGACGACGTAGGCGATGATCGCCGCGTAGACCGCGCGTAAGGTCCCCAGCCGGTCCAGGCTCTTCCGCGCGGCGGGAAGCGGGGCCGCCATCGTTGCGTGGGAGCATACCGCCGCCCCGATCACGCCGCCCCGAGCTCCGCCAAGCAAGGCCGCGCCGCAAGGCCGCGAAGCGGCCGCGCAGCGAGGCGAAGCCGAGCGAAGTGCGGGCGCCCGCTCGGGACGGCCGCGCAGCGAGACGCAGCCGAGCGGAGTGCGGCCCCGCCAGGGCTAAGCTCGCGCCGTGCGCGTCGTCGACCTCGATCGCGACATGCGGGACGTGATCCCGACCGCTTCGACGCGCGAGAGCGAGTTCCTGTTCGCCCGCATGGCCGAGCGCAGCCTGCGCGCGACCCGCGTGGCCTCCGGCGAGCGCGTCCTGGACGTCGCGGCCGGCCTCGGTCAGGACGCCTCGGCGCTCGCCGCGCGGGGGGCCTTCGCCGTGGCCGCGGAGCCCTCCGCCCGCATGACGGCACTCGCGAAGCTGGTCGCGGGCCCGCGCCCGCAAGGCCGCGAAGCGGCCGCGCAGCGAGGCGAAGCCGAGCGGAGCGCCATTGAACCTGCCGGCGCATGGCCGCGAAGCGGCCGCGAAGCGGCCGCGCAGCGAGGCGAAGCCGAGCGAAGTGCGGGTCCCCGCTCGGGACGGCTCCCCGGGCCGCTCCCGGTCTGGGTGCGCGCCTGGTCCGACGCGCTGCCCTTCGCCACCGGCCGCTTCGACGCGGTGATCTGCAAGGGCTCGCTCGACCACTTCGACCGCCCGCGCGCCGCGATCGCCGAGATGGCGCGCGTCGCGAAGCCCGCGGGCCGCGTGGTGCTCGCCGTCGCGAACTTCGAGTCGGCGGCGTGCCGGGCGGCCCGGCGCGCGGACGCGCTGCGCGAGGGCTGGCTCGGCCGCGAGCTCCCGCGCGGGCGGCGCCACTACGACGTGCCCCACGACCACTTCACGCGCTACGAGCTCCCGCTGATGCGGGAGCAGGCCGGGGAGTGGATCGACCTCGAGATCGTCGAGGGCGTGTCGCTGGCCTGGGGCTTCCCCGGCTGGAGCCGCGCCGTCGCCCGCCTCCCGGCGCCGCTGGCGCTCGCCTCGCTTCAGGCGCTCGATGCGTTCGCGCGCCGTCTCCCATCGCTCGCCGACGTCGTGATCCTGGCCGGGCCCCCGCGACGCAAGGCGGCGAAGCCGCCGCGCAGCGAGCCGAAGGCGAGCGGAGCCCGGCCTGCCGGCTACTCGCCGGCAGGCCGCCCGCGAGACTCCGCGACGAGCTCGGCGTAGACCTCCGCGGTCGCCTCCGCGACGCGCGGCCACGCATAGGCGGCCTCGACGCCGCGGCGGCCCCGCTGGCCGAGCTCCGCGCGCGCGGCGGGCTGCTCGAGCAGCTGGGCGATCCCCTTCGCGAGGGCCTGCGGGCTTCCCGGCTCGACGAGGATTCCCCCGCCGCCCGTCCGCATCACCTCGGGCAGCGAGCCCGCGGCGGTCGCCACGACGGGCGTGCCGCAGGCCATCGCCTCGGCGGCGGGAAGCCCGAAACCCTCGTGGCGCGAGGGCACGACGACGAGCGCGGCCCGTTGGTAGAGCGCGAGGAGCTCCTCGATCGAGACCCGCCCGACGAGGCGCAGGCGGTCGGCGCAACCGAGCTCGGCGGCGAGCTTTCGCGCCGGGTTCTGCGCCGCATCGTCGTCGACGAGCGTGAGGCGTACGCATGCCGGCAGGAGCGCGAGCGCCTCGACGAGGGTCCGCACGCCCTTGTTGGGATCCGAGGCCCGCGCGACGCAGAGGATCTCGTTCGGATCCCGCTCGCGCGCGGGATCGGGCCGGAAGAGATTCGTGTCGACCCCGTTCGCGACCATGCGCAGGCGCTCCGGGCGGACGCGGAAGTCGCGCTCGAGGTCGCGGGCGCTCGACGCGGACGAGGTGAGCACGCGGTCGATCCGGCGCGCCACGAAGGCCTGCATGCCGGCCGGGTAGAACTGCATCGTGCCGATCGCCTCGGCGAGGCTCCGGTCGCGCGCGAACGAGGCCCGGCGGTCGATCGTGAGCGGATGGTGGATCGTCGTCACGACGGGGAGTCCGAGCGCGCGGATCCCGAGGATCCCCCAGCCGAGGCACTGGACGTCGTGCACGAGGTCGTAGCGCGCGCCCGTCGCGAGGCGACCCGCGAGGTCCCGGAAGGCGCGCGCGCTGAAGGCGAAGGGCTCGGGCAGGAAGCCCAGCCAGCTCGCCGCGAGCTCCCAGAAGGTCAGCGGCGAGAAGACGCGCAGCGGGTCGCCGCGCGGCAGCACCTCGGCGCCGCCGCCGAGGAACCACTTCTCCCAGAAGAGCTCGTTCGGGAGCCGGCGCAGCTCGTTCGCAAAGGGCATCGCATCGGGGTAGGGCGGACCGACGACGACGTCGACCGCGTGCCCCATGCGCGCGAGCTCGCGCGCCAGGAACCAGAGGTACACGCCCTGTCCGCCGCAGCGCATGCTGCCGCGGTAGGCGACGAAGCACAGGCGCAGCGGCCGGCCCACGGGGTCAGCCGGCCGCCCGCGCCGGGCGGGCCCGCCGCTCGGCGTAGAGCACGAGGCTCTTCGGGAAGCAGTAGTTGAGCCACCGCTCCACGCGGGCGAGGACGCGCGACACGGAGGCGCGGATCAGGAACTCGCGGTAGGCCCGCACGAGCCGGCTCGCGTCGGCGCGGGGCAGGCCCGCGATCGAGCGCAGCACCCAGTACGGGGTGTGGAAGGCGTGGGCGAAGCCGACGCCGAGGGTCGCGAACCCCGCGTCGCCGAGCGCGGCGGCGAGCTCGCGCGGCCGGAAGATCCGGATGTGCCCGCCGGGCGACTCGAAGTAGTCGTCGCCCGCGCGCAGGTAGAGGTGCTCGCTCGTCGCCGTCGGCACCGTGACCGCGATCCGGCCCGCCGGCCGGGTCACGCGCGCCAGCTCGCGGGCCGCGCCCCGGTAGTCGTGCACGTGCTCCATCACCTCCGAGCAGATCACGCGGTCGAAGGTGGCATCGGGGAAGGGCAGGCGGAAGGCGTCGCCGTGGATCATCGCGCCGGAGCCCCCGAGCTCGCGGGCGCGGTAGCGGAGCG
The DNA here is from genome assembly GCA_964624475.1 of uncultured Spirochaetales bacterium. Taxonomy (GTDB): domain Bacteria; phylum Myxococcota_A; class UBA9160; order UBA9160; family SMWR01; genus CAZUYC01. The sequence continues at coordinate 39,124 of CAZUYC010000096.1, read as the reverse complement.
CGCCCGCGCCCTGGCGCAGCGACGCGCGGTCGAGGTCGAGGCCCACCACGCGCGCGCCGCGCTCGAGCGCGCCGAAGCAGTGCCGCCCCTCGCCGCAGCCCGCGTCGAGCAGGCGCTGCCCGGCGCGGACGTCAAGCCGCTCGAGATCGACCGTGAGCAGCACGAATCCGTGCCTCGAAGACCGCCACGAGCCCCGCGGCGGTGTCCGACCAGCGGAAGACGCGCAGGACGCGCCGCCGCGCGGCGCGGCCCATGCGCTCGGCGCGCTCGGGCGCCGAGAGGACGCTCTCGATCGCTGCCGCCATCGCACGCGGGTCGCGCGGCGGGACCAGCACGCCCGCCTCGCCGTCGCTCCCCACCACTTCCGGGAGCGCCCCCGCCGCGTTGGCCACCACGGGGAGACCGCAGGCCATGGCCTCGCTCGCCGGGAAGCCGAAGCCCTCGAAGAAGGAGGGCACCACGGCGACGCGCGCGGTCGAGTACTGCGCCACGAGCTCCGGGGTCGAGAGCAGGCGCCGGTGCAGGACCACGCGCCGCTCGAGCCCGTAGCGGCGCACGAAGCGCAGGGCGAGCCCGTCCTCGGGGATGCGGCCGTCCACGATCTTGAGGGTCACGCGCTGCGGCAGCAGCGTCATCGCCTCGAGCAGCGTCCCGATCCCCTTCTTCCGGTCCTCGGTGCGGCCGACGAAGAGCAGGTCGGTCTCCTTCGGCGTCCCGGGGATCGGCCGGAAGAGCTCCGCGTCGGTGCCGTTGTAGACGACGTCGACCTCCTTCTCGGGGATCCCGAAGTAGCGCTCGATCTCGCGCCGCGAGGCCTCGCTCACGGTGACGATCCGGTCGAGGCGCCGCGCCACGCGCTCCTGCATGAAGAGCGGGAAGTAGAGCGTGCGCTTGATCTTCTTCACGAGGCTCGGGTCGATTGCGAAGTCCGCCTCGCGGTCGATGTGCAGGGGATGGTGGATCACCGAGACCACCGGCACTCCGGTGGCGCGGATCCCGAGCAGGCCCCAGGCGAGCGACTGGTTGTCGAAGACGACGTCGAAGCGGTGCCGCGCCTGCAGCCGACGCCAGGCGAGCAAGAGGCGCAGGCCGAAGCTCTGCATCTCCGGGAAGACGCCGAAGCGCGAGACGCCGAGCTCCCAGAGGTTCACGGGCCAGAGCAGGCCGAAGGGGTTCTCGCGCCGGGCCCACTCCGGGTGCTTCACGCCGAAGACGTTCTCGTTCGGGATCACGTGGAGCGGGATCCCGGGCTCGAGCGCCGGGAGCGGCGGACCCGCGATCACGTGCACCTCGTGGCCCAGCCGCCGCCACTCGCGGGCGAGGTAGGCGGCGTAGATCCCCTGCCCGCCGCAGAACATGTTGCCCCGATAGGTCAGCAGCGCGATCCGCACGGCCGCCTCAGGCGGAGGCGTCGCGGGTGGGGTCGCCGGCGCTCGCGTCCGCGGCCGGCGGCTCGGGCTCTCCGCTGGGCTCGACCTGGATCGTCGCGATCGTGTAGCCGACCCAGAAGGTGAGACCGAGCGCGAAGAAGACGACGGCCGCGACCGGCAGCGCGATCGCCCAGTAGCTCCCCTGGAAGAGGCCGAGCAGGAACCACGCGCCCACGATCACCGCGCCCACGCAGATGAGCCCGCCCTGGGTGCGGGAGGAGTCGTTCATCGGCCGGGACCCCCTGGATCTGCACCCGGCCGGCGAGGGCCGGGGCGGACGGAGTATTCGGGGATCGGCTGCACGTGTCAACGCAGCGCTCGTTGGCGCTATTCTCGGGCTGCATGCGGGTGGTGGAACTCGTGGCGCGGCCGGCGACCAAAGCGAGAGGCCCTGGCTTGCCGCATCCTCGGGTTGGAGGCAGACTGGTGCCATGACCAACGCCCTTCGCGAGGAGTTGTTCAAGCTCTCCGCTGCCGAGCGGCTGGAGCTGGTCGAGGAGCTCTGGGACAGCATCGCCGCCGAGCGAGAGAACGAGCCGTTTCCGCTGTCGGACGCGCAGCGCGAGGAGCTCGATCGGCGGCTCCGTGAGCTCGACGAGCACCCCGAGCGCGCTCGTCCGTGGGAGCAGGTGCGCGAGCGCCTCTGGGCTCGGAAGCGGGAGTGACACTTCCGCTGGCGCTGTCGCCGGCGGCCGAGGATGACCTCCACGACGCCGCGGCGTGGTACGACGCGCAGCAGCCGGGTCTCGCGGTTTCGGATCCAGGAGACAAGGATCGAGGTGATTGCCGTCTGGCACGGTCACCGCGACCCGAAGGGCTGGCGAGCGCGGCCTTCTCCTTAGCTGCGGGCGGGGCGCGAGCCCCGGCTCGATCGCGCGATTGCCGCCGCTACCCTCCGGCCCCGTGCGGGTGGTGGGGCTCATGTCGGGGACGTCGGCCGATGGCGTCGACGCGGCACTCGTCGAGTGGCCGGACGCGCCGGAGGCGCGCCCGTTCCGCCTGGTGGCCTTCCACGCGGATCCCTTCCCGAGCTCGCTCCAGGAGCGGATCCATCGTCTGGCCGCCGGGCGGGTCCCAGCCGGCGAAGCGCTGCGCGAGCTCGCCGCACTCGACGTGGCGCTCGGCGAGCGCTTCGCCGCGGCCGCGCTCGCCGTCTGCCGCGCCGCGGGTCTCGACCCCGGCGCGCTCGATGCCGTCGCGAGCCACGGCCAGACGGTCGCCCACCACCCGGAGCTGCACGCGACGCTCCAGATCGGCGACCCCTCGCTGATCGCCGAGCGCACCGGCGTCACCACGGTCGCGGACTTCCGCCCGCGCGACGTCGCCGCCGGCGGCGAGGGCGCTCCGCTCGCCCCCTTCTTCCACCATGCCGCCTTTGCCGACGCGAGCGAGGGCCGCGTGGCGCTGAACCTCGGCGGGATCGCGAACGTCACCTGGCTCCCGCCCGGCGCCGGCCCCGACGACGTCGTCGCCTTCGACGTCGGCCCCGCGAACGCCCTCCTCGACGGCGTCGTCCGCGTGCAGAGCGGCGGCCGCGAGGCGATGGACGGCGGCGGCGCCCGCGCACGCCGCGGCCGCGCCGATCCGGATCTGCTCGCGCGCCTCCTCGATGACGACTTCCTCCGCCGCCCGCCCCCGAAGTCGACCGGCCGCGAGCGCTACGGAACCGCCGAGGCCGAGGCGCTCGCCCGCGAGTGGCGCGAGCGCGGCCGCGAGGACGACGACCTCGTCGCGACCCTCGCCGCCTTCACCGTCGAGGCGGTGCGCCGCGCATGCTCGGAGCTGCTGGGCCCCGCCGCCCGCGTCGACCGCCTCCTCGTCGGCGGCGGCGGCGCCGAGAACTCGGCCCTGATGCAGGGCCTCGCGCGCGCGCTACCGGACGCGCGCGTCGAGCCCTTCGACGCGGCGGGCGTCCCGGCGCGCGCCGCCGAGGCGATGGCCTTCTCCCTGCTGGGCCGCAACGCGTTGCTCGGCCTTCCGAACCATCTGCCGCGCTGCACCGGCGCTCGCCGCGCGGCGGTGCTGGGGGAGATCGTGCCGGGACGGTGGGGAAGGGTGAGCCGTCATCCGTGACGGGGAGATCCTTCCGACTCCGAAAGGCGCATAGGGGTCTTCAGCTCCGTTCCTTGCCAACGTTCGATGATCCGATTTCGGTCAAGCAGGGACCACGCGAGGGGAACAAGCCCCGCACGGGGCCCGCGCGGCGAAGGCGGGGTAGTCGACCGCCGCGTCGCCGTGGCTTGCCGAGGTCCCGCGTCTCGTAGCCCGCCCGCTCGAGGCGCTCGCGCAGCGCGCGCTTGAGCGCTGCTCCGCGATGATCGCCCTCGCGCCGGTCGCCCTCCCCCGGAGCCGCTTTACACGGTTCCCCTCGCTGCTGCAGAATGCAAGGACGAAGCTACCGTTCGACAGGGGATCGCTGTTGGACCGGTCCGCTCCGCAAAGCCCCCGTCGGCTGGCGCTCGCCCTCGCGCTGGCCATCGCGTGCGCCACGAGATCGGCCTTTCCTCCGTCCGGGGCCTCCGTCGAACCCATCGCTGTTCCCCCCGGGTCGACGCGGACGATCCAGTTCCGTGGTGTCGCCTACGTCATCGAATCCGGTACGCACGTCGGCGACGTCCACCTTCGCCTTCGCACGAAGCCGATCCAGCAGCTGCGATGGTCGGGGCCGACGAACCCCCTCGAGTTCAACAGCATCGCGGAACGCTGCCTGGCGGAGGCGGGCTACGACGTAGCGAGGTCTCACGAGCGCTTGACCACTGGAGGCCGCACCCCCAGCGGCGCTCTGCTCCTGGGAGTAGTCGTCACCAGCATCTGGACCGACACCTACGTCAGCTCGAGCTTTCGAGAGAAGGACTACGAGGACGCCACGTTGGAGGGCCGCGTTCGCGTGCTCGAGCAGACCGGCAAGGTTCTCTACGACCGGGTGTTCACCGGCCGTGGCCGCCACCAAGGCATGCAACCCATGGCGATCCCGGCTGCGTTCGAGAATCTCCTCGATCATGCGCTCGCCGACGCCGACTTCGTCGAGACCGTCCGCTCGCGATAGCAGGCCCGCTGCCGGCGAGGCCCGGCGCCGCGCCGCACGTGGTGCACCGGCGGGCGCGCTTGCGCGGGGCGTCCCGCGCCGGGCCGGGGGCCGCCGTGGCCGGAGCGGCGGCGTTGGTCGTCGAGGGTCAGCTGCCTGGGCACGAACTTTTAAATAGCTGTGTTCTATGCGACCCGCGCAAATCGAGGCCGGTTTCGCGCTGCGGTCGATGCCGGGGGCACGGGTCGGCCTCCTGGCGGGGGAGGATCGGGCCGAATCGGGCGGCGACGGCGTCGGGTGGTCGGGGCGGGGCCCGGGGTCGAGCGGCGAGCTACAGGGTGACGCGAAGGCCGTCGTCCGCCGTCTCGAAGGCGGCGCGGCCGCGGTGGGGGAGCATCTCCTCGCCCAGATGCGTCAGCAGGATGCGCTGGCAGCGAAACTCGTGCTTGCGGGCGACGAGGTCGCGGTGGCTGATGTGGTAGGGGAAGTCGTTCTCGAGGTAGGTGCACTCGCAGACGAAGAGATCGGCTTCGCCGACCCGGTCGGCGAAGCCGGGGAAGAAGCCGGTGTCTCCGGAGTAGACCAGGCGCCGCGTGCCGAAGCGGACCGCGAGGCCGTGCGGCGCGGTGTGCGGCTGGTGGAACACTTCGAAGGCGTCGACGCGGAGGGGGCCGATCTCGCGCTCGCGGCCGGGGCGGAGCTCCTCGAAGCGGATCGGGAAGGTCCACTGGCGCTCGTCGAGCGCGTAGCCCATCGCCTCGGCGAGCGCGCGGACGTGCGCCTCGATGCCGGGCGGGCCGGCGATCGTGAGCGGGTGCTTGCGCTCGTCCTCGTAGAGGGCGCCGAGCAGCAGGAAGGGGATCCCGGCGAAGTGGTCGCCGTGGAAGTGCGAGATCAGGATGGCGTCGATCTCGCCGCGCGCGACGCCGAGCTTCGCGAGGCCGCCGCTCGTGGTCGCACCGCAATCGATCAGCACCGTGCCGCCCGGCGTGCGCAGGAGCAGGGCGGATTGCCGGCGCCCGCCGGCGCCGAAGGCGTCGCCCGTGCCGACGAAGACGAGCTCGCTCACGCGCTGCCGCCGCCCGGGCCGTCGCAGCGGTGGAAGGCGCCGCCGGCGAAGACGCCTTCCTCCGCGCGCAGGCCCGCCGGCACGCGCTCGCCGTCCCAGACCACCACGCGGCGCAGGCTAGCTCCCGCCCCGATCGACGCGCCAGCGCCGATCACGCACTCCGCCTCGAAGCGCACGCCGCGGGCGCGCGCGAGCGCGTCCGCGTCGAGGTAGGCGAGGCGCGGGGGGGCGAGATTGACGGCGAGGTACTCGCGCGGCGTGCCCACGGGCTCCCAGCGGCATTGCGCGGGTGCCCACAGCTCTCCGCGCACGTCCTCGGCGCCCGCGGCGAGCCAGGGCGCGATCCACTCGTCGAGGTGGTTGAAGGCCTCGCGGTCGGGCATGCGATCGAAGGCGCGCGCAGAGACCACGTTCGCCCAGACGTACACGCCGGCTCTCGCCTCGCCCGGCAGGCCGAAGCGGGAGCCGATCCGCCGCACGCGGCCGGCGCCGTCGATGCCGACCGAGCCGAAGCGCGCGCTCCGCGTGTCGTCGCGCAGGAGCATCGTCCAGGCGTCGCCGCGCGCGCGGTGCAGGCGCACGAGGCGGCCGAGGTCCGCGTCGAGGAGCATGTCGGCGCCGACGAGCAGGCAGGGATCGCTCTCGCGCAGGAAGCGCGCGACGCGTCGGATGCCGCCCCCGGTATCGAGGAGCTCCTCCTCGTGCGAGAAGCGCAGCTCGAGGCCCGGCGGGCAGAAGCGACGCGCGGCCTCCGTCAGGAGCTCCGGGAGAGGGTGGACGTTGATCACGACCTCGCGCACGCCGTGGTGCGCGAGGAGCGCGAGCTGGTAGGCGACGAGCGGGAGGCCGCGCACGGGGACCGCCGGCTTGGGGCAGAGGTCGCTGAGCGGGCGCAGGCGCGTCCCGAGGCCCGCCCCGACGATCATCGCGCGCACGGGTCCTCGGGGAGCGCGGCGAGGATCTCCGCGAGCGCGGCGAAGGCGGGGTCCCGAGCGGCCGCTCGCGCGGCCGCGGCGCGCAGCTGGCGCACGGTCGCCGGCGCGAAGCGCAGGTAGCGCGCGTCGCCGCGCGCGCGCGCCGCCGAGACGAAGCGGGCCAGGTCCTTGCCCTTGCGCGCGAGGGTCAGGAGGTCGAAGCGGCGCGCGAACTCCTCGTCGCGCGGCGCGTCGGGGAGCCGCGGCCGGGTGCGCGCCAGCTGGTGCGCGACCTCCTCCCAGGAGAGCTCCACGTAGGAGTCGCGCAGCAGGCAGACGAGGTCGTACTCGGGGGGAGCGAGGAAGGCGCCCTGGAGATCGATCAGCACGAGGCGCCGTCCGCGCGGCGCAGCCGCGCGGACGTGGATGTTCGCGGACTGGAGATCCCGGTGCGCGAGGCGGAACGGAGCGGCGCGGATCTCCTCCGCGATCCGAAGGAAGGCCTCCCTCACGGCGCGCGCGGCTGTGGGGCCGGCGAGCGGCTCGATGGCGTGCGCGCAGAAGAGCTCCGCCTTGTAGGCGAGCAGCGCATCGTCGAGCCTGCGGCCGAAGGCGGCCACGCCGCCCGGATCGGGGATGCGCTGGATCCGCGGCACGAGGTCGCAGGCCTCCTCGTAGAGACGGCGCCGCCCGCTCTCGTCCGTAGCGGCCGCGGCGGACGCGAGCGAGACGGGGCCGACGTCCTCCAGGAGCTCGATCCCGGCGGCCTCGTCGGCCCCGAGCCGCGCCGGCACCGGGAGCCCCGCGCGCTCCAGCAGCGCGCGGATCGGCTCGAGCGGCGGCTCCGGCGCGGCGCCCGCAGGGCGGCCCGCCGGGTCTTCGGGCGCCTCGACTCGCGCGACGAGCGTCGTGGTGGAGCCGCCGCCCGCGAGGTGTACGCGCGCGAAGCGGCGCAGGCCGAGCCCCTCGGCCAGCCACTCGACGCGCTCGGCGCGCGCGCCGAGCGCGCCTTGCACGAGCCGGCGCAGCGCGGCCTCGAGCGCGGCCGGGTCCGGGGCGGCGGGCGCGGCCATCAGTCGAAGAAGAGGTGACACGCCGCGGTGGCGCCCGCGAAGCCCGCCAGGTCGGCGACGAGGCAGGCGGCGAGCGTGTAGCGCATGTTGCGCACGCCCGCGGCGCCGAAGTAGAGCGTGAGCACGTAGAAGGTCGTCTCGGTCGAGCCCTGGAGCGTGCAGACGAGGTTCCCGACGAAGGAGTCGGGGCCGTGGGTCTTGATGATCTCCGCCATCACGCCGAAGGCGCCCGAGCCCGAGAGCGGGCGCAGGAGCGCCATAGGGAGGGCCTCGCCCGGAAAGCCGATCCGGCTGGTGAACGGGTCGAGGTTGTCCACCAGGAGCTGGAGCGCGCCCGAGGCGCGGAACATCGCCACCGCCACCAGGATCGTGACCAGGAAGGGAAGGATGCGGACGGCCATGTCGAGGCCCTCGCGCGCGCCGGCGACCATCGACTCGTAGACCGGAACCCGGCCGGCGAAGCCGACGAGCAGGAGAGCTGCGACCAGCAGCGGCACGAGCCATGCCTGGAGGAGCGCCGTCACCACGTCGAACGGCGGAAGGTCCAGCGCGAGATTCGCGGCGTGGAGAGCGATGCCCACGCCGGATGCCACGACGATCCCCGCGATGATGAGCCGGCGAACCGGCCCGGCGGGCTCGGACGGCCCCTGCGCCGCGAGCGCCTCGTCGACCTCGGGGCCCTTCCGCTCGACCGGCGGCTGGCCCGCGGGCCGCTCCGGCGGCTCTGGAAGCGCACGCTCGCGCGCGCGAAGCAGGTAGACCGCGGCGATGGCTGCCAGCATCGAGCAGGCCGTGGCGATCAGGGTCGGCAGCCAGATCCCGGCGGGATTGGCCGAGCCGGCGGCCGCGCGGATCATGATCGTTCCGGTGGGGGGCATCAGGTGGATCGCGGACACGTTGATCGCGAGGAACATCGCCATCGCATCCGTCGCCACGCCCGGGCGGGGGTTCAGACGGTCGAGCTCGACCATCGCCTTCAGGCCAAACGGAGTGGCGGCGTTGCCGAGCCCCAGGGTGTTGGTCGCCAGGTTCATGATCATCGCGCCCATCGCCGGGTGATCTTGCGGCACGTCCGGGAAGAGCCGGCGCATGAGCGGGGCGAGCGCCCGCGCGACGACGCGCAGGAGCCCGCCGTCGCGGGCCACGCGCATCAGCCCGAGGAAGAACATCATTCCGCCGACCAGGCCGATCACCAGGTCGACCGCTCCGCGCGCGCTCGCGAAGACGGCGTCGCTCACGGCCTGCATGCGCCCCGTGAGCCCGCCGTAGACGACGGAGCCCAGGACCAAGGCGAGCCAGATCCAGTTGAGCACGGTCCCCCCGACCGGCGCGGCTCTCGAGTCCGGCCGCAGCCTTCCCGATAAGTCCGCTATCGTCAAGCGACCCCCCCGAGAGGAGCCCGCGATGCGCCGCCTGGGCCTGCCGGCCCTCGCCGCCGCCGTCCTGTTGCTGCTCCTGCCGCCCGCCGCCCCGGGCGCGGAGCTCGAGGCGCGCCTCGATGCCGCACTCCGCGGTCCGGGTCTGCGCGGCGCGCGGGTCGGCGCCCTCGTCGTGGAGCTCGACGCCGGGGGCGTCCTCTACGCGCGTGACCCCGATCACGCACTCGTCCCGGCCTCGAACATGAAGGTCCTGACCGCGATCGCGGCGCTCTCGGCCTTCGGGCCGGCGCACCGCTTCACCACCGAGGTCTTCGTCCCGGCCCCCCCCGACGCCGAGGGCGCGGTGGCGGAGCTCGCGATCCGCGGCGGCGGCGACCCGGCGCTGACTTCCGAGGAGGTCTGGCGGCTCGCGGCCGACCTGCGCCGCCTGGGCCTGCGCCGCGTGAAGGCTGGCCTCCGGCTCGACGACTCCGCCTTCGATGCGCAGCGCTGGCACCCGAGCTGGGGGCCGGTCTCCGCGCGCGCCTATCACGCGCCGGTCGCCGCGCTCGGCGTGAACTACGGCGCCTACGCCGTCACCGCGACCCCGGGCGCGCAGGCGGGCGATCCCGTGCGCGTCGAAGTGGACCCGCCGATCGCCTATTTCCCGCTGGTGAACCGCGCGCGCACCGGGCCGAAGCAAGGCGCGCCCGCGCTCGAGATCGAGCGCGCCCACGGCGAGGGCGTGGAGCAGGTGATCGTCGCGGGGACGCTCCCCGTCGGCTCGGAGCCGAAAACCGCCTACCGCAGCGTCCTCGATCCGGTGGGCTACGCCGGGGCGCTCTTCCGCATGCAGCTCGAGGCGAACGGCATCCGCGTGGAGGGAGACGTCCGGCGGGGGGCGGTGCCGCCGGACGCGACGCGGCTGCTCGCCTTCGCAGGCCGCCCGCTCGCCGAGATCGTCCGGCTCTTCGTGAAGTACAGCAACAACGCGATCGCCGAGGGCCTGCTGAAGGCGCTCGCCGCGCGCTCGGGCGCGCACCCCGCGACCTGGGAGGAGGGCCTTGCCGTCGTGCGCCGGGAGCTCGCGGCCCTCGGGGTGCCGGTGGACCGTGCCACGCTGGTCGACGGCTCCGGCCTCTCGTACGAGAACCGCGTGCCCCCGCGCGTCTTCGTCGAGGCACTGCGCCTCGCCGAGCGCTCGTTCCGCTTCGGCCCCGAGTTCGTGGCGGCCCTGCCGATCGGCGCGGCCGACGGGACGCTCGAGAAGCGCGCCGAGGGGGCCGGCGACGCCGTGCGCGCGAAGACGGGGCTCCTGACCCGCGTCACCGGCCTCTCGGGCTACGCGCGCCTCGCCGACGGCCGGGTGGCGGCCTTCTCGATCCTCGCGAACGGCTACCGCGGGTCCGCCGAGGCGGCGATGAACGGGATCGACCGCTTCGTCGCGGAGCTCGTCGGCGCGAACGAGACGCGCGCGATGGCGCGCTGAGAGCGCGCCTGCCAGACCAGGCTCGGGTACTGGCTCGGGAGCGCGACGCCTTCCTGGAGGCGGCGGTCCACGTGCCCCGGGCCCCAGTTGTACGCGGCGAGGGCGGCGGAGAGGTCGCCGTCGTAGCGGTCGGAGAGCTCGCGCAGGTAGGTGATGCCGAGCCGCACGTTCGTGCTCGGGTCGAGCAGCGTCTGGGAGCCCCGCCAGGGGATGCCCTCCCGCCGGGCGAGCTCCTGCCCCGTGGAGGGCAGGATCTGCATCAGACCGAGGGCGCCGGCGGGCGAGATCACGAAGTTGTTGAAGCGGCTCTCGACGTGCATCACCGCCATCACCAGGGCCAGGTCGAGCTGGCGGCGCCGCGCCTCGGCGACCAGGGTGCCCGCGAGGACGTCGATCTCCGCGCGGATCAGGCCGGTGTTGCGGCTCGCGAGGTACGCACCGACCGCGGCGACGCTGGGGTCCCCGCCGCCGCCGCCCGGCGTCTTCGCGGAAGACGTGCCCCCGTGCGCCGCCGGGAGCGGCGGAACGGCGAGTCCTCCGACCGCCTCGCGCGTCGCCGCAGGCGCTCCGAAGAGCGGCCCGCACGAGAGACCCCCGACCGCGACGCAGACCAGCGCGCCGAGCAGGCGCCGCGACATCACGCCGGCCCCATCGGCGAGAGCCCCATCGCGACCATGGCCTGGAGGTTGTTCACCACCGCATACCCCGTCCACGCGATTACCACCAGGAGGAAGGTCCTCTTGGCGGGGCCCGGGACGAGGGCGGTCGACACCAGGAAGCCCACCGCCGCCAACGTGACGGCGGTGTCGAGCAGGATCCCCGGGACGAGGCCCATCGCTTCGAACAGCCACAGCGCGATGGGATTCGCCTCGCTGACCTCGAACCCGGGGACCGGCGCCTGGAGGCAGAGGTAGGTCGTCCAGTGATCCGCGGCAGTGAGCAGGAGCGTGAGCAGCGCCAACAGGTGCAGCAATCCTCGCCTTCGCAGCTCCCCATCCCATGGTCGGGAGGAGGGCAGAGCAAGAAGCGTGCCCCGCGGCCGATGCCGCGGGGATCCGCTGGCGAGACGAGGATTTGGCCGTGGGCTTGCGGGGCTCGTGCGCGACGGCGGGACGGGGCTCCCGCGCGGAGGGGATGTAGTCCGTTTCCCTTTTTTGGGTGCCGGGAGGGAGCAGGAAGGTGTCGGAGCCGGCCGCGGATTTCGTCCGAACCGGCTCCGACGGCAGGCGAAGCCCGCTGGGGCAAGCGCGAAGCGCGCGCAGCGAGCCGCAGGCGAGCGGAGTGCCGGGCGGTCGGCTCCTCGCCGACCGCCAGCCCGCTGGGGATCGATCAGCGGCCGCGGCGCATCTTGCCCTTGCCGAGCAGCAGCCAGTCGACGGAGACGTTCTCCTTGATCGCGAGCGTGATCAGGAAGTCGGTGTGAGGGGTCGTCCCGCTCTCGTAGCGGTTCACGTTCTGCTGGAACACGCCGAGGTCGCGTGCGAATTGGCGCTGGGAGCGGTCGCCGCGCACCTGCGCGATCCGTTCCGCCAGCTTCCGCTTGGTTCGTTCCACGGCAGCCGAGGCCATCGGATGGGTTCTCCTTCCCTACACAATCTCGGGTGACGAAACCGACCGGCGTACCCGGAGAGGTGCGCATTCTACGGGGTGCCGTCGGGTTCAGCAAGGCGCAAGATCCTCGCGGGCGGCCGGCGCATCTCCGCGTCGGGCGCGGGAGGAGGGAGGAGTGATGCGCGTCACCGGCGGGAGCCTCGCGGGACGCCGGTTGCGCGCGCCCCGCGCGGGCGCCCGGCCGACCGCGGACCGCGTTCGGGAGGCGCTCTTCGCGCGGATCGACCCGGAGGGCGCCGCGGTGCTCGATCTCTACGCGGGAAGCGGCGCGCTCGGCATCGAGGCGCTTTCCCGCGGGGCGGCGAGCGCGGTCTTCGTCGAGGGCACGCGGGGCTGCGCCGCGGTCCTGCGCGAAAACCTGGCCGCGCTCGGGCTCGCGTCGCGGGCGGAGGTCGTGACCGCCGATGCGGTCCTCGCCCTCGGCCGCCTCGCCCGGGACGGGCGGCGCTTCGACCTCGCGCTCCTCGACCCTCCCTATGCCTCGGGCGAGGCCGCGCGGGCGCTCGCGACGCTCGCCCGCTCGGAACTCCTCCCGGAGGGGGCTATGGTCGTGGTGGAGAGCAGCCGGCGCCGCCCGCCCCCGGAAGTGGAGGGGCTCTTGCGGCTCGACGAGCGGCGCTACGGCGACACGCTGATCACGCGCTTCCGCCGCGCGGGGGCGTCCGCCGAGAGGAGGTCCACCCGCGGATGAGCCGGACACGCGGAGCGCCCACGGTCGCGCTCTTCCCCGCGAGCTTCGATCCGCTGACCAACGGGCACCTCGACATCGTCCAGCGCTCGCTGCGCGTCTTCGACGAGCTGGTGGTGGCGATCGCGATCCACCCCGAGAAGGAGACGACCTTCACGCTGGCAGAGCGGATCGCGATGCTCGAGACCGTGGTCGGCAGCGAGCCCGGCATCCGGATCACGTCGTTCGCCGGCCTGACCGTCGACTTCGCGCGCGAGATCGGTGCGGAGGTGGTGATCCGCGGCGTACGCGCGATGTCGGACTTCGAGTACGAGTTCGAGATGGCACTCATGAACAAGCACCTCTTCCCGGAGATCGAGACGGTCTTCCTGATGGCCAGCCAGCAGTACCTCTACGTGAGCTCGTCTCGCCTGAAGGAGCTGGTGCGGCTCGGGCGCGACGTCGCCGAGTTCGTACCGCCCGTGGTGGCAAAGCGCCTGCGCGAGAAGCTCGGCCGAGGCTAGCTGCTAGCAGGCCGGCCCGAGAGTCCGCCGCCGCGACGGACTCTGCCTTGGCGTGCCCGGGGAGATCCGGGTAAGCTCGCCGGCAACGAGGTGTCTCTCGTGAGGCTCCCGACGCCGGAGCGGCGGATTCTGCTCGCGGTCACCGGCGGCATCGCGGCCTACAAGGTCCCCGAGCTGGTGCGGGCGCTGCGGCGCGCGGGCCACGTGGTGCGCTGCATCCTGACGCCCGAGGCGACGCGCTTCGTCGCGCCGCTCGTGCTCCAGACGCTCTCGGGCGAGACCGTGCGCACCCAGCTCCTCGATCCGGCCGAGGAGGGGGAGATCGATCACATCGCGCTCGCCGACTGGGCGGAGCTCGTCGTGTGGGCGCCGGCGACCGCGCACGCCCTCGCGAAGCTGGCCCACGGGCTCGCCGACGACCTCCCCTCGGCGATCGGCCTCGCGACGCGGGCCCCGAGGCTCCTGGCCCCCGCGATGAACGTGAACATGTGGCGCCACCCGGCCACGCAGGCCAACGCCGCGACGCTGCGCAGCCGCGGCGCGCACTTCGTCGGACCCGAGTCGGGCGAGCTCGCCTGCGGCTGGGAAGGGGAGGGGCGCATGGCCGAGCCCGCGGCGATCGCGGCCACGGCCGCGTGGCTGCTCGGCCCGAAGAGCCTCGCCGGCGAGGTGGTGCTCGCGACGGCCGGAGGCACGCGTGAGGCGGTCGACGCCGTGCGCTACCTCGGCAACCGCTCCTCGGGGAAGATGGGCTTCGCGGTGGCGGACGAGGCGGCGCGGCGCGGCGCGGAGGTGGTGCTCGTGGCGGCGCCCTGTGCGCTCGCGACGCCGGTCGGGGTCCGGCGCGTGGACGTCGGGAGCGCGCTCGAGATGCGCGACGCCGTCCTCGCCGAGCTCGAGCGCGCGACGATCGTCGTCATGGCCGCGGCGGTCGCCGACTTTCGCCCCGCGGCGCCCGCCGCCGGCAAGCTCCGCAAGGAGGATCTGCCTGCCGACGCGGGGATCACGCTCGAGCTGGCGCGCAACCCGGACATCCTCGCCGAGCTGTGCCGCCGCAAGGGCTCGCGCACCGTGGTCGGCTTCGCCGCCGAGAGCGGCGACCCGGTGGAGAGCGCGCGCCGCAAGCTCGCCCGCAAGGGCTGCGACCTGCTGGTCGCCAACGACGTCTCGCGCGCCGGCACGGGCTTCGACGCCGACGAGAACGCCGTGGTCTTCGTCTGGCCCGGCGGCGAGGTCGAGGAGCTGCCGCGGCTCCCGAAGGCCCGGGTCGCGGCGGAGCTGCTCGACCGCGTGGAGAAGGTTCGCGGGGGCGGGCGGTGAGCCGGGCGCGTGCCGTGCTGCTCCTCGGCGCAGCCCTCCTCGCCGCGGGGCGGGCGGACGCGCGGCACGTGAACGTCGCCCGGGTTGCGGGCTCGATCAACCCGGCGAGCTCCGACTACGTGCAGCACGCGATCGCCCGGAGCGAGAGCGAGGGAGCCGCGGCGCTGGTCCTCGAGCTCGACACGCCGGGGGGCCTGCTCTCGTCCACGAAGGACATCATCCAGGCCATCCTGAACGCCGAGGTGCCGGTCATCGTCTACGTGTCGCCGCGCGGGGCGTGGGCGGCGTCGGCGGGGACCTTCATCACGCTGGCCGGCCACGTGGCCGCGATGGCGCCCGGGACGAGCATCGGCGCGGCGTCCCCGATCAGCGCGGGCGGCGGCGGGGGCGAGCGCGACGAGGAGAACGAGCGCACCGACGTCGCGGCGGAGAAGGCCGAGAAGTTCACGATGGCGTTCATCGAGTCGATCGCGCGCGAGCGCAAGCGCAACGTCGAGTGGGCGGTCAAGGCCGTGCGCGAGTCCGAGGCGGTCGCGCAGGACGAGGCGCTCCGCCTCGGCGTGATCGACCTGGTGGCTCCCGACCGCGAGACGCTGCTGCGCGAGGTCGAGGGCCGCGAGGTCGAGGTGGCCGGTCGGCCCGTGAAGCTCGAGCTGGCCGAAGCCGAGGTGCGCGAGATCGAGATGACGCTGCTCGAGCGGCTCTTCGACAAGCTCGCGAGCCCGGATGTGGCGGTGCTGCTGGTGATGGCGGGTCTGCTCGGCCTCTACATCGAGTTCAACCAGCCGGGGCTGCTGCTGCCCGGGATCGTCGGCGGGATCTGTCTGGTGCTCGCGGCGATCGCCTTCCAGATCCTGCCCTTCTCCTGGGTGGGGCTCCTGCTGGTGGCCGCGGGCCTCGGCCTCGTCGTGGCCGAACTCTTCTTCATGTCGTACGGGATCCTCTTCGCGCTCGGGATCGGCTGCTTCCTGCTCGGCGGCTCGATGCTCTTCGAGGTGCCCGAGGTCGGCGACCTCGAGCTCTCGTTCTGGTCCGTGCTGGTGCCGATCGTGGCGGGATTCGCGATCTTCGGCGGCGTGGTCGTCTTCGCGATCGGGCGCACGCTCCGGCGGCCGCAGACTGCGGGCGTGGCCGAGCTGATCGGCCTCGTCGGGCGCGCGGCCACGCCGCTCGCGCCCGAGGGCCGCGTCTTCGTGCGCGGCGAGTACTGGTCGGCGCGCGCCGGCGAGGAAGTGCCGGAAGGCGTCGAGGTGGAGGTGCTCGCCGTCGAGGGTATGCGCCTGCGCGTGCGACGCGCGGCTTCCGAGCGCTGAGGGTTGCTTCAAAAATGGGGAGGGATCGATGAGCTTCGCCCTCGTGGCGGTCGGTATCGCGGCCGTCCTGCTCCTGATCGGGTTCCGCGTCATCACCGAGTACGAGCGGGGGGTCGTGTTCCGGCTCGGCCGCTTCGCCGGCGTGAAGGACGCCGGGCTCAAGTGGATCATTCCGGGCGTGGACCGCATGGTCCGCATCAGCCTGCGCGAGATCGTGATGGACATCCCGCCGCAGGAGGTGATCACGCGCGACAACGTCTCGCTCAAGGTCAACGCCGTGCTCTACTTCCGGGTGCTCCACCCCGAGAAGGCCGTGATCCAGGTCGAGAACTACCTCTACGGCACCTCCCAGATGGCGCAGACGACGCTGCGCAGCGTCTGCGGCCAGGCCGAGCTCGACGATCTGCTCGCGGAGCGCGAGCGGGTGAACCAGAAGCTCCAGGAGATCATCGACAACCAGACCGAGCCCTGGGGCGTCAAGGTACGAGCGGTGGAGGTGAAGCAGATCGACCTGCCCCAGGAGATGCAGCGGGCGATGGCGAAGCAGGCCGAGGCCGAGCGCGAGAAGCGCGCGAAGGTGATCCACGCCGAGGGCGAGGCCCAGGCGGCGCAGCGCCTGGCCGAGGCGGCGCGGATTCTCCAGTCCGAGGAGTCGGCGCTCCAGCTGCGCTACCTCCAGACGCTGGCCGAGATCGCGACGGAGAAGAACTCGACGCTGATCTTCCCGGTGCCGATCGACATCCTGCGCCCGTTCTACGAGCGCGCCCGCGGCGGCGCCAGCGGAGCGCCGCCAGCCGTGCGCGGGTAGCGGGTGGCCGAGGGCCCCCGGCTCACGGCGGAGCAGCGCGTCCGGCGCTCGGTGCGGCGCACGCTCGCCAACGGGCTCTTCGGGCTGGGGCTGCTCGCGGGCCTCGGCGCCTGGGCGTGGCAGGGCGCCTTCACGCTCAAGCCCGGCGAGGCCGCGGTGCTGCTGCTAGTCGGCCGCTACCACGAGACGATCACGCGCGACGGCTTCCACTGGCGGCTCCCGCCGCCGCTCGTCGCGCGGCACGTCGTGAGCATGACGGAGCTGCGCACGGAGGACTTCGGCTTCCGCGGGGCCGAGACGCCCGAGACCCCGGTCGAGAATCTCCACGAGGCCACGATGCAGACGCGCGACAACAACATCGTGCGCGTGAGCTTCACCGTGCAGTACACGGTGAAGGATCCCTTCGACGCGCGCTTCCGCATCGCGGATGCGCCTGCCGTGGTGCGGGACTCGGCCCAGGCCGCGATGCGCGAGGTCGTGGGGCGCACGACGGTGGACGGGGTGCTGCGCGAGAAGAAGGCGCTCGTGACCTCCGAGGCGGAGCGCCTGCTCCAGGAGATCCTCGACTCCTATGGGGCCGGAGTGGAGGTGTCGGAGGTGCAGCTCCAGGACGTCCAGCCGCCGGCGGAGGTGCGGGCTGCCTTCGGCGACGTGGTGGCGGCGAACCAGGACGCGAGCCGGCTCGTGAACGAGGCCGAGGGGCACCGCAACGAGGTGCTGCCCAAGGCGCGGGCGGAGGCGGCCGAGGCCACGGCGCAGGCGGAGGCCTACCGCGCGGCGAAGGTCGCGCAGGCCACGGGCGCCGCGGAGCGCTTCCGAGCGCTCGCGGCGGAGTACCGGAAGGCGCCGGAGGTGACGCAGAAGCGGCTCTATCTCGAGACGATGGAGGAGGTGCTGCCGAAGGTCGAGAAGGTGATCGTGGAGCCGGGGGCGGCGCAGATCTTCCCCTACCTGCCCCTCGGACGGCGCCCGGAGACCCCGCAATGAGGCGCCTCCTGCTCGGGCTGGCCCTGCTGGCGGGGCTCTTCGTCGGGCTCGTCGCCGCCGGCAACGTCGGGCTCGGCCCGCTCGTGATCACGCGCGAGGACGAGCAGAAGATCATCCTCCTGCTCTCCCAGGCCCGGCGCGTCACGAGCCCCGGTGCGTCCCTGCGCTGGCCGCTGCTCGAGACGGCCGAGACCTTCGACCGGCGCTGGCTCTATCTCGACTCCGAGCCGGACACGGTCCAGACAGGCGACGGGGAGCAGCTGCGCGTCGACAACTACGCGATCTGGAGGATCGCGGACCCGATCCTGTTCAAGCGCACTTTCCCCACGGGCATGATCGCGGCAGAGAAGGGCGTGGATCGCGCCGTGCGCGACGGCGTGCGCGAGGTGATCGGGCGGCACACGCTGCACCAGGTCCTGGACGACCAACGGGCGCTGGTGATGGGCGAGATCACCGAGCGGACGCGCTCGAAGGTGAAGGGGTTCGGGATCGACGTGGCCGACGTGCGCATCAACCGGACCGAGCTGCCCCCGGGCACCGAGGAGAGCGTGTACGCCCGCATGAGCACCGAGCGCGAGCGGCTCGGCCGCAAGAACCGCGCCGAGGGCGAGGAGCGCGCCCGCCGCATCCGGGCCCACGCCGACCGCGACGCCCGCATCATCGTGGCGAACGCGCAGCGCGATGCGGAGATCGCGCGCGGGGAAGGCGACGCGGAGGCGGCGCGGATCTACGCCGCGGCCTATTCCACCGACCTCGAGTTCTACGAGTTCCACCGCAGCCTCGAGGCCTACCGCAAGTCGATCGACGAGAAAACGACCCTGGTGCTCTCGCCGGACGCGGAGTTCTTCCGCTTCTTCGAGAGCGCGACCCCGGGCGCGAAGTAGCCTCTCAGCGCGGGGCGCGCGACCAGAGCGCGGCCGCGAGGGCCGCGAAGGCCGCGAGCACGAGCCACGGCGCGACGACGGCGGCGCCCGCCGCTCGCTCGGCGCCGAACGCGGCGGCCTGCCACGCGCCGCGGAAGCCGGCCGCGCAGGCGAGGGCGGCGAGGGCCTGGGGGGCGAGGCTGCGCGCCGGGCGGACCCCGAGGCCGAGCGGCACGGCGAGGAGCGCCAGGGCGAGCGCCGCGGCCGGCGCGGCAGCCCAGTCGGCGAACGAGGAGGGGCCCGCAGCGGCGCCGTGGGTGCGGTCGGGGGCGCGCGCAGACGCTACCGGCAGCCACTCGGGCCCGATCTCGGCGTGCAGCGGGGCCCCGGGCCGCGCGGGATCGAAGCGGCGGATCTCCGCGGCGCGCAGCTCGAGGCCCGCTGGGCTCGCGCGCGCCTCCTCGGCGCGAATCCAGCGCCGCAGCCGGAACGCGGCGTCCAGCTCGAAGAGGCTCAGGTCGCGCAGCCCGTCGCCCGCCCGGTCGAGCCGCCCGATGCGCAGGACGCGGTCGCCGTCGCGGCCCCACGCCGCGGCACCGGCCCGGGCCGCATCGGCGGACGCGAAGCGGCTCGCCGCGAGGGGGCTCGGCGGCTCGGGAAGCCACCCGGCCGACGCCCCGACCGCCAGGGCGGAGCAGAGGATCGGGAGCGTGGCGCGCGCCGGGTGGATGCCGGCCGCGCACACCGCCAGCATCTCGCCGCGCCGGGCGGGAAGCGCGACCGCCAGGAAGGCGGCCGCGAAGGACGCCAGCGGCAGCGCTTCGCGCAGCCAGAGCCCGGGGACGCGCGCGAGCAGCCCGAGCAGGGCCGGGCCGCCGCCCTCGACGACGGCTTCGAAATCCACGAGCATTTCGACGATCGCGAGGGCGAGTAGCCCGCCCGAGAGGCACGCCGCGAGAGTCGCGAGATAGCTCGCGAGGAGGCGACGCGAGAGGATGCGCACGCGCGGAGCGTAGCAGTGAGGTTCGTCGCGGGAAGCGCGGCCATCGAAGAGCCGCTCGTGCGTCCGGTGCTCACGGTGGGGAACTTCGACGGGATCCACGTGGGGCACCGCGCCATTCTCGACACGGTGGTGTCGCGCGCGCGAGCGCTCGCGGGGCGGGCCGTCGTCTACACCTTCGACCCGCATCCGCGCAAGGTCCTGCACCCGGAACGCGCGCCGAAGCTGCTCACGAC
The DNA here is from genome assembly GCA_964624475.1 of uncultured Spirochaetales bacterium. GTDB lineage: Bacteria > Myxococcota_A > UBA9160 > UBA9160 > SMWR01 > CAZUYC01. The sequence goes on along the minus strand of CAZUYC010000096.1, from coordinate 19,437 downwards.
CCTCGAGCAGCGCCTCGAGCTCCTCGAGGCGGCAGGGATCGACGTGGTGATCGTCGAGACCTTCACGCGCGAGTTCGCGCGCACGACGGCCGAGCTCTTCATCCGCGAGGTGATCCACGGCCGGATCCGCCCGCTCGAGGTCTACGTCGGCTACGACTTCCACTTCGGCCGCGACCGCGAAGGGTCGATGCGCCTGCTGACCGAGCTCGGGCCCCGCCTCGGCTTCTCGGTGACGATCATCCCCGAGGTGGTGGTCGACGAGGGGGACGTGAACTCCACGCGGATCCGCCAGGTGCTGGCGGACTCGCGCGTCGAGGAGGCTTTGCTCCTGCTCGGGCGCCCCTATGCGATCCGCGGGCGGGTCGCCGCGGGCGACCGCCGCGGGCACACGCTCGGCTTCCCCACCGCCAACCTCGAGCCGGAGAGCGAGGTCCTGCCCGGCGCCGGCGTCTACGCCGGGCGCCTCGTGCTGCTCGACGCCGGCGAGCCGCCGGCGGGGCGGAGTTTCGCCGCCGTGACGAACGTCGGAACGCGCCCGACCTTCCGCGAGGGCGGGGAAGTGCTCGCGGAGGCGCACCTGCTCGACTTCGCGGGCGACCTCTACGGCCGGCGCGTCGAGCTCTCCTTCCTGGCCCGCCTCCGCCCCGAGCGGCGATTCCCGAGCGTCGAGTCGCTGCGCGCCCAGATCCGGGCCGACGTCGAGGCGGCGCGCAGGCGGCTGGAGGGACCTCTCGGCGCCGATCCGGCCGCACGGGCGCGGGCGCAGGCGGAGCGGCGCGGTCTGCGCTGGCGGGATCCCCGCGCCTGGATCGGCCTCGCCCTGACGGCGTTCTTCCTGTGGCTCGCGCTGCGCGGCGTGCCCTTCGCCGAGCTGGGCCGGGTCATCGCGGGCGCGCATTGGGGGATCCTGCTCGGCCTCTCGGTGCCCTCCTATCTGCTCCTCGTCTGGGTACGGGCGCTGCGCTGGCGCCATCTCACCGACCCGATCCGCCCGCTCGGAAACGGCGCGCTCGCGCGGGCGACCGCGGTCGGCTTCATGGCGAACAACCTCTTCCCGCTGCGCGTGGGCGAGGTCGTGCGGAGCTGGTACCTGGCGCGCGAGACCGACGTGAGCGCGGCCGCGGTCTTCGGCACGGTGATCCTGGAGCGCGTGATCGACACGGTCTCGGTGATCGCTATGGTCGCTCTCGTGCTGCCGCTGCGCGCGGGCGGCGACGACGGCGGCCTCGCCCGCGGCGCGCTCGCGCTCACGCCCTTTGCCGTGCTGCCCCTCCTCTTCCTCGCAGCACTCCGGGCCCGGCCGGCGCAGGTGGAGCGGATCGTGCTGCGCGCGCTGCGGCCGATCTCGCCCCGCGCGGCGGCCTTCGTGGAGCGCGTGCTCCACCGCTTCGCCGAGGGCCTCGGAGCGCTGCGGGGGGGCCGCCACCTCTTCTGGATCGCCTTCCACTCGGTCCTGATCTGGGCGGTGATCTCGATCGTGCCGATCCTGGCCGCCTTCCTGGCGCTCGACATCGAGCTCGCGTCGAGCTGGCAATCGCTGGTGGCGGCCTGGACGACCCAGGCCGCGATCGGCGTCGCGGTGGCGCTGCCCTCGGCCCCGGGCTTCTTCGGCGTCTTCCACTACGCCTGCCGGCTGGCCCTGGTGCGCTCCGGCGTGTCGCTGGAGACCGCCGTGGCCGCGGGGACGCTGATCCACGGCGTGATGTGGCTGACGCTCACCGCCCTCGGGCTGGCGGTGCTGCGCGCGCGGCGGACCGCGCTCGCCGAGATCGACCGCGCCGCGGGCGGCGACTAGGGACCCGGCTTCTCCCCGTGGGGGTTCCCCGGTAAAGGTCGCTTCTCGGACCGCCGATAACCCGGCGGGCTCTCCAAGGTCTACCCGCGCGCAGCCGGCCGCCCAAGCCGGCGCGGCGCGGGTGGATTCCGCGTGCGCGGCGACCCCGCCGCGAGGGAGGAGCGGTGAACGAGCGGATCGGGGAGCTCCTCGTCAAGGAAAACCTGCTCAGCGCGGAGCAGCTGCGCCGCGCCCGCGACGAGTGCCGGGTCCAGGGCAGCCGCCTCGGCGCCCAGATCACGAAGCTCGGCTACCTCGACGAGACCGAGCTCACCGACTTCGTCGCCAAGCAGTACGGCGTCCCCTCGATCAACCTCGACGAGTTCGAGATCGAGCCGGCGGTGATCCAGCTGATCCCGGAGGACGTCGCGCTCAAGCACACGGTGATCCCGGTCAACCGCGCCGGATCGACGCTGGTCCTGGCCACGGCGGACCCGAGCAACATCTTCGCGATCGACGACATCAAGTTCCTGACCGGCTACAACATCCAGCCGGTGGTGGCCGGCGAGGACGCGATCCGCCGCGCCATCGACCGCTACTACGACAAGACGTCCTCGCTCGAGGACGTGATGGGCGACTTCGACGACTCCGACATCGACCTGGTCCACGACCAGGACGACGTCGACGTCGGGGAGCTGGCCAAGGCGAGCGAGGACGCGCCCGTCGTCAAGCTGGTGAACCTGATCCTCACCGATGCCGTGAGGAAGAGCGCATCGGACATCCACATCGAGCCCTACGAGAAGTCGTTCCGCGCCCGCTACCGCATCGACGGCGTGCTCTACGAGGTGATGAAGCCGCCGATGAAGCTCAAGAACGCCATCACCTCGCGGCTCAAGATCATGGCCGAGCTCGACATCGCCGAGCGCCGACTGCCGCAGGACGGCCGCATCAAGCTGAAGATGGGGCGCGGCAAGGAGATGGACTTCCGCGTCTCGGTGCTCCCGACGCTCTTCGGCGAGAAGGTGGTGCTGCGCCTTCTCGACAAGTCGAACCTCCAGCTCGACATGACCAAGCTCGGCTTCGAGGTGGAGCAGCTGCGCGTCTTCCAGGGGTCGATCCACCAGCCCTACGGGATGGTGCTGGTGACCGGGCCCACGGGCTCCGGCAAGACGACGACGCTCTACTCCGCGCTCTCGGAGCTCAACAAGACCAGCGAGAACCTCTCCACGGTCGAGGATCCGGTCGAGTACAACCTCGCCGGCATCAACCAGGTCCAGATGCACGAGGAGATCGGGCTCAACTTCGCCGCCGCCCTGCGCTCCTTCCTGCGCCAGGACCCCGACATCATCATGGTCGGCGAGATCCGCGACTTCGAGACGGCCGAGATCGCGGTCAAGGCGGCGCTGACCGGCCACATGGTGCTCTCGACCCTGCACACCAACGACGCCCCCTCGACGGTGAACCGGCTGCTCAACATGGGCATCGAGCCCTTCCTGGTGGCCTCGTCGGTGAACTGCATCGTGGCCCAGCGCCTGGCGCGACGGGTCTGCGAGGAGTGCAAGGAGCCCGATCCCGAGGTGACCACGGACCAGCTGATCGAGGGCGGCATGGCCCCGGAGGTGGCGCGCCAGGTGGTGCCGCTCAAGGGACGCGGCTGCCGCACCTGCTCCGAGACCGGCTACAAGGGCCGCGTCGCCGTCTACGAGGTGATGGAGCTCAAGGAGGAGCTCAAGGAGTTCGTGTTGAACGGGGCATCGGCGCTGGAGCTCAAGCGCGAGGCGGTGCGCGTCGGCATGCAGACCCTGCGCCAGAGCGTGCTGCGCAAGCTCGCCGAGGGCATCACGACGCTCGGCGAGGTCTTCCGCACCTCGGCCGCCGATCACTAGGAGCAGACCCGGCCATGGCGAACATGCACCAGTTCCTGAAGGCGATGATCGAGAAGGGGGCGAGCGACCTCCACCTCACCACCGGTGCGCCGCCGCAGTTGCGGATCGACGGCAAGCTCCACCCGCTGAAGCTCCCGCCGCTCTCGGCGCCCGAGACCAAGCAGCTCTGCTACTCGGTGCTCACCGACGCCCAGAAGCACCACTTCGAGGAGCGCAACGAGCTCGACCTCTCGTTCAGCGTGCAGAAGCTCTCGCGCTTCCGCGGGAACGTCTTCGTCCAGCGCGGCAACGTGGCCGGCGCGTTCCGGGCCATCCCCTTCAAGATCAAGACCTTCGAGGAGCTCGGCCTGCCGAAGGTGGTCTCGGACCTCGCTGAGAAGCCCCGGGGCCTCGTGCTCGTGACCGGTCCCACCGGCTCCGGGAAGTCCACCACGCTCGCCACGATCATCGACAAGATCAACAGCGAACGGAACGAGCACATCGTCACCGTCGAGGATCCGATCGAGTACCTGCACCACCACAAGGGCTGCCTGGTGAACCAGCGGGAAGTCGGCGCCGACACGCAGAGCTTCAAGAACGCGCTCAAGTACATCCTGCGCCAGGATCCCGACGTGGTGCTGATCGGCGAGATGCGCGACCTCGAGACGATCGAGGCGGCGCTCACGGTCTCCGAGACCGGCCACCTCGCCTTCGCGACGCTCCACACCAACTCCTGCGTGCAGACGATCAACCGCATCGTCGACGTCTTCCCTCCCTACCAGCAGGCGCAGATCCGGGCGCAGCTCTCGTTCGTGCTGGAGGGGGTGCTCTGCCAGAGCCTGCTGCCGCGGGCCAACGGCCCCGGCCGGGCGATGGCGCTCGAGGTGATGATTCCGAACGCGGCGATCCGGAACCTGATCCGCGAGGACAAGATCCACCAGATCTACTCGTCGATGCAGGTCGGCCAGGAGAAGTTCGGGATGCAGACGATGAACCAGTCGCTCGCCGCCCTCTACCAGCGGCGGCTGATCTCGCTGGAGACGGCGATGAGCCGCAGCGGCGATGGCGACGAGCTGCGCAACCTGATCAGCCAGGGGGCGGGCCCGGTGCGCCCGGGCGCGCCGCGGGTCGCCGCGGGCTGAGCGCCGGGGCGGGCTCCGCACGCCGCTCGCGCGGCGCAGGGGGTGAGAGGCGATGACGGTCTACATCTGGAAGGCACGGACCCGCCAGGGCACCGTGAAACGCGGCGAGGTCGAGGCGGCGAACGACGGGGCGGTGATCTCCCAGCTCCGGGCCCAGATGCTCCAGCCGATCACGGTGAAGAAGAAGGCGAAGGACGTCCGCGAGTACCTGCCGTTCCTGAAGCCCCGCATCAAGACCAAGGACCTCGTGATCTTCACCCGGCAGTTCGCGACGATGATCGACGCGGGTTTGCCGCTCGTGCAGTGCCTGCAGATCCTCGGCGAGCAGCAGGAGAAGCCGAACTTCCGCGACATCATCCTGCAGGTGAAGTCGGACGTCGAGCAGGGGTCCACCTTCGCCGATGCGCTAGGCAAGCATCCGAAGCCCTTCGACGCGCTCTACGTGAACCTCGTCGCGGCCGGCGAGGTCGGCGGCATCCTCGACACGATCCTGAATCGGCTCGCGATCTACCTCGAGAAGGCGGATAAGCTGGCCCGCAAGGTGCGGGGCGCGATGGTGTACCCGGCGACGGTGCTCAGCGTGGCCGTCGGCGTGATGGTCCTGATGCTGGTCAAGATCATCCCGACCTTCGAACAGATGTTTTCCGACTTCGGCGGCACGTTGCCCGGCCCGACCCAAGTTGTGATCGACATGAGCCACTGGATGCAGCGCTGGCTGGTGTGGTTCGTGATCGGCAGCGTGTTGGGGTTCGCGGGCTACCTGCAGGCGCGCCGCCGCTTCCCCCACTTCCGCCGCCGGACCGACGCGCTCGCGCTCAAGCTGCCGGTCTTCGGCTCGTTGCTGCGCAAGGTGGCGGTGGCGCGCTTCACGCGCACGCTCGGCACGATGATCGCGAGCGGGGTGCCGATCCTGGACGGGCTCGAGATCGTCTCGAAGACGGCGGGCAACATGGTGGTGGAGGAGGCGCTGCGCGACGTCCGCACCGCGATCTCCGAGGGCAAGACGATCGCGGAGCCGCTCTCCGAGTCCGGCGTCTTTCCGGGCATGGTCGTGCACATGATCGCGGTAGGCGAGGAGACGGGCGCGATGGAGAACATGCTGACGAAGATCGCCGACTTCTACGACGACGAGGTGGATGCCGCGGTGGAGGCGCTCACGGCGATGCTCGAGCCGGCGATGATGGTGGTGCTCGGAGGGACCGTGGGCGGCATGCTCGTCGCGATGTACCTGCCGATCTTCAAGATCGCGGATACGATCGGCTAGTTCGATGACCCTCGCTCGCCTGCGGCTCGCTGCGCGCTGCGCTTGCGCGATGAGCTTCGCTCGCCTGCGGCTCGCTGCGCGCTCCGCTTGCGCGATGAGCTTCGCTCGCCTGCGGCTCGCTGCGCGGAGGCCGACTCTCGAGTCGGCCTCCTAGCGGTCGGGAGCCCATGGAGGCTTCCGAGGCCGCGGGCGGGGCGGGGTCGGCGCGGGCCGCGGTCCCCGGTGTGGGGGGCTCGCTCGAGCGGCGGCTCGTGGCGCTGATGGCCGCGCGGCTCGCGCTGGCGCTGCTCTCGCTCGGGATCGCGCTGGCGGTCGACACCGCGGTCGACCTCGGAATCGAGGACTGGCGCGGGCTCTACGGCACCGTGGCGCTCGCGTTCGTGGCCACGGCCCTCTACGGCATGGCGCTGCCGCGCGTGCGGCACAAGCACCGCTTCGCAGCCATCAACGTCGCCACCGACATCGGCATGGTGTCGGCGCTCGTCCACTTCTCGGGGACCGCGGACACGGTCTTTGCCTTTCTCTACCTGCTGGTCGCGGTCTACGGGGCGCTGCTCTTCGATCGCCGGGGGGCGCTGGCCGTCGCGGCGCTCGCCGCGCTCGCCTACGGGGGCGTGCTGGTGCTGAGCCGAGCCCTCGGGGCCGTCCCGGGCTCGGCGGCGGCGCTGCCGCTAGCGATGGGGGTGGCGGCTTGGGCGATCCACTCGCTCGCCACCGTCGCCGCGGCGGCGCTCGCGAGCGTTCTCTCCGCGGAGCTGCGGCGCACCGGCGAGGCGCTGCGCCAGCGCACGCACGACCTCGATCGCCTGTGGCGATTGCACCGCCACACGGTGGAGAGCCTGATGAGCGGGCTCCTCACGACGGACCTGGAGGGACGCGTCACCTCCTTCAACCCCGAGGCCGAGCGCATCACGGGGCTGCGAGCCCACCAGGCGCTCGGGCGCGACGTCGACGAGCTGCTGCCGGGGGTCCGCGGCGAGGCGATCGCGCGGGCCGGCGCGAGCGGCGGCGCGCGCTCGCGCGTGCGCCTCGCCTACCAGAGTTCGCGCGGCGGCTCCTACCTCGGGGTGGGCGCCTACGTGCTGCGCGACGACGACGCCCGCGCGAGCGGCCACGTCGTCATCTTCCAGGACGTGACCGACGTCGTCGAGATGGAGCGCGAGCTGCGCCGTTCGGAGCGGCTGGCGGCCGTGGGGCAGCTCTCGGCCAGCATGGCCCACGAGATCCGCAACCCTCTGGCCGCGATCTCGGGCTCGATCCAGGTGCTCCGGCGCGGAGGCGAAAGCCCGCGGCGGGCGGAGGAGTCCCGCCGTCTGATGGACATCGTGCTGCGCGAGACGGACCGCCTGAACCGCCTCCTCACCGAGTTCCTGGAGTACGCGCGCCCGGGCCCGCTACGCCGCGAGGGGCTCCCGCTCGAGGAGGTGGTGGCCGAGGTGCTCGCGATCTTCCACGCCTCGCGTCCGGAGGGTATGGAGGTGCGCGTCGACCTCGAGCCCGGACTGCTCCTCGACGCCGACCCCGGACAGGTCCGGCAGCTCTTGTGGAACCTCCTGCTCAACGCGGCGCAGGCGATGCCCGAGGGCGGAGCCATCGCGCTCGGCGCGCGGGCGTCGGGGTCTCCTCAAGGCGGCCCTGCGGGGCGCCGAAACGAGCGCGAGCAGGGGGGCTGGGTCGAGATGTGCGTCCGGGACGGGGGTGTGGGGATCCCCGCGGAGGCGCTCGACCGGATCTTCGATCCCTTCTTCACCACCAAGCCGGGCGGGACCGGTCTCGGTCTCGCCACGGTGCATCGCATCGTCGAGGAGCACGGGGGGAGCATCCGGGTGCAGAGCGCGGAGGGGAAGGGCACGACGTTTCACCTGCGTCTCCCGCGTGCGGAGGCGCGATGAGCCCGCGTGCGCGGATCCTCGTCGTCGACGACGAGCAGAGCATGCAGGAGTTCCTCGAGATCTTCCTGCGCGGAGAGGGCTACGAGGTCGCGACCGCCGGCGACGTCGCCAGCGCGCGCGCCCTGCTCGAGAGCGACGAGTTCGACGTCGTGATCACCGACGTCCAGATGCCCGGCGGTTCGGGGCTCGACCTGCTCCACGCCGCTCGCGACGCCTCGCCGGACGCGATGGTGATCGTGATCACGGCCTATGCGAGCACGGAGACGGCGATCGCCGCGATGAAGGAGGGGGCCTACGACTACCTGACCAAGCCCTTCCGGGTGGACGAGATCCGCCTCGTGGTGGAGAAGGCCCTCGAGAAGAAGTCGCTCTCGCGCGAGAACCGGCGCCTGCGCAGCGAGCTGCGCTCGCGCACCCGCAGCCGGCGCGTGATCGGGAACAGCGCGGCGATGCAGCGGGTCTTCGACCTCGTCACGCAGGTGGCCGACAGCCGGGCCAACGTGCTGGTCACCGGCGAGAGCGGCACCGGCAAGGAGATGATCGCGCGCGGTATCCACGAGATGAGCGAGCGGCGCGACGGGCCCTTCATCGTGGTCAACTGCGCGGCGATCCCCGAGAACCTGCTCGAGTCGGAGCTCTTCGGCCACGTCCGCGGCGCCTTCACCGGAGCGCTGCACAACAAGGAGGGGCTCTTCGAGCTCGCCGACGGCGGGACCCTCTTCCTGGACGAGGTCGGGGACCTGCCGCTGCCGCTCCAGGTGAAGGTGCTACGCGCGATCCAGGAGAAGTCGTTCCGGCGCGTCGGCGGGACGCACGATCAGCAGGTGGACGCGCGCATCGTCTCCGCGACGAACCGGCGCCTCGAGGAGGAGGTGGCCCGGGCCCGCTTCCGCGACGACCTCTACTACCGGCTCAACGTGATCGAGATCCCGCTGCCGCCGCTGCGGGAGCGCAAGGACGACGTCGCGCTGCTCGTCGGTCACTTCATCGAGAAGTACGCCCGCGAGCTCGGGAAGGACGTGAAGGGCATGAGCGACGAGGCCCTGGCGAAGCTCCTGGCCTACCGCTTCCCCGGCAACGTCCGCGAGCTCGAGAACGTGATCGAGCGCGCGGCCGCGCTGACGCGCGAGCCCGTGATCCAGGTCGAGTGCCTGCCGCGCTCGGTGCTCGAGCGCGAGGAGCCGGAGGCCGCGGCCCGGATCCCCCGCGACGGCGTGGACCTCGACAAGCTGGTGGACGAGTACGAGCGCAGCCTGATCCTCGAGGCGCTGCGCCCGGCGGGCGGCGTGAAGAAGCGGGCCGCCAAGCTGCTCGGCATCTCCTTCCGATCGCTGCGCTACCGGCTCGAGAAGCTCGGGATCGACGACGGCCGCTCGCGCGAAGACGAGTGAGGGGGGGCCGCGCGCGCCGGGGGATCCAGCGCGAAATCCTGCTGAGCCTCGCCATCGTGATGGCGACGGCCACCGGGGTGCTCGCGGCGACCCTGGCCCGGAGCCACGCCGCGGCGTCCGAGCGCCTGGCGGCCCTGGCCGCCCGCGCCCTCGTCCTGGAGGCGCGCTCTCCCCTGTCCGAGACCGCGGACCCGACCCCGGGGGTCCTGTGGTGGACGGTCGACGCGCAGGGACGCGCGTCGCCGCGCGGCGGCCACGCGGAGCCGCTCGACGCGGACTCGCTCGAGCTCGCGGGCCGCGCCCGGGAGCGGGGCGCGGCGCTCGTGTCGGCCGGCGCGGCGTGGCAGCCGCCGCGCGTGGCGGTGCCGCTCGCGCCGGGCGGGACGGTGGCGCTCGCGCGGCTCCCGGCGGCGACCTCGCCGGCGCCCGTGATCGCGCTCGTCGCGGGCGACGTGGTCGTCTTCACGGCCTTCGGCGCCCTGCTCCTCCGGCGCCGCCTCGTCCTGCCCCTGCAGCGCGTGGCGACGGCCGCGCGGGCGATCGAGGCGGGCTCTGCCTTCGTGCGGGCGCCGCTGGCCGGCCCCGCGGAGACCGCGGAGCTCGCGAACGCGATGAACGCGATGACCGACGCCCTCGCGCGGCGAAGCCAGGCGCTCGAGAAGGCCGTCGCGGACCTGCGCGCGAGCAACCAGCGGCTGCGCGAGGTCCGCGCCGGCCTCGACCGCGCCGAGCGCCTGGCGTCGGTGGGGCGGCTCGCGGCGGGCGTGGCGCACGAGGTGGGGAACCCGATGGGCGCGCTGCTCGCCTTCGTCGACCTCGCGCAGCGCGACGCCTCGCTCCCGGCCGCCGCGCGCGGGCTGCTCGAGCGCGCCGCCCGTGAGGGCGAGCGCGTGCGCGCGATCTTGCGCCAGCTCCTCGACTTCTCGCGCCCGCCGCGGCGGAGCCCCACCCGCCTGGACCTGGCACAGCTCTGCGAGGAGACGGCCGGCCTCGTGAGCGCGCAGCGGCGCTACCAAGGCATCGCGATCGAGGTGGAGCGCCTGGGCGATCCGCCGCCGGTGCTCGCGGACGCCGACGCCGTGACGCAGATCGTGCTGAACCTGCTGGTGAACGCCGCGGACGCGCTGCGCCAGGGCACGCCCGAGCCCCGCATCCGCGTGCGGGTCCGGCCCGTGGCAGCGCAGTGGCGCGCCGGCGAGGGGCCGGAGGCCGCCGCCGGACGGCGGCGCGTCGACGCCGTCGAGTGCGCGGTCGCGGACAACGGCCCGGGCATCGCGGAGGAGGATCGCGAGCGGATCTTCGACCCCTTCTTCACGACGAAGCCGCCGGGGGAGGGCACGGGCCTCGGCCTCTCCAACGCGGCGCGCTTCGCCGAGGAGCTCGGCGGGAGCCTCGTCCTCGCCGAGGCGCAGGGTCCGGGCGCCGCCTTCCTGCTGCGCCTCCCGGCAGCCGCCGGCGATCCGAGCGGACAGGCGCGCGCCGGCGGCGAGGGCCCCGTCTAGCAGGGCGTTCCATCGGAGACGACGACGATCACCCGCTCGACATCCCGGGCCTTGGGGCGCAGCGAGCCCGCCGAGCCGATGCCGGACGACGGGATCCGCCTCGATGTCCTGGCCCGCCCGGCGCGGGCGAGACCCAGGAGGCCGAGGCCCAGGAGGGCGGCGCTGCCGGGCTCGGGCACCAGCGCGAAGTCGTTGCGGAGCGAGTTCCACACGGCCAGGTCGTCCTCGTCCCAGGCCTCGAGCAGGACCGCATCGACCACGCGGATCGCCTCCTGCGGCTCGAAGGCGGCCTCGGCGAGGCGGCTGGCACCGGAGCGGCCGTGCTTCGAGACGTCGAAGGTCGAGAGCTTCGCGAGGGGGCGCCCGCGATCGTCGTCGTCCCGGTCCTCGTCATCCCGGTCCTCGTCGCCCCGGCCGTGGCTGCCCCGTTCTTTGTCGTCGTCCCGCTCCCACCCGTTCCAGGTGTCCCAGTTGCGGGAGTCGTCGCTGCCGCCGCGCCCGCCGTGGTGGTGCTTCCGCCAGGGATCAGGGTGCGGGTCGTGGAGGCGCTCGCCGAAGACGGCCTTCTCGGCGAGGACCGCCGCGAAGCGGTCCGCCTCGGTGTGCGAGTCGAGGAAGAGCGACACACCCTCGATCGCGAACGACCCGGCCGCTACGTCGTAGGACACCACGAAGAGGGCGTGGTCGCCATCCGAGACGGCGATGGGGCCGTCGCGGCCCGCCAGCGTCAGCGAGGGTCCGTCGATCGTCGCGACGATGTCCTCGGCGGCGATGTCGCCGAAGACCGACTCGAAGCGAAAGTTGCTGAAGTGCAGACCGCCGGAGCTCAGCGGAGCGTCGGGCGGCGAGCCCAGGTCGAAGACGGTGACCGCGCGTGCGGGAGCTCCCACGCACAGCCCGAGCCCCAGCACGCTCAGCCATCCGAACCGCAGTATCGGCCCCTTCGCAATCCGCAGGCGCCCGATCGGAGGGCGCCTGCGCGCAGCCGCGCGACTGCCCGGGTTCGCCCCGGTCCCAAAGCAGGTGGTGAGCCGGTGGCGAGAATGTCAGCGCGGCTTGCACGGCCTCCGCGGCGCGTGGCGCTCGCCGGAGCCCCTGGGCCCCGCCGCCGCATGAACCGCAAGGGCGTGCGCAGGCCCCGCAACCGGATGCGCAGCCCCGCCCGCCGTCTCGATTGGGAACCTCAAGCACGGCGCGGAGTTGGCCGATCAGCCCGGCATGGCACGGGGGTTGCTCCAACGCCGTGCCGAGGGGGCGGGAGAGCCGATGGCGGATCGGACCGGGGGCCAGGGGACGCGCCTCCGCAGCGGCATGACGCTGCTCGAGGTCATGGTCGTCGTGGGGATCCTCGCCGTGCTCGCCGGGATCGCGGTCCCGAACATCGCCGAGTGGTCCCGCCACCAGCGACTCAAGGACGGCGCGCGCTCGATCGGCGACCTGCTGCTGCTCGCCCGGAGCGAATCCATCCGCACCGGCCGCCGCCACGTCGTGTTCTTTGGACCGCCGGGGAGCGTGGACCCGGGCGGCAACGCGATCGAGGCGAACGGGGTCTGGGTGCCGATCCTCGCGCTCGACGACGGCGCCCCGGCCGCCTCGAACTGCCGGATCGAGGGCGGCGAGGACGTCGAGGGCCTGGTGCCCCTGGAGGGCCTCTCCTGGGGCGTGAGCGTCGCGACCGGGCCGGTGCCGACGGACGCCGGAGCCGGCGCCTTCGCCCCGTCGCCCTGGGACGGCGGCACCTTCGCGGACGCGGGCGGCAGCGCGGTCCCCTGGCTGCTCTTCGGCCCCGACGGCATGCCGGCCGTGTTCGACGGCGGGGGCGGCAGCTGCGGGGTGATCGGCGCCGCGGGCGCCGGCGGCGGAGCGCTCTACCTGACCGACGGCGAGCGCGACTACGCGATCGTGCTTTCCCCGATCGGCGGCGTGCGCCTGCACCTGTGGAACCCCGGCAGCGGCGCGTGGAGCAGCTGATGCGCCGGCCCGAGGCTCCCCGCGCCCGGGAACTGCGCGGTGGCTTCACCCTCGTCGAGATCACGATCGCGCTCGGGGTCTTCGCCGTGGGCATGCTGGCGCTCGCCGGGATGCAGCTCCACGCCATGCGCTCCGGCAGCAGCGGCCGCCACGCCACCCAGGCGGCGGCGTTCGCGCAGGGCCGGATGGAGCAGCTCCAGCGCCTGCGCTGGACGGACCTCGCGACCACCGCCGGAGCCTTCACCGCTCCGATCCTGCAGGGCAACAACGTGCAGGTGCTCGGGGGCCCGGACGACGTCGAGATGACCTACGCCGTCGACTGGCGCATCGCCGACGTCGAGGCCGGCTGGACGCGCTCCATCGACGTGCGCGTGAGCTGGGACGAGCCCAAGCGGCCCGGCCGCAGCGTCGTGCTCTCGAGCCTGCGCTACAACCGCGAGGGCCTCTAGCCGTGTACCAGGCAAGGCCGCGAAGCGGCCGCGCAGCGAGGCGAAGCCGAGCGGAGTACAGCAAGGCCGGGTTCACGCTGATCGAGCTGCTGATCTCCGTGGCGATCCTGGGGATCGTCTCGGTCTACATGTTCGAGAGCTTCGCCGTGAACCAGCGCGCCTACAGCGTGATCGACCAGGTCGCGGAGTCGCAGCAGAGCATCCGCGCCATCGCCGACCTGATCGAACGCGACCTGCGCCACGGGGGCCTGATGGTCCCCGAGGGCACGGCGGTCTGCGGCGTCGACAACGCGAACGCGCCGGACCTCCTCTACGTGAGCGACGCGGGCGCGATCGATCCGGACGACGACGTCGCCACCTACGAGGGCGCCGTCATCGGGGGCGGCGTCACCCAGGTCTCGGACACGACCTTCAGCGTGTCGAGCCTCGTGATGGAGCCGGCCCCCGCGCGCCCCGCCTACGACACCGACGGCAACGGCGCGGCGGACAGCGACTTCCGCGTCGGCGGCGGCGCGATCGTGATGGACTCGACCGCTCCCAGCCGCGGCGCCGCCTGCGGCCGCGTGACGGGCGTGAACCTGGTGGGGCCGACGGTGACGATCGACATCCAGAGCGGGGCGCTCGACGCGGCGGGCGCCGGCCCCCTCGTCGTAGTCCCGGCCCACGAGTACCGGATCGCGAACGGCGACCAGCTGCTGCGCGACGGCGTCCTGCTCTCCGAGGGGGTGGAGGACCTCCAGGTCGCCTACTTCTTCGACGCGGACACGGACAACGTCATCGACGCCGGCGAGATGCGGGGCACGCCCGGCAGCAACTACGTCGCCTCGGCCCAGGACGCCTCGGAGGTCCGCGAGGTGCGCGCGAACCTCGTGACGCGGACCCGGATGGAGGATCGCGAGTGGACGCAGGGGCTCACGCAGGCGAAGGAGAACCGCGCCGCGGGCGTCGCGAACGACGGCTTCCGGCGCCGCACGTACACCAGCACGGTGATGCTGCGCAACGTCGGATCGAGGTCCTTGTGATGGCAGACCCCAGAAGCGAGCGGGAGAGCGGCTCGGCGCTGCTCGTGACGGTGATGCTCCTGCTCATGATCGGACTCGTGGGGCTCGCCGCGCTCAACACCACCACGCGCGACCAGCAGGTCGCGGGCTTCCAGAACCGCAAGCGCATCGCGCTCTACGCGGCCGAGGCGGGCCTCTCGGAGGCGATGGAGCGGCTGGTCACGACCTCGGTCGCCACGGTCTCGACGACGACGATCGGCGACGGCACGATCTTCCCGCACGGCCAGCCCTCCTACCGGCCCGACCCCTCGGTCGCGAACCCGATCGAGGATCTCGGCGACGCCCCCTTCCCGGGCATGGGGCTGAACCTCGGTCAGGGCGGGCTCCCGACCTACCAGCTCAACTACTGGCGGATGCACGTCGAGGGGCGCGCCCCGGGCGGAAGCCAGGCGCGCCTCGAGGCGGTGAGCGGCGCGCTGCGCGCGAACTGAGGAGGCCCGTCGCTGCCCGAAGGTGCGCGGTCTCTGGAGGGGTGAGATGACGCGAAGTGCGTTCCTGGGATGGATCGGCGCGGCATGCGTCGGCGCCGGGATCGGGTGCGGGGGCGGCGAGCCGCCGGCGCCGGATGCGGCGGTTCGCGCGGCGCTGGCTCCCGCGGCGAGCGAGGCGAACCGGGCGCCGCAGATCGAGCGGCTGCGGCTCGAGCCCGCCGAGCCGATGCCCGGCGATCGCGTCCGCGCGGTCGTGAGCGTGCGCGACCCCGATGGCGACCGCGTGACCCAGGAGTTCCGTTGGGAGCTGGCGGGCGCCCCGCTCGCCGCGAGCGGCGCGGAGATCGAGCTGCGCGGGGCCGCGAAGGGCGACCCGCTCGAGGTCTGGGTCAGCGCGAGCGATGGCCGTGCCGAGAGCGAGCCCGCGCGCGCCTCCACCACGGTCGCCAATCGGCGGCCGGTGCTCGAGAACGTGGCGCTCCAGCCGATCGGTGCCGTCCTGCCGGGCGAGCCCGCGCTGGCCACCCCCGTCGCGCGCGATCCCGACGGCGACGCGGTCGAGTTCCGCTTCCGCTGGACCGTGAACCAGGCCCGCGTCGACGCGCCGGAGGAGGCGAGCTTCGCGACCGCCGGCCTCGCGCCCGGCGACGAGATCCGCGTCCAGGTCGTCGCGAGTGACGGGGAGAGCGAGAGCGACGCCGTGTGGAGTGGCGTGCTCCTGGTCGGGAACGCCGCGCCCGAGATCGTCTCGACCCCTGCAGCCGTGGCTCTGGGCGAGCCCTTCCGCTACAGCGTCGAGGCGCGCGATCCGGAGGGCGATCGGAGCCTGCGTTACCAGCTGCGCAAGGGGCCGGAGGGGATGAGCATGAACCCGATCCTCGGGGAGGTGCACTGGCAACCGCGTCCCGAGCAGGCCGGCGTGCACGCCGTCGAGATCGCGGTCGAGGACTCCCGCGGCGCGCGCGTGGTGCAGGTCTTCGAGCTCACGGTGGGCGCACCCGCCGCGGCGCCGCCGGCCGCCCCGGAGGAATAGGCGATACCCCTGCCGATTCGCTCGTCAGGGCAGGGTGTTGGCTAGTTCCGAATCGTGTATTCCTTGAGCTTGTAGAGCAGCGCGCGGTGGCTGATCCGCAGCAGGCGGGCGGCATGGGTGCGGTTGCCGCTGGTGGCGCGCAGCGCGCGGCGGATGGCGTCCACCTCGGCCGCGCGCCGCGCGCGCTTCAGGCTCAGATCCGCGTTCGGCCCGTCGGCCTCCTCGGCGACGACCACGTTGTGCGGGAGCTCGCGCAGGCCGATCGTGTCGCCGTCGGCGAGGATCAGGGCGCGCTCGATCACGTTCTCGAGCTCGCGCACGTTGCCCGGCCAGCGATAGGCCACGAGCCGTTCGAGTGCGTCGTCGCTGATGCTGCGAACCGCCTTCCCGAGCGCGGCGCGGAAGTGGGCAATGAAGTGATCGACGAGCAGCGGCACGTCGCGCGGGCGCTCGCGCAGCGGTGGGACCTCGAGCTGCACCACGTTCAGTCGGTAGTAGAGGTCCTCGCGAAAGCGGCCCGCCGCCACCTCGGCCTCGAGCTTGCGCGCGGTCGCGGCGATCACGCGCACGTCGACGGCGTGCGACTTCGTCTCGCCGAGCGGGCGGACCTCCTCCTCCTGGAGCACGCGCAGGAGCTTCACCTGGAGCGGGGTCGCGAGTTCGCCAACCTCGTCGAGGAAGAGCGTTCCGCCGTCCGCCTCCGTGAAGAGGCCGCGGCGCGCCCGGTCGGCGCCCGTGAACGCGCCCTTGGCGTGGCCGAAGAGCTCGCTCTCGAGCAGGGTCTCCGGGATGGCGCCGCAGTTCACGGCCACGAAGGGCTCCTGGCGCCGGGGCGACTGGGCGTGGATGGCCCGGGCGAGCACCTCCTTGCCCGTGCCGCTCTCGCCGGTGATCAGCACCGTGGACTTGAAGCCCGCCGCGCGCTCGAGCAGCTCGAGCAGCTCGATCATCGCCTCCGAGGTCGCGACGATGGGCCGGTCCCCGGTCGCCCGCTGCACGTCGCGCCGCAGCGCCTGGTTGGCCCGGCGCAGCCGCTCGCGCTCGCGCGCCTTGCGGATCGTCAGCACCACCTCGGCCGGGCGGAAGGGTTTGGTGAGGTAGTCGTAGGCGCCCCGGTTCATCGCCTCGATCGCGAGGTCGTCGCTGCCGTAGGCGGACATCATGATCAGGGTGCTGCCGGGGAGGCGCCGCACGAGCTGGGGCAGGAGCTCCATCCCGTCCATGCCGGGCATGCGCACGTCGCAGAGGATCACGTCGAAGCTCGCGGCCTCGATGCGGGCGAGGGCGCCGGGGCCGTCGGGTGCGGTCACCACCTCGAACCCCTCCGCCGCGAGCACGAGCTCGAGGCTCTCGCGCAGGGATTCGTCGTCGTCGACGATCAGCACGCGCTCCGACATCCCCCTGCGCATCGGCCGCTCGCCGCCGCGGCGTGAGGGCCGGGCGTTCGCGACGCCCGGGCCTGGTGGGCCCCGCCGCGGGGCGGAGCGACGCGGTAGCCGCCCCGAGGGCTCCGGAGCCGCCTCAAGTCGCCCCCGAGGGCCGCCGATATCCGCGAAGGTCGAAGCCCGGGCGGGCGCGTCGGCCGGACGGCGCGGGAGGAGTCGGGTGTCGAGGAACAACGTGCAGCGCTTCCGCGAGTCGCTGCTGCTCAGCAAGGCGGAGCTGGCGCGCAAGTCCGGCCTCTCGACGCTCACGATCGACCGCGTCGAGGCCGGGCGGCCCTGCCGCCTCGACACCAAGCGCAAGATACTGCTCGCCCTCGACCTCTCGATCGCCGACAAGGACCGGGTCTTCGACCCGGACGAAGCCGCAGCCGACGGGACGCCCACGGGCGCCCCCGGGGCCGCGTGACCAGAGGACCGGCGCGCATGAAGCTCTCGTTGCCCCGCTTCGGATCCAAGGGCCTGATCGGCCTCGACATCGGATCCTCTTGCGTGAAGCTCGTGGAGCTCGCTCCCAAGGGGCGCGGCGGCTTCGAGCTCACGCACCTCGGCATCGCTCCCGTTCCGAACGAGGCGATCGTCCAGGGCGCCTTCCTGAACTCCGGCGCGATCGTCGATGCGATCCGCGAGGCCCTCGACAAGGCGAAGACGCGCACGCGGAGCGCGGCGGCGGCGGTCTCCGGGCACTCCGTGATCGTGAAGAAGGTGAGCCTGCCGCAGATGACGCGCGCCGAGCTCGAGGAGCAGATCCGCTGGGAGGCGGAGCAGTACATCCCGTTCGACGTGAACGAGGTGAACCTCGACTTCCAGATCCTCGAGGAACGGGGCGAGGGGCAGATGGACGTGCTGCTCGTCGCCGCCAAGAAGGACCTGATCGACGACTACGTTCAGGTCATCACGGAGGCGGGGCTCACCCCGGTGGCCATCGACGTCGCCGCCTTCGCCGTCGAGAACGCCTACGAGGCGAACTACGACGCCTCGGCCTCCGAGACGGTGGCGCTGGTCAACATCGGGGCGCAGACGGTCAACATCAACGTGGTCGCGAACGGAGCGCCGTCCTTCACGCGCGACATCACCACCGCGGGCAACCAGTACACCGAAGAGATCCAGAAGGCGCTCTCCGTCTCCTTCGAGGAGGCGGAGCGGATCAAGCTCGGTGGCCGGCGCGGCGAGATGAGCCATGACGTGGTGCCCCGAGAGGTGGAGGAGGCCATGCGCGCCGTGAGCGAGACCGTGATCGGCGAGATCAGCCGGTCGCTCGACTTCTACGGGGCGACCACGGCCGAGGGCCGGATCGCCCGCGTGCTGCTCTCCGGCGGCAGCGCCAAGGTGGCGGGTCTCAAGAGTGCCTTCCAGGAGCGGACGGGACATCGCATCGAGACGCTGAACCCGCTGGCGAGGATGGTGCCGACCTCCCGCTTCGATCCCGACGACCTCCAAGACCTCGCGCCGGCGCTCGGCGTGGCCGTAGGGCTCGCGCTACGGCGGGCGGGCGCCTGATGCTCGAAATCAACCTGCTCCCGGTTCGCGAGGTCCGCAAGCGCGCGGAGGCGCGCCAGAGCGTGCTCCAGCTCGCGCTGGTGCTCCTCCTGACCCTCTGCGGCATCGGCGCGGTCCACGCAAAGCTCGGTAGCGAAATGGACCGGAGCGAGGGCCGGATCCACCAGATGGAGAAGGACATCGCCCGCTTCAAGCCGCAGCTCGACCAGGTGGAGGCCTTCAAGAAGAAGAAGAGCGAGCTGGAGAAGAAGATCGACGTGATCGACGGGCTGGATCGCGCCCGGCGGGGGCCGGTGCGGCTCCTCGCCGAGCTGGCCGACAAGATCCCGCAGCGCGCCTGGCTCACGAGCCTCGAGGCGAACGGCGGAACGATCAAGCTGCAGGGCGAGAGCCTCGACAACGAGCTGGTCGCGCTCTTCCTGCGCGGCCTCAGCGAGTCGCCCTGGTTCGAGGACGTCGATCTGGACAGCACCCAGCTGGAAGAGCGCGGGGAGCTCAAGCTCGTGAGCTTCGGGATCCGGGCGTCCATGGTCAGCAAGCCGAAGCGGGCCAGTCGCCCCAGGCCCACCTCCCGCCAGGCCTTCACGGCTGCTCGCTTCGCAAGCGCCGGCGGAACGAGAGGAGCTGCCGGAAATAGCGCCAGGAGTCGCGCAGGCCGCGCACGGTGGACGTCTTGTCGTACCGCCGCACGTACGCGCCGGGGATCTCCACCAGGCGAAG
>CAZUYC010000095.1:0-4107 GCA_964624475.1 uncultured Spirochaetales bacterium | reverse complement strand
CCGACCCGCGGCGGACCGCGGGAGAAACGAGACGATCATGCAGACCACGGCCGACATCCTCCGGGACATCCTGACCTCGACCGCGCGCGTCGGCGACGAGCCGACCGCGCAGGACGTGGCGACAGCCAGCGACATGGCCGCCGAGCTGCGCGACCTCCCGCCCGAGGCCGCGCAGCACGAGGCGCTCCTCCGCGCCCGCTGGGGCGGGGACTTCCGACCGACGTGCTTCCGGGCCGCGGTCGCGCTGGTCGAGGCGGAGCGGGCGGCGCGGTGGCTGGCGGTGTGGCGGGCGGCCGAAAACGAGGAGCACCTCGCGAACGCGGCCGCCCAGATCGCGCGGCACACGTCGGCCGTGACGATCCTTGGGACCGAGCTGCAGATGCTGCGGACGCAGCTCACGCGGCTCGGCCAGCGACTGCTCGACCGCGACGACGTGTCGACGGCAACGCATGAGCACTGGGCCCTCATGCGGATCATCAACGGGGCGCTCAATCGGGAGCCGGCCGAGGACGTCAGCCCGCAGGCCTTCCAGCGCATGTTCGATCTCTCGCGGCCCGGGTCGCCGGACGCCGAGGTCCCCGCGCCGGCCTAGCCATGGACCTGTTCCCCTTCCAGCGCACCGGGATCGAGTACCTCCGCACGCGGACGCGCGCGCTGCTGGGGGACGATCCCGGCACGGGCAAAAGCCGGCAGTTGCTCGAGGCGCTCCCCGAGGCCGCCGCCGTCCTCGTCATCTGCCCGAACGCCGTGAAGGGCGCGTGGGCCAGCGAGGTCGAGAAGTGGCGGCCGGACTACAAGCCCCTCATCGTGGACGGCCGCAAGAATTGGCGCTGGCCGATGCACAGGATCATCACGATCGCGAACTACGACATCCTGCCGGACGAGACGGCGAGCGCGAAGGAGATGCGCGCGTGGGGCACGCAGCGACCGCTGCCGGTGATCCTGATCGGCGACGAAATCCAATACGGGAAGAGCGCCGACGCCGAGCGCACGAAGCGCTTCCGCGGCCTCGCGAACGCCATCCGCGGCGTCGGCGGCACGACCTGGGGCGCGACCGGCACGCCGATCATGCGAGACGCGATGGACCTCTGGAACGTCCTCGTCGCGCTGGGCCTCGAGCAACAGGCCGTGGCCGCACTCCCCGGGAAGCCCGAGGACGGATGGTGGCCCCGCTGGTTGTACGCGTTCAGCGGCGAGGCGAAGGAGATATACGTCCCCGGCGGCAAGAAGCGCAGGGTCATCGAGTGGGGTCAGCCCCGCCCGTGCGCGGCGGCCGCGTTCCGCGCAGTCGCGCTCCGGCGGACCCGCGCCGAGGTGCTGCCCGACCTCCCGACGAAGCTCTACCAAGACGTGCTCGTCCCGCTCGACGCGGACGACGTCGCGCTCTCGACGGCGGCGCTCGCGGCCCTCGAGGCGGCCGGGATCGACCTCGAGACGGCGCTCCGGGAGTCCACCGAGAACGCCAGGAAGATCCCGGCGCTCGAGAAGTTCGCGCACGCCCGGGCGGCGCTCGCGACCGCGAAGTGGCCGCACCTGGGGCGGCTCGTCCAGCACTACCGCGAGCTCGAGGAGCGGGTCATCGTCTTCTCGGCCCACCGGGCGCCGGTGCTCGCCATCGCGTCTGCCGTCCGGATCGGCGACAGCGGCCGGAGCGCGACGATCACCGGCGACGACACCGCGGCCGCGCGGACCGCGACGGTCGCCGCATTCCAGGCCGGCGACATCGACGTGCTGGCCTGCACGATCCAGGCCGCCGGGGTGGGGCTCACGCTGACGGCGGGAGCGCTCGCGATCTTCGCGGACCTGTCGGTCACGCCGGCCGCGAACGCCCAGGCCGAGGACCGGCTCTGCCGCATCGGCCAGACCCGCGGGGTGCGGATCGTCCGCCTCCTCGCGGACCACGCGCTCGACCGCCGGATCACGGAGATCTGCACGCGCAAGACCGCGCAGGCCGCGGTCGTCCTGCAGGACCCCATCGGGGCGCGCCGGGGGCCGAAGTCTGCGGAGGACCTCACGACGCTGGCGCGGCTCGAGGTGATCCTGCGCGACCGTCTGCTCGAGGACCCGCTCGCGGAGGACTTCGCGAGCCACGCGCTCGCGAGCCTCGGGAGCGGCGGGACGCTCAGCGAGCGGCAGTGGGCGCAGCTCCACCAGATCGCGGAGAGCGTCGACATCGTCGCCGGCTTTGCGGGCCGGCCGGGAGGGGCGTGATGGGACCCATGGTCGCGGCCCTGTTCGTTCTCGAAAAAGGGCCATACGCAAATCTTCCGGGCGTTGATCCATGGCCGGAGCCCAGGGACGCCCGCGCGTACGCCGGCCCGCACGCCGTGGTCGCACATCCGCCGTGCGCCAGGTGGGGCCGGTACTGGAGCGGCGGCCCGTCGCACCACGGGCAGTACGAGCTCGGCGATGACGACGGATGCTTCGCGGCCGCGCTACGGGCTGTCCTGACGTACGGCGGCGTGCTCGAGCACCCCGCCGACTCGAAGGCCTGGGCCGCACACGGGATCACCGCCCCCCCGCGGTCCGGCGGATGGATCGCCAGCGCCGGCGGCTGGACCTGCTGCGTAGAGCAGGGGCACTACGGGCACCCCGCGCGCAAGGCGACTTGGCTGTTCGCCGTGCGCGCGGGGTGCCCGGAGCTGCGCTGGGGCACGTCCGGGCAGCGGCTGCGACTCGAGCCCGGCTATCACTCCACGGAGGAGCGGCGACGCGCACGGCGCAAGGGCATCGTCCATCACCTCTCGCATCGCCAGCGCGCCGAGACGCCGGCGCCATTCCGCGACCTGCTGCTCTCGCTGGCCAGGTCGGTCCCGACCGGAAGGAGCGCGCGATGATCCGCATGATCCGACGACTCTGGTGGCGACTCCGGCGCGGCCGGCCAACGACGCCGGCCGAGGTCGAGGCCATCATCCGCCGCGCGCTCGCGCGCTTCTGCGCGGACCTCGAGGACGCCGGCCTGCCGACCGAGAGCGCGTACGCGTCCGCCGCCGCCACACTGGTCGCGCAGGCGTACGGCGCCATCCTGGTGCGTCAGGGGGCCGCGAAGGCGCACGTCGCGCTGCAGCAGATCCTCGTCCACGCCAACGACACCATCGCGCGCATGACCGGTATGCGGCCGTTCGAGATCCATGCCCCGCCGGAGACCCCGAAGCCGTGACCACGCCCTGCCTCTTCGCCGCGCTGTACGGCTGCCACGAGCTGGCGGCAGACAACCCCGCCGGACTCTGCCCGAACCATTGGGACCTGCTCGCGCCGTACGCGCGGACGCGGGTCGCGCTCCCCGTCCCGGCCCACTGGCCGCACGGCGTGTCGCGATGGCCGGCGCCGCTCGAACCGACCCGGTGGACCCCCACCGACGTCCTGGACTGGGAGTGCGCCCGCAATGGCTGGCGCGTCCACCGCACACACACCCCTGACGGGTGGCGCCGACGCATCGTCTACGCCCGCCCGCAATCGTAAGGAGCCGCCCATGCCCGATCCGTCACCCACCCAAGTCGCCGAGCCGATCGCGCGCCGCACGCAGCGCCGCGCCGACCTCGAGGCCTTCATCCAGCAGGCGCTGCTGCCCGGCGTGCACTTCAGCACGATCCACCGCAAGGTGAACAGCGGCGCCTGCCCGCGGCGCGACGAGGCCGACACCTGGAAGGGCTGCGACGCGTGCAAGCAGCGTCCCGGCCTCCGGCAGCCCGGCGCCGAGCGCATCGCGGACTACCTCGGACTCTTCATCTCCGAGCCCGGGCTTGCCCGGGACATCATGGAGACCGTCAAGCTGGCGACGCAGCTCCCCACCGTCGCGTTCAGGATCGTCCTGACGGACGCCAGCGGGCGGGTCGCGGGCCACGGCATCGGCGCCGCGAGCGACGGCGACCTGAACGTCGCGCTGAAGAAGGCGAAAAAGAACGCCCTCATCGACGCGGTGCGGACCACCGCCGCGATCTCGGACATGTTCCGCGATGGCGGCGAGGAGGAGGGCGGCGGCGACGGGGGAAGTCCGCGCGGCGCCTCGGCGCCACCGGCGGACGGGCAGGCTCGTCGGGCCGCGCGGCCCGCCGGGGCGCCGGCCGCAGCCGCACCCGCGGCCCCTGCAGCCGCGCCGGCGGCCGC